>JBELAJ010000493.1:0-6210 GCA_049508935.1 Terriglobia bacterium | reverse complement strand
GGCATTGGTGGATTCCTCTGGCTGGGCGTCGGCTTTTTGCTCCTATCGGCTGCCGTTGGAAGCGCAATCTATATCGTTGCTCACTTTCTCAAGTACCTGTGAGCCGCACAGTAAGGAAGAGTTGATGGGTGGGATTTCCGAGCCTGCGAAGTAACTCTGGGGAAAGAAGAGTGGAAAAGTGTGGTTCAAGGTCAAGCGGTAAAGGATTGTGCCCGAGAAACGCCCTTCCTGGAAAACAGGATGCCATCTGCGTGCATTCGTCCAGGCTGACATGCAATCGCCTAATACCACGAGATTATAGAGCTCCCTAATCGTCCGCTAGTCGAAAGGAGTAGACAAATTGTTTATCTGGTTTTGATTGCTATCGGCCGTTATTATGACGGATGTCATAGACATCTGTTTCTGCCGATCCTAGGCTCAGTCAGCGGGAGGGAGTTTGGGGTTGCAGCTTTCGGCCCGCAACGTTTGTGTGTTCCCCTACAAGCCCCTAATTCGGGTCTGGGTTGCGGAAAACTAAGGCGGCGGGGCTTTCCAATTCCAGGCAGTCTTGACCGTTTCGAGGCCTATGATAAGACTCTTCACGCTACTTTCATCCGCTGCGGTTTTCAACCTTGTGTTTCTGTCCGGACTCGGCTTTGGCGCCTTCCCGGCGGCGGCTTCATCCGAGACCGGTCAAGGCTCTGACTGGTCTGAGGTCGCCGGCCCGCTCTATCTGAGCCCGGTAGATCTCAAACTTTCGCCTGATGGCCAACGGCTTTATGTGGTCTGCGAAGACAGTGATCTGATGCTGGCAGTGGACACTCGCACTGGGCAAGTTACAGGGCGCGTAAGGGTCGGTCATAAACCAAAAGGGATTGCGCTCTCTCCCAACGGCAAGACACTTTATGTTTCGAACGAGTGGGACGATTCGATCACCGAGATCGACGCGCATTCCCTGCAGCCCCTCCGGACGCTCGAGGCCGGTTGGGGGCCCGTTGGCGTAACAACCGACCTAAAAGGAGAAGTACTTTACGTAGCGAACACCCTGGGGAATGCCGTTTCGCTCCTTGACCTCTCGACCGGCAAGGAGATTAAGCGACTAGGAGCCGGAACATTCCCTGAATATGTCGCCCTTTCGCGTGACGGAAGGCAGGTCTATGTCTCGAACCTGCTGGCGCGCGCGGGGCTGTCCGACCAACCGCCGGTTTCCGAGGTGACTGTAATTGACACCCGTAAGGAAATTGTTACCGACCGGATCCTCTTGCCAGGAGTTATCCAACTTCGGCATATCGCGGAAGTTCCCTCGAAGGCGGGGGGATATTTGCTCATCCCCTTCATGCGGCCTAAGAACCTCAATCCATTGGTTCAGATCGAACAGGGCTGGTACTTGACGCACGGGATGGCGATCGTTCACCCCTCCCCTCCCAGCGCTGGGAGCGTCGGGAAATCACGGGTCGATGAGGTGTTGCTGGATGACATCGACTACTATTATGCGGACGGATCCGGCACGGTCAGCACGCCGGACGGGCAGCGGACTCTGGTGACCGCAGCAGGCGCCAATGTGGTTTCCATTGTTGATACAGCGAGGCTCGATCAATTACTTCGTCGGATTCCAGCGGATAAGCCAGAAGCGTTGGCGAACCGGCTCGATTCCGCCCGCCAATATGTTGTTCGCCGCGTTCCAACGGGGCGCCATCCCACCGCCATCGCCGTTGGTCCGAACGGCCGCTTCGCTTATGTCGCTAACCACCTGGATGATACGGTGAGTGTGGTGGACCTTGCCAGGCTGGTGGTTGCCTCCACGATTGACTTGGGCGGGCCAAAGGAAATCACTGCCGTTCGCCGCGGCGAACGTCTGTTTTACGACGCCAGCTACTGTTTTCAGGGACAATTGGCATGCGCTACTTGCCATCCCCATGAAGGACTTTCCGATGGCTTGACGTGGATGCTCGAAACTCCCAAGCTGGGCCGGGATGTGGTAGAAAACAGGACGCTGCTCGGGATTGCCGATACCTCCCCTTTCAAGTGGAACGGCAAGAACCGAGACCTCGCCACGCAGGCCGGCCCGCGCGCCGCCGCGTTCATTTTTCGGTCGCAAGGCTTCAGTCCTCGCGAGGCACAGGATGTCGAAAGGTTCATCCAATCGCTCAGACTGCCCCGCAATCCGCATCTCGGTTCCGGCCGCGAACTGACCGAAGCGCAGGAGCGGGGACGGGAGATCTTCTTTCGAACAAAATCCAATAACGGCTCTCTGATTCCCCCCGAAAACCGCTGCTATTTCTGTCATCCCCCGCAGACACACTACACGTCGAGGGTGCAGATCAACGTAGGCACTGCGACGAAGTACGACACGATCAAGGAATTTGATATTCCGCAGCTCGAGAGCGTTTACATGAGGGCTCCTTATCTCCACAACGGTGAGGCCCAAACGCTCGAAGAAATCTGGACCAAGTTCAATCCCGAAGACAAGCACGGCATCACTTCAGACATGGACAAGTTGCAGCTAAACGATCTGCTTGAGTTTCTGAAAACCTTGTGAAGATGGAAGATCGTGGGGACGTTCATCCCGGGCCAATGAGTGCCGTGGCCGGTCCGACGCAGGAGAGGAGCCCGTGCCACAACTGATAGTTAGTCCCGATGCTTATGATGTGATCATCGTCGGTTCGGGGGCCGGCGGGGGAATGGCCGCTTACGTTTTGGCGAAAGCCGGCGCCAAGTGTCTTATGTTGGAGGCCGGAAGTTGGTTCGACGCGGCCCGCGATTCGAAGTGGCTGGAGTGGGGCTACGACGCGCCGCACCGGGCCGCTCCAACTCCTGAGAACCCCTCCGACTACTTTACCGCCATCGTCGGCGGCTGGCAGGTGGAAGGGGAACCCTACACTTCCGCCCCTGGTACTGAGTTTATGTGGTTTCGGTCACGCATGTTGGGAGGCCGAACCAACGCCTGGGGACGCATCTCCCTCCGGAACGGCCCTTATGATTTCAAGCCTTACAGCCGCGACGGCAAGGGCTCTGACTGGCCCATTGGCTACGAGGATTTGGCCACCTATTATGATAAGGTCGAAGAACTCATCGGGGTGTTTGGCTCTCACGAAGGCCTGGAGAACTGCCCCGACGGGAAATTCCTGCCACCGCCCACTCCACGCTGTTACGAATTGCTCGTCCAAAAAGCTTGTAGAAAGCTGGGCATCCCTTGCGTCCCTTCCCGCCTGGCCATCCTGACGCGCCCGCTGAACGGCCGGCCGGCGTGTCACTACGTCGCCCAATGTAGCCGATGTTGCCGGCTCTCCTCTAACTTCTCCTCGCCCGCTGTGTTGCTCGTTCCCGCCCAGGCCGCTGGCAATCTGGAGATCCGATGCGACGCGATGGCGCGCGAGGTCCTTACGGACTCAGATGGGCAGGCCACTGGTGTCTCTTACATCGACAAGAGAACGCGGCAGGAAGTTCAGGTTCGCGGAAAAGTTATTGTGCTGGCGGCCAGTGCCTGCGAAACCGCTCGTCTGTTGCTGAACTCTCGAAGTCGTCAATTCCCAACGGGGCTCGCCAACTCCAGCGGCATGGTCGGCAAATACGTGATGGATACGGTGATGTCCGACGTAACGGGGTTTCTCCCGGGCCTTATGGACTTGCCTCCCCACAACGAAGACGGTGTGGGAGGAATGCATCTTTACATGCCCTGGTGGAATTACCAGAAGCAACTGCGACACGAATTGCCTTTTTCACGCGGCTATCATATCGAGTTTGGCGGGGGACGGCGAGGGATGCCTGGACCGGAACTCTGGAGCGGGTCGGAGCGCTTTCTAGGGGGAGGATATGGTTTGGAACTGAAGCAGGACTGCCGGAAGTTGTACGGCGCGTTCGTAGACTTCCACGGACGTGGCGAGATGATCCCCAATAAAGAGAGCTACTGCGAGATTGATAACGAGGTGGTGGATCAATGGGGCATCCCAGTCCTTAAGTTTCACTTCAGATGGGGCGAGGAAGAAACTCTCATGGCGCGCCATATGCAGGAAACCTTTCAGGAAAGCGTCAGGACTCTGGGGGGTGAAGTCATCCGATCCGGGGGACCGGAGGAAGGCTGGGGAATTTCACGCGGCGGCGAGTGCATCCATGAGATAGGTGGCGCTCGTATGGGAGATGACCCGAAGACCTCGGTACTGAACCCCTATTGCCGGGCCTGGGACTGCAAAAACCTATTCGTCACCGACGGCGCGCCTTTTGTGAGCAACGCAGACAAGAATCCAACATTGACCATCATGGCTCTCGCTTGGCGCACTTCAGACTATATTGCGGACCGGGTTCGCAAGAAGAACCTGTAGGGAGGCGCTGTGGAACAAAAGAAGGCTTCGAGAATTGGCGTGCGCCTGGACCGGCGCGCCATCCTTAGACTAATGACAGCCATGCCCGCAGGGGCTCTTTTTTCTGGAACCCAGCGTGCGTTAGGGGCACCGCAAGAAATGGCTGCCAAACTCGCTTCTCAGGAAGCTGCGGCGCCTTATCAGCCCAAGATCTTCAATCCGCACGAGTGGAAGACGGTTCATGTTCTTTGTGATCTGATCATACCCGCCGATGAGCGTTCGGTGAGCGCCGCAGCCGCGGCTGTTCCGGAGTTTATCGACGACTGGCTGGATTTCAAACGTGGCAGCCTTCTGTCCACAATCCGAGGGGGTCTAACATGGTTGGACATGGAGTGCAATCGCTTGTTCGGGAGTGACTTCACCGCTTCCACGGCCAGTCAGAGAAAGCAAATCCTTGACCGCGTTGCCTATCCCAAGAAGGCAGCACTTGAGGATGCCAGTGCTGTGGCGTTCTTCAACCACTTCCGAGATCTGGTGGTGAATGGGTTTTTCACCAGCGAAATAGGAATAAGAGATTTGCCCTACCTCGGAAACGAACCGCAGTCAGAGTGGCAAGGGTGTCCGACGCCCGTATTAACCCAACTTGGCCTCGTCAGCAAGAGCACAAATTCGTGACCTAGCCGTCGCCAAAATCACATCCACCCAACACAGTCGATCTTTAGTCTGCGGAGTATACGCACTGTCCATCAAATTGCCAGCGACTTAGTTCTGATTTAGTTTGATGGCGTTACCGTTTGGATGGGCCTTGCCGAATGGCACGTCGGTTACCAACCTTTTTTCACGGGTCGACAAGTGTGAGAACCGAAGCGTGCAGTTCCGACCCTCCTGTTGTGTTTCCTTCCGCCACGCCGCATGTGTTCTTGTGGTTCTGTTTGAAAGGAAAGCCATCGCAGCAGGAATGCGACAACCCCTTCCAGAAACCTTGGATCGAGGAGAGAACACCCTCGATAACTTGTGCCTACGTTTGTGCCTACGGCAGATCACGATATGCCCAAGGAAATGATCTACCTTGCTCGCAGCATCGCGCCCCGCAATCCCGTCATAGGGCAGAACGAATGATCCATAACCGTTTGATGGTGAAGACGATATCAGCCTTCGGCGTCCTTCCTGCCATAATCTGACAGACACCCTCGGGGCAAGAGCTTCGGGGGCTCGGAGTAAACCCAAGCACATCTCCGACAGTCAAAAGGACGCCAAATGCAAAATGGATGCCTAACGCAGGTGCCCCGCCGACAGGGGCCAAACGTTTGGGAGTTTCGATGGAGAGAACCGGGATCGGATGGGCGGAGGATACACCGCCGTCTAGTGATTGGGACGGTTGAGCAGTTCAAGGACGAATCGGTTGCCACGAGAGTGATCGTTCCGCTACGACGTGAAATCAACTCTCCCGCACACCGGCTGAGAGCAAGACTGCTGACACTCGCTCAACTGGTCGAGCACTACAAGCAACGTGAACGCGCTCCCGAAAACGAGTGGACGACGTACTCAACAAAGGAAACGTACAAGGGCTATCTGCGAAAGTGGATTGTGCCCCGATGGGGAACTTACACCCTGTCGAGCATTCGCCCCATCGAGGTGGAGTGTTGGCTTAGGAAGCTGCGGCTCTCGAGGGCTAGTTGCGCGAAGATTCGTAATCTCATGAGCGTCCTCTTCAATCATGCGCGCAGGTACGATCTTTTTGATCGCAATCCGATCAGTCTGGTCCGGCAGAGTGCGAAGCGCCGAACAATTCCAAAGGTACTCAGCGTCAACGAAGTTCAGCAACTTCTCGCCGCGTTGACAGGGAGGGAACGGACGCTCGTGTTTTTGGATCTGGGAACGGGTTTGCGGAGGGGAGAGCTGTTCGGGCTCAAATGGAAGGATGTCGATTTCG
>JBELAJ010000492.1:0-6218 GCA_049508935.1 Terriglobia bacterium | reverse complement strand
TGGAGTTGGACGTGATGCGCGGGAAGGACATTGAAGAGGATCACCGTCTCATTGCGGAAGCCTATGTCCTGCGTCCCCTGACCGACGTTGAAACTGATTTTGGCGGCTCGCTGGCCGCTCTCAAGACTGAAGATCTCGAGTATCCCGTATTCCAACCCCATGCCGCTAAGGCGCTCGGACATCGGGTTCTTGTCGAAAAGTGTGATGTCCGCCCAACGCTCCCGCGCCTTTTCGGGGGTGAGTACCTGGGCAGGTTCCGCGCTACCGTTCGATTGGATGTACACGGGGCCGCTGTTGGGACTCTCGACAACGAGCTTGGACGTCACTCCGGCCTGGTTGATCACCTTGACCAGGAAGATACGCGTGCCAGACTGCATTAATTCCGGCTTGGCTGCGCCAGTGTTCACCTTGACGCGGCTTTCCGCGTTGATCTCCACGTTGACCAGAACGAACTTGTCGAGAGTTGCTTCAATGGCCCGCACTGCTGCGGCCTCGTCCGCGGTGGCAAGCGCCTCATTGATGTGCTGCTGGTCCTCGGTCGTGAGAGGCTGGCCGAGGTATTCAAGCGCGGCTTCGACTTGCCGCACGTTCAGCGCCAGGGGCTGAATGGGCACCGATTGCGCAACCAAGGGTAAGCAGGAAAAGAACGGTCCCAGGAATAAGGCGCTCAGTAACCAGCGAGTACGGGAGGAATATCTCATCATATCGACCTCGGTTCTCGCCCTGGAGGCTGCGGCGGCCTGCAGCCGGTTCGCTCCTCGGTCCGGCCTCCATTCGGCGGATAGGATATCGAAACAAATTTGTTATGCTTCCCTGTAACTCGGCTTGTGTGCGGCCAAGATCGAACTGCTCTTGATCAAAGCCTCCGTCAGTCTGGATTATAAGCTAGGTTTAGTCTGACAGTCACGCTTGCCGGCCAGATGCGCCAGATGCTCTGGCGGAGGCAGCTAAGGGGGCGCGATTACCAAAGCTCGCAGCATAACTGTTGGGAACACCCCAAACCACCACCAAACGCGTGTCGGCAGGCGAATCTTCGGAGGCGAAGAAATTGGAGACACTCGTTGCAACTGGCCCCGTTCTCCGGCTAAGAGCAAGCTGAAAAGCTACTCAATCGCTTCTGCCGAGGAGCATATTGAATAGCTTTCTGAGAGGATCGAAATAGCGGTCGACGACGCGTTCTTTTAGAGGAATAATGGCGTTGTCGGTGATATGAATCTCTTCCGGACAGACCTTGGTGCAGCATTTCGTGATATTGCAATAGCCGATGCCCTGAGCGTTTTTTAGCTCTTCGACTCGATCTTCGATCTCCATGGGATGCATATCGAGCGACGCGACATAGACGAACATACGCGGGCCGACGAATTGCTGATGCAGGTGATGCTCGCGCAACACATGGCAAACGTCCTGGCACAGGAAGCACTCGATACACTTATGAAACTCCTGAATCCGGTCAACATCCTCCTGGATCATCCGCCAGGTGCCGTCGGGAAAGTCCGGCTTGCGCGGTTTGAACGGCTTGATCTTTTTCTTGGCTTCGTAGTTCCAGGAGACGTCGGTGACAAGGTCTTTGATCAAAGGGAATGTCCGCACGGGTTGCACGGTGACGGGTGCATCCGAAGGCAATTGGCTTAAACGCGTCATGCACATGAGCTTCGGCATGCCGTTGATTTCCGCTGAGCACGAACCGCATCTGCCCACCTTGCAATTCCACCGCACCGCCAGGTCCTGCGCCTGAGTCGCCTGGATTTCATGAACGGCGTCAAGCACCACCATGCCCGGAGCGGTCTCGGCGGTGTAGTCCCTGAACTCACCACTTTTGGAATCGCCGCGCCAAATCCTGAAGGTTGCAGTCGCCATTATTTCATCTCCTCGATAATCTGCTTGAGCTCGGCCGGCATTTCCGGGAGCGGGTCACGTACGATTTGCATTTCCCCGTCGCGCCCCCGACGAATGACAAGGTTGAATTTCCCGGCGGCGTCATCGCGGCTCGGATAATCGTCACGGAAATGTGCGCCCCGGCTTTCTTTGCGCTCGATGGCGGCCCGGGTGATGGTTGCGGAAATGGTGACCAGATTGGAAAGATCCAGGGCCGTATGCCAGCCGGGATTGAACTCGCGGTGACCCGTCACACCTGCCCGGCGGGCGCGGATCTCGAGTTGCTCAAGCGCCGAGAGCGCTTTCTGCAATTCTTCCTCGCGCCGAACGATTCCCACCAGGTCCTGCATCATTTCCTGCAAGTCGCGTTGGATGAGAAAGGGACTTTCTCCGGAAGGGCGCTCGAAGGGTTCGAGGGCCTGTCGCGCCGCCACCTCCACTTCCTCAGGGTTTACTTGGCCGGCTGAATGCCGCTGGGCAAAGGCGGCAGCGTGCTCGCCGGCGCGCTTGCCGAAAACCAGCAGGTCCGAAAGCGAATTGCCTCCCAGGCGGTTGGCGCCGTGCAAACCGGCGGCGCACTCCCCGGCGGCGAACAAACCCGGCACGCTCGACATCTGGCTCTCCGGGTCAACCCGCACCCCGCCCATCATGTAATGCGTGGTCGGTCCCACCTCCATGGGTTCTTTGGTAATATCGATATCCGCCAGTTGCTTGAACTGGTGGTACATGCTCGGGAGTTTCCTCTTGATGTATTCGGCCGCGCTGGGCATCTTTTCCTTAATCCACGAGATATCAAGGAACACACCTCCGTGGGGACTGCCGCGCCCCTCGCGGACCTCGCGCACAATCGAGCGCGCGACGTGATCGCGCGTCAGCAGTTCGGGGGGACGACGAGCTGACCGGTCGCCCTGGGTGTACCTCCAACCCTCTTCGGGGTTATCGGCGGTCTGATTTTTGTAGAGCGGAGGGATGTCATCAAACATGAACCGCCGCCCTTCCTTGTTCTTTAAAATGCCGCCTTCGCCACGAACTCCTTCGGTCACCAGTATGCCTTGCACACTGGGGGGCCAGATCATCCCCGTAGGATGGAACTGCACGAACTCCATGTCCATGAGTTCGGCGCCCGCACGATACGCGAGCGCCAGGCCGTCCGCCGTGTACTCCCAACTATTGCTGGTAATCTTGTAAGCGCGACCGATCCCACCCGTAGCCATAACTACCGCCTTGGCCCGATAAAGCCGGAAACGTCCTCGCTCGCGGTCGTACCCAAAAGCCCCCACCACCCGGTCACCGTCCTTGAGCAGAGTGATGATGACGCACTCCATGTCGACATCGATCCCCTGGTGAACCCCGTGGTCCTGCAAGGTGCGGATCATCTCGAGGCCGGTCCGGTCGCCTACATGGGCTAAGCGCGGGAATTTGTGGCCGCCGAAGTTACGTTGGAGGATTTTGCCCTGCGCCGTCCGATCGAATACCGCTCCCCAAGCTTCCAGCTCGCGGACACAGGCGGGCGCCTCCTGGGCATGGATTTGTGCCATGCGCGGGTTACTCATGTATTGGCCTCCGCGCATGGTATCGGCAAAATGAACCTTCCAGTTGTCACGCTCGTCCACATTCGCGAGCGCCGCGGCGATCCCGCCTTCGGCCATAACCGTATGAGCTTTGCCGAGCAAACTCTTGGTGACGATTCCCACGGAAACACCGAACGCGGAAGCTCCAATGGCGGCACGAAGTCCTGCTCCACCCGCACCGATCACCAGAACGTCGTGCTCGCGAACCAGGTACTCGGGCATTCAGAAGATCCTCCAGTCCCTCCAGACTCCCATCGAGCACATTCTCACGTAGAAATCCGAAAAGGCGACCCAGAACAAACTCAGCCACGCGAACCTCATGTGGCGCGCGTTCATCACGCTCACGCAGTTGTAGATTTTCTTGCGCGCCGATGATAGCGCATCCAATAATCCACCCGTCAGGTGTCGGAGCGAATGGCATCCCAGGGTGTAGGCCCCCAGCAGAATCACGTTGGTAACCAGCACAAGGCTGCCTACGCCGACGCCAAAGTGTCCGTCGAACCAAAAACTCCTCCATGCGTCAGTTGCGAGGATTACGAGGAAGGCCAGAGCGATGTAAAGGAAATAACGATGAAAATTCTGAAGCGTCAAAGGGAAGGAGTGCTCGCCGCGGAAGCACTTGCGCGGCTCACCCACCGTGCAGGAGGGCGGGTCCGCCCAGAAGGCTTTGTAATAAGCTCCCCGGTAGTAGTAGCAAGTCAGGCGAAAGCCAGCGGGCGCCCAAAGGATCAGAATCGCCGGAGAGAAGGGGAGCCAGCTTGGGAACCATGACGGCTTTGCGCCAAACCAGGCGTACCGGGGATCGCCGAACAGTTCAGGCGAGTAGAAAGGCGAAAGATAGGGTCCGAACCGGTAGTGGCCACCTTGCAGGGCAGCCCACGTGGAATACACCACAAAAGCTGAAAGGCCAAGGAATACCACCAGGGGCGCCACCCACCATAGATCACGTCTTGACGTGTCGCCAAACTCGGCATGAGTCATGGGTACGTCGATATCCGTCATGGACAGCCCTCCAATAATTTTTTGATGCTTTCGTGGCCCTCTCTCTCGCAGATTAGCGCAACTGCCGCAACAAATAAAGTCGGACTTTGCAATTTTCGGTTCTCAGTGTTCAGTTGTCTGCTGTAGTTCAGAGAATAGCAGCCATATTGAGAACGAGAAATCACCGTTGACAGACAAGGCATCTGCGAACTGGGAACTGACGATTGAGATCTCTATGGTGTTGAAATTCTGGAGTCACGGCGCTAACATCTGTTGGGCTCACAAAAAAAGGTGGTGCACCATGCTCCGAGTAATCCATGCATTCGACGTCAAGCCTAAGGTGCAGGAGGCATCTTTCATTGAGTGGTTGGACGCCTGCCTGGACGAGGTAACGAAGCGGTTTGGATGCCTCCAGCGCAAGACGTGGGTGTTTATTGACGGCATTCAAGGCGATTACGAGCACGGCAAGCAGGAGCGTCGGCCGAAATACTTGAACGAGGCCTTCTGGCCGGACCAGCAGCACGCCGATCAATTCCGGCAGTGGCTAATGTCCGGGGAGGGCAAGGCGTTAAGAGAAAAATGGTTTAACTCCGTGAAGAGCCATACGGTGCTGCGCTACGTTGACGCAGGTGTGCCCAGTCCTGTCACCGATGACTAAGACGCAGGTTACCCGTGTCCGTCGCCAAAAGTTTATTGCCCGATTTTGTCTGGCGGCAGTCGAGAAATTGCCGTGGTGTTGAAGCGCCGGAAGGCCCGGGAGACTTGTCGTGAAGGGAGCAACTTTGGGCGTCCGCAGCAGCATCAGACACTGATTCGCGCGAAACGCGATAGGTTCTGCCTCAACGGCAAGACCTCTTCAGGCAGCCTTCTGCCAATCGTATCGATGATGCAAACCGCCGATGCGCGGGAATGAAACCAACCGGGCAGACTGGCTCGGCTTGGAGGAAACCGGTCGCATCGCCGGTGCGTCTTTTTCAAGAGAGTCGTGGATTCGATCCGCGTGATAATAAGAGATGTAATCCCGGAGCAGACCACGCAAATGAGCCTCATTGAAGACGATGACGTGATCGAGTAGCTCTCGGCGACAGCTACCAATCCAGCGTTCGGCGACTCCATTCTGCCAGGGGCTTGCAGGGCTTATGCGTCTGGGTTTCATGCCGGAGTCGATCAGAAAATCGGTCACCCCTTCGCCAAACTTGCCGTCCCCATCCAGAATCGCGTAGCGGTATTGGATTCTCCTCCGCCATGCGTTGAATGAGAACTTGAAGGCCGGCATCGATCTTTGGCCTGCCCGGCCGCTTTGCCCGCGAGCGAAGGCGCCAGAACAGTCGAAAGCCGGCCCGATGCCAGGCGACAACGGTCTGGGGTTTGACGATCACCAGGACGCTGGCCCAAGCAGGCCAGAGCCGGCGGAGAAATATCCAAAAGAGCCGATCTTGGATGCGCAGCCGAGGGCGAGGATGCTTTCGCTTGAGTACGGAGAGCTGCTGGCGAAGCGCCAGGATCTCAAGGCTGAGGCTGTAGCGGGAACGCAAGAAGGCGCTGAGCCAGGGGAAGAACGTAAGGAAGAATGGAATCATGGGTTGGGATTTATAGCATATGGGTCCATCCCGGCGCCCGCGTTAGTTCTTTGAATTTCCTGTCATACGGGATTTTGGCGACATACAAGTAGGACAGGACGCGTGGTTTCCAAACGAGACAGGTTTTGACATGGAAGTCTGTAGCCACAGCGTCTGCCAAATTGCAGCGGTAGATCGAAAAGTACTTTGCGCGTGCCGCGTCATCAACAAG
>JBELAJ010000491.1:0-6219 GCA_049508935.1 Terriglobia bacterium | reverse complement strand
CGGGCCGACCAACCCAGCGCGGCGGCCGCATATCGCACGGTAGCAATGGCATGGCCGACATCGTGCTGGCAATAGCGAAAGGCGCGCTCGCCGTACTTCCAGGCCTCGCGCCAATGAATCGACGACAGGCCCACGAGAAACGAAGCTGGCGGGAACGACCCGGCGAGCTGCTGCGCCGCTCGACCTTCCAGAACGTAACGACGCTCCAGGCAGTGGTCCCGGCTGACGTAGTGATAGACGCCGGCGTTCAGGCCCGGCATCTTCGGAAGGATTGCATAGCCTTCCGTGGGGTGAAGGTTGCCGCTGGACGGGTTGCACCGCAAGGCCCAGCGACTACTTTCATACTGCTTCCAGGCCGACAGTCCCAGGGCCAGCTCAAACAGCATCGCAACGCTGTTCCGCTCCAGCGGCATGGGAGGGACGGCGCCGGGAAAATAGAGCCTGGCATAGGCCGCGTCCAGCCGGTCAGCTAGAAGAGGAAGTTCGACCCTTTCTGCGCCAATGTAGGTGCGAAAGGGATCAGGCTGAGTGGCCCAGTCCAGATATCCCGGCGACGCGGCGAAGCGGTGCAAGTGATGCTTAGTGCGACGATGGTAGGCCAGAACAGTTTCGATCGAGTTCTGTTCCTTGGCTCCAGGGCGTTCGCCCTCCGATTGGTTCATTTCTCCATCCATGGTACTCCAGTTCGACAAGCACGTCGCCTGCTTCGACCTTGACCGAAACTACGCACGCCCGTCCGGGCGGGCGGGTCACTGCCCCGGTTATGACCCTGAAATTCGGAGCGTCCCATGGGCAGGTGGCGATTACCCCCTTCAGCTTACCTTATTCCCAGCGGCCCACCCCGCCCAGTGCAGATGTTCTCCACCACATAGAATGTGCCCCTCCATATTATGGCGCGCAAAACGGGCCAGGTCATCGGCAACGGCCCGCACATTTGGCTGACACAGGTGTGTATGCCTGCTGTGACTCACTTGCCCAAAAACCCTGCCCTTCGGATCGCCTTAAGTGTTTGATGCTTTGGGGTCGGTTTGCGCAATTTGCGCTGCCCGGAATCAGATGTTTGTGGGCCAGGCGGCTGCGCACCATCTCTGCAGTTTCGACAGCTTGCAGGTAGGTATCCTTGGAAACAGCCTCGTTTTCGAAAAGGGTACGATAGAGGCTCACTAATCGATTCGACTGCTGGCTCGCCGTTGTGAGTTCTTCCACCTTGCCGTCAAGTTGGTGATACGAGATGGAGAGTTCCTGCATTAAAGCGCTGCGATATTTTTCGATCTCCTGCTGATAGGTGTCCCCGAGGCGTTTGAGCAGCGCCACCTCCTCCGTTTCGCGCTGCAGTTCCGCGTGGAGATTCTCCAAATCGGTTTCCAAGCGCCATTCGGGAGTCCTGTCAAGATACGTATTTCCCCGCGTCGCCAGGATTCCGCCCTTCTCTACGGCTTCTCCGAGTTGGCGACCGCTACGAAGGTCGCCTTCCGACGGCGCACGGACGGCAGTGATGGGAGCATTCATCCATGCCTCGCCGGTCTTCGGGCAGAAAATCGGGACCAACTCCCAATTGACGATCAGGAGAGTCACGAGAGCCGCTCCAGCGATCCCCGAAATGATTCGTGCACCCTTGCGCAGGAGGCGAAAACAAGCTACGGCAGGAATCATCGGCCTGCCTGCAGGCACAACCGCATCTGCCGGTTCTTTCACTCCACACGGATTCACGCACATGTTGACCCCACTTTTCATTCGATTCACGAGCTTTTACTGTTGCCAGCCCCCCCCGAGCGATTTGTAGAGCCGAATGAAGCTTTGGTATTCCGCGCCGCGCGCCTGCGCTAATGAGAGTTCGGCAGCAAAAAGGCCACGCTGCCCGTCCAAAACCTCGAAGTAACTGGTTATGCCGCCTCGGTATCTCACCAGTGACAGGCGGACTGCTTCCCGAAGGTTCTTTGCCACTGTCTCTTGCTGAACGCGGACTTCATGCGATTGTTGGTACCCCACCAAGGCATCGGACACCTCGCCGAAGGCGCGCTGCACGGTTTGCTTGTAGTTAATCAAAGCCGATTGCTGCTGCAACTGTGCGAGGCGCAAGCCGGAACGCAGAGCTCCGGTGAAGACAACCGGCTGGATCAACTGGGCGCCGTATGACCAGATGGTAGAACCCAACAACCCGGCGAGGCCGGGGCTGGGCCCGGTGGCTCCACCGGCAGAACTGGTAAGCGCGATCTGCGGGAAGAACGCAGCTTTGGCGGCGCCGGTCTCGGCGTTGGCTGCGATCAATTCGTGCTCCGCTTGGCGAATGTCCGGCCGGCGCGCAAGAACTGCTCGTTTCTCCCGTGTCCGGGAGCTCTTGCAGGCATAGCGCTAACACTGAGCCACCACCGGCTTCGATCCTTAATTTACGCAAGGCTGCCGAAGACGCACGATTCACTTGTTTGTCCACGTCGGCGGCAGACCAATTGATGGATCAGTGAAGAGCTAGATCCCTCTACAAATGCCGGGATTGAAGCGTGCGGATGCCCAGACTCTGATCGACCGTGATGTGGCGGAAGTAGGGATTCTGACCATCCATTTCACTGGGTGGGCCACAGGCCGCGGTCTGAAGGATGAGGGGACCCCACCAGCAATTCGGCTTACCTTGGTGCTGCTCAACCTGCGCGCTAAAATCTCCGTAATAGACGAGAGGATGCCAACCCAGCTCACCAGGTGCTTCTGCCGGTCGCCGCAATTGAAAGTCGATGTTCCAGTGGACGTGTCCGGATAGCACGATATCGATGCCTGGTCCGGTAGGGGCTTCGAAGGACGATTCCCGGAATCCCAGACAAAGGTAAAAGAACTCGCTGACGTAGTGGTTCACGGTTCCGTAATGGACATCGAAGCCGTCCGGCCAACCCCGTCGCAGCAGGACAGAGCTTCCCTGGGGGTGCTGTTGATTGTCCGCCCTCTTTCGGTCATCGGGGGACAAGTTTGCAGGTGGGGCATGCAGCCCAACGATAACGCGGCAGTGCCGGTCGGTTTCGGGAAGCTGTTGATGCGTCCGCCGGATGCAGTCCAGTACCACTTCAAGCCAGTTGATCTGGCTGTAAGGGTAGTACTCGTTGGTTGGGTAAAACGCCATGGACTCCGGCGAATTACCGAGGATATTGTCACGGACTTTCAAATGCCGCAGCTTCTTGCCGCCGTTGTCCCAGAAGCTCTGAGCGGTCAAGGCATCGTGGCTGGTGTCAAGAATCAAGAAATAGCAATTCGCCAAGCGGAATGAATAGTTAAAGTAGGGGTTGAATTTGAGAAAGTAGTCATAGAGCCCGCCCACGTCGCTTTCAATACCAATGAGTTCTGTGATCTTTTCTCGCAGCGTGTCGCGAACCCAGTCTTCGATGAGAAACCGCAGCAACTCCACAATGAAGAGAAGGAGGATCACCAGTCCGATGGCTGCTCCCACGACTTGAATTGTGAGACCACCAGGGAAAAAGTGCTGAAATATGCTCCTCGCCCATTGTCGCCACACCACAATCCCACCCACCCCCAAAACTCCAACAACCCAGCGAAAATACGGGAGGACTTTGCCGGCCAGAGCCAAAGCACGAGTCCAGAACCGGTCCCGGCCGATCTGAGTCCATCTCAGGAGGGAGCCCACCGCGAGCCCCCACCAACTCCGCACCAGTAGGGGCGAACCTTCTGCAACCAATTTGGAATGGACCTCGGAAATTTTTGCGCCCGCGGTCTCATCGGTGTCGGAGTAAAGGTAATCGAATTTCTCCAAATCTTTCTTCCCCATATCGAAAATCGTCGAGAAGAACTCCGGCGGATAGGGATAGGTCCTCCAGTCATGGTTTCCAGTGGAGGTAAAGACAGGCACACGCAGGCCTTGGTTCCCTCGGATGCTTTCGTCGCCGGTGCCGGTGAGAATCTTTTGCAGGACCCGCCAGTTGTTGTCGCCTGGCTCGCTCTTTCCGAAGCCAAGGTTAACGAAGTCAATCAAGTCACCCAGGGCCAGCACAAAGTCGAGCTCGCCCGCGTCGGCGAGAGCATTCGCATGGAGGATGAATTCCCGGAGGCGGTCGTTGAAATTGAGGAATGTAAGTGGGGCGTCCCCAAGCTTCGGGACCAGGGTGGAGTTGGCCTCCTGAGCAATCAGGTCGTTCCGCTCCGCGACGTGGAGATCCGTTAGGTGAATGAAACGTACTTCCGGCGCGGGGGGGCGGAGACAGAGTGCGTGCGGCACTCGATGAATCGCATGATCGCCCCTGTACAAAATCAAGTCGTACAGTGTGGGCCGCGCCGAGCCTTGCACCGAACGCATGTGTGTGTCGCCGAGCTCATGCTGAGGGCGGATTCGGAGACGCCAGAATTGAGCCTTCCCATTGAAGATGGAGGAACGAAGCGTGGTGCTGATCAAATAGCGGCTCTCGGAGACATCGTCGAAGCGATGAGGGAGCTCATCGCTATCGAGCTCGACCTGGTCGTAAAGGACAAGAGTGAATTCACGACCTTCGAGCGCATAGGAGGGGACCGCCTGAAGATAAAAGCCTGTCCAGTCGCTCTCACCCCGGCAGCCTGCCAGAACAATATCAGTGCCGGAGCTCTTGAAGGCGTCCGTGGAAACGATCTGTGGACAGCCCAAGTTTGGACTCAAGATTCGTGGCAGTCTTTCGTCTGCCAAGCGTGCCTCCTTCCACTCGTTTGCGCTCGGATGAGCATTTTCCGAAGGGTCGCGGTACCGCAGACTCTTCTATTACGGTGTTTTGTAGAGACCGCTCGCAGTGCAGTCTCCGGTAGTTGGGTGGACAATGAAGCGCCACCGTCCCGCGCGCAAGTCAGCCAATGCACTGACGCATATCCCAACCGTGGTCACGAGCGGCGTGTTGGGGTCACGCCCAAGCCGGCATCAGGATGAATCCCAGTAATCGACTCGGCCACTCTTTCAGAGAGCGCAGAAATGGTAGCGGTGGGGTTGGGGCCGATGGCAGTGGGTACGAGCGAGCCGTCGGCGACGTAGAGCCCCCGGTAGTTGAACACCTGGCCAAACGCGCCTGGGTCGGCGTTGACAACTCCCTCCGAGGGATCGTCGGCCAGGACGCACCCGCCCAGCGGATGGACGCTAGTGTTGTGGCGCCGTGGCCAATCCCAAGTTGGCAAGGGAATGAAGGCCCTCGCCTCCGCCGCCCGGCGGAATTCTTCCCCAGCCTTCAAAATGCCCTGGTACAGAGACATCGAATTGCAGTAGGGCCATTCCAGAGTCAGGCTGTGATCCCTTCCCAGCTTCATAATCCCATCCGCTTTATCTACACCCATGCAGAGAAGCATGCTGGTGCGGTACGAAATATCTCCGCTCAGCAAATCCGCAAAGGCCCAGCCAATCACGCCCGGTGATTTTCCAGACTTGAGCTGCGTCCAAAGATGCGCCAGGAATCGCTTGATGGCAGGTAGGCGGAACCACCCGGGCTTGATCCCTTCGACGAACCATGCGAGGAAACCCGGATAACCGGCGTCTTCGATGATGAAGGCGTGTTCGGGTGTGAAATTCTGGAAGAGATTGCAGTCGATCCGCTGAGTAATCGTGGGGCCGTAGTTGGGGTCAGCAGGCGCTTTGCCGCCGAGGACGAAGCTACCGAAATCCCCATTGCCCGAAAAATAATACCCCAGCTTATCGCTGATGCGCGGCAGGGTACGGAAATACTCCTTGCAACGCAGCAGCAGTTCCGTCGAGCCCAAAGTTCCTGCCGAGACCACCACACGCTTCGCGAGAACTGACCCTGGGACGCCTTTGACCAGGTCCTGATAGTAGACGCGATAGCCGTAGGAGCCGTCGGCATTCGCATCGTCATGGTCGCTACTATCCACAGGAACGATCTTCTGGGCCAAGTGCTCAGTCCAAATCTCTGCCTGGTGTTGGTGCTTCGCCGCAAAGAGGTAATTCAGGTCGAGCGTATTCTTGGCATGATAGTTACAACCCACGATGCACTCGGCGCAGTAGACACAGGAAGTCTGAGTGGCGCCATAGCGATTCTTTTCCTGGTGGCCGATCGGGAGCGGATTTTTGAAGTCGTTACCGAAGAAGACATTGATGTCCACCAAGTCGGAGTTTCGAGCCATTTTACGCGCCACACCCTGGAACAGCTCCGTGCGTGTGATATGGCGGCGGGGGTCACCATCGCCGGGAATAGGCCGGGCGCCCAGAACCTCCTTGGCTACCTGGTAATAGGGCAGCAACGCGCTCTTCTTGCAGGA
>JBELAJ010000490.1:0-6250 GCA_049508935.1 Terriglobia bacterium | reverse complement strand
GTATTGAATAGCGTAACCAGCCGTTGGGCCTCAGGAAATGGCAGAGGACGAAGGAGGATCGAGTCGATCACGGCCAGGATCGTCAGGTTGGCCCCCAGACAAAGCGCCACGGTCAGAAGGGCGGTCACTGCGAATGCCGGCGTCTTCCTCAGCAACCGGGTGGCGTAGCGACACTGCCTGCCGAGCTCAGACGGCAAGAGGAGGCCGCGCGCTCCGCGGCACTCTTCCTTGACCGCTTCGATCGCGCCGAATTCCAGGCGCGCCCGCCGCCGCGCTTCTTCCGGAACGACGCCGGAGCGAACCAGGTCCTCCGCGTATTGCCGGATGTGGCAGCGCAGTTCCTCCGTCATTCCGGCTTCGAAATCGCGTCGCGACGTAAGCGCACGGTAAAGAGATCGCAGGCGGGCCAGCATGTCAGACCTCCTCCGGTTTCGTATTCAAGGCAGCGGCAATCGCCGAAGCCAGGCGGTTCCAACCCGCAGTCTCCTCGCGCAGGCGCGCCCGCCCCGCGGCGGTTAACGTGTAGTATTTCGCCCGGCGGTTGTTGTCGCTCTGACCCCATTCGGCGGCGATCAGCCCCTGATGTTCGAGGCGATAGAGCGCCGGATAGAGCGATCCTTGCGGAATCTTCAGTGCGTCGTGCGAAATCTGCTGAATGCGCAGCAGCACGCCATATCCGTGCAGCGGCCTTAACGACACAGCTTTGAGGATCAGCAAGTCAAGCGTTCCGGGAAGCAACTCGGCAGTTTTGCCCATCGTCTTCGGCTCCTAGTCTATCTAGGAGTGTACCACAACTCTCCTAGCTTGCCTAGTGGAAGACGGTAGCGGGAGGTGACGTGACTTTCGGCGTAGCGCAGCGAAGGGTCTTCTGATCTGATGCGGACGGAAGCGCCACGCAACATCGAGTGGCACGCTTTGAAGTTGCTTTGTTTTCATCGCGTTCTTTTTTTTCGTTGACAACATCTGCCAATGTTTTAGAATGACGAATGTTCTGAGCCAACAACATGCAAACAAATCTTCGATCTGTTCTCACCATGACCAGATTGCCCGGGGCGAAGCTTTTCTCCCGAGGTAAAGTCCGGGATGTCTATGAAACCGGGCCAGATCAGCTTCTGGTCGTTGCCACAGACCGCCTCTCGGCCTTTGACGTCGTCATGAGTGAAGGCATTCCGGGCAAGGGCTGGGTGCTGACGCAACTTTCGTGCTTCTGGTTCGAAATGTTCGGGAAGACTTTTCCCAATCACTTTCTGAGTTCAAAGCTCAGCGACTACCCGGCGGAACTTCAACCCTTCGCCGATCAACTGGACGGCCGCTCCATGCTGGTGCGTAAGGCCGAGCCTTTCCCCATCGAATGCGTGGTGCGGGGATACCTGGCAGGATCAGGCCTCAAAGAATATCGCGCTACGGGAAGAGTTTGCGGCATCGAATTGCCCGCGGGTCTCTCGGAAGGTTCAAAATTCGAACAGCCGATCTTTACGCCGGCCACCAAGGCCACCACCGGCCATGATGAAAACATTACGTGGGACGAGGCCGCTGCGACAGTGGGCCTCGAGACCGCGCAAGAGCTCCGCGATCTCAGCCTGGAGCTTTATTCCAAAGGCAGAGACTACGCAGCGGAACGCGGCATCATTATTGCCGACACCAAGTTTGAATGGGGGCGGAGCGGGAATGAGATCATCCTCATTGACGAGGTCCTTACTCCGGACTCCTCGCGTTTCTGGCCCCAGCAAGATTATCTCCCCGGCCGGCCACAACCTTCGTTCGACAAACAGTTCGTTCGCGATTACCTCGAGTCGCTGCACTGGAATAAACAACCTCCCCCACCTTCCCTTCCGCCTGAGGTGGTGGAAAAGACGAGTGAGAAGTACCGGCAGGCGTACAGTCTTCTAACTGGGCGTGATTCCTAACTGAAACATCCCGCCGAGGCGGGATTGCGCTGAAGCTCATGGGTGCTTGGAACTGGCTCGACTGGACATTTGCCGCCATTGTGGTGGGCTCGGTGATTTTCGCCCTCATGAAAGGTTTCGTCCGGGAATTGATCTCCCTGGCGGCGCTGGTCGCCGCGCTCGTGGTAGCCTCGCTGGGATACCCAAGAGCGGCCCTCTGGTATGAGGATCTTACTAAGTCGCACGACGTCGCACTGGGGTTGGGTTTCTTGACCCTGTTCCTGGCAGTCCTGATCGTGGGCGCGTTTGTCTCGCTACTGGCTCGAAAATTGATTAAGACCGCCGGCATTGAATGGTTCGACCGGTTTTTGGGCGTGGTTTTCGGCCTGCTCCGTGGAGTGATTGTCGATTGCGTGCTTCTCCTGGTCCTGGTGGCTTTCGCCATCAAGCCCGGAGCGGTGCAGCAATCATCCCTGGCGCCTTACGTCACCACCGGAGCACGCTTTATTTCCCTGGCCATGCCCACCAATCTCAAAGCGCAGTTTCGCCTGGGTTTCGAGAGGCTCAAAGAAACACTCAGCCAGAACGACAAGAAAGCAATGAAGAATTAAGCAGACAGAGCAAATACATTCGCACTGGAGCGCTGCCGTGAAAGACCAGCTAGAAGCCCTTATCAACCGCATGATCGATAGCGGAATTCAGTTCCCTGAGGCTATCAGCGAATTTGAGAAGCGTTTTATCGAACGCTTGCTCGAAAAAAACAACGGAAACATGTCAAAGACCGCCGAGGCTTTGGGGATTCACCGCAACACTTTGAGCCGAAAGAGAGAGGAACTCGGGCTCGACCACCATGCCAAACGGCGGAAGCGTCCCAGCCGTTAAATCATAACATATTATCCGACACTGCAATGCCTTGTTATAGGCGTAACCAAGTCTATAACTCTGCCCGCCGCCAACCCTCACTCCTCTGGAGTCTGCTATAATCGCGATTCAGGCTTAAGCGTGCTGTCCGGATTCCACTCGCAGCTTTTCAGGGAGGCCGTACTTGTATCTGGAAATCCAGCGGAGGATTCAGCAGAGGTTTGTGGCACTGGCTCGCGAGATGTTTGATCTGGAGTTGGAACCGCCCGCGCTGGATTCCCCGCCTTCGCTCGAGATGGGTGATCTCTCGCTGGCGGCCTGCTTCGAACTTGCCAAAAAGCTGCGACAGCCGCCGCGAAAAATCGCCCAGAGCCTCGCGGAACGCTTCCTGCCTTTGGAAGGTATCGAGCGTGTCAGCACTGCCGGCGCCGGTTATCTGAACTTTCATTTTAACCGCGCTCGAGCCGCTGCCGCACTATTCGCCCGGCGCGTTTCAGGGCAGGCTTCCCTGCCCTCCGACGCGGGCAAAGTCCTGGTCGAGCACACCAGCATCAACCCCAACAAGGCGGCCCACATCGGGCATCTGCGGAATGCGATTCTGGGCGACACTTTCGTTCGCGTGCTCAAGTTCCGCGGAGACAGAGTCGAGGTGCAGAACTACATCGACAACACAGGTGTGCAGGTAGCTGACGTGGTGGTCGGCTTCATCCACCTCGAAAAGAAAAACCTCGAGGAAGTGGAGCGACTCATCCGGAATCCTGAGCAGCGATTCGACTACTTCTGTTGGGACCTCTACGCAAAAGTTTTTCACTATTACCAAACAAATCCTGAGGCGCTCGACCTCCGGGCACAAGCCCTGAAGGGTATCGAAGAAGGCCACGGCGAGCCGGCCCGCATGGCCGACCTTGTCTCCACCGCCATCGTGCGCCAACACCTGGAGACCATGCTGCGCATCAACGTGCAATACGACCTCCTCGTTCAGGAGAGCGAGATTCTGCGGCTCGACTTTTGGAAATCCGCCTTCGAGTTGCTGAAGAAGAGCGGCGCCATTCGCTTCGAGGATGCCGGCAAGAACGCCGGCTGCTGGGTCATGAGCCTGGCGGATTCCGAATCGAGCGAGCCCGAGGGCGAGGCCAGCGAGGAAGACGTCAAAATCATTGTTCGCTCTAATGGCACGGTCACGTACGTGGGCAAGGACATCGCCTATCACCTCTGGAAGTTTGCTCTACTAGGAAAAGACTTCGGATATACGCTGTTTCATCGCTACCCGGACGGCCACCCGGTCTGGCGAACCGCCCTCAATTCGGGAGATGAGCCCTCTCCCTCGTCCGAGCGCGAGCAGCCCTCTCCCCTGGGGAGAGGGTGGACCGCGACGGCGTCTTCATCAGCCGTCGCGGGCCGGGTGAGGGGTCACTTGCCCACCGACAACGGATCAAGTGAAATACCCTCCCACGGGCGCGCTTCGAGCGCCTACGCGGTGATTGACACTCGCCAGTCCTACTTACAAAACCTTGTGAAAGCCGCGCTTCACGCTCTGGGTTATCACCAGCAGGCCAACAACCTGTACCACTTTGCCTACGAAGTCGTGGGACTCTCGCCGCGCTGCGCCGAAGAATTGGGCCTGGAGTTGAGTGAGGAAGATCGCGAGCGCCCTTACGTGGAGGTCTCAGGCCGCAAAGGCCTGGGAGTGAAGGCGGACGATTTAATCGACACGCTGATTGCCAAGGCGCTCGAGGAAGTCCGCTCTCGCCAAATGACCCAAGACCCCGAGGAGCAGCGCACCTACGCCCGCATGATCGCCGTGGCCGCCTTACGCTATTTCCTGCTCAAGTTCTCGCGGCGCATGATTATCGCTTTCGATTTCAAGGAAGCGCTCGCTTTCGAAGGTGAGACCGGGCCCTATCTGCAATACAGCGTTGTTCGCGCCAGGAACATCTTCAACAAATTCCAGGAAACACACGCGGACTTCCAACCCCAAAGCCTCGACCAGGCTGTCGGGCCGGAGGTGCTTGAGAGATCTTTCGCGGGCGAGGATGGGCTTGCCTTTTGGGAATTGACTCTCCTGGCTGCGCAACTCGAGATGACGGTCGAGCAGGCCGTCGCCACTCAGGAGCCCGCCGGAGTCGCTAAATACGCCTTCCGTCTCGCTCAAGCCTTCAATAACTTCTACCACCGCTTCCACATCCTGAGCGAACCCGATGCCCAGCGACAGCAGTTTCTCTTGTACCTGGTCCAGCTTGTGAATCAAACGCTGACGTCAGCCTTGGATTTGATGGGGATTGAAGTGCCCGAACGGATGTAGCTTGTATGTGGTCCGTCGTTCGTGGTCAGTAATGAGTCATCAGTGGCCGGTCGTCCGTGTCAATAGTCCGTCCTCGGTGGTTGGTTGTCCGTGTCAGTCGCCGTCCGCCCGCCATGCTGGGCAAAGGGAATCATCTCAGCAGTTGCTTTGCGCGTTCGAAATCTGAGATCTCGAATCTGAAATCACCGCGGCTCAGGGCCGCGTCCGCGAAGCGCAGGCAAACCGAGCCCCTAGTCCCCAGTCACTAGCCCCAGGCCTGACACCTGAAAGCTGGCACCGGACACCTGCTTTACCGATGTCGCCTCTGATGTTCGCGGATGTCCTGCTGGACTTCCCTTTCGATGGTTCGGCGTCGAGAAGTTTCCCGGTGATCGAAGACATTCTTGCCTTTAGCCAGCGCAATTTCGCATTTGATCAGGTTGTTCTTCAGGTAAACGCGCGTCGGGACGAGCGTGAAGCCCCTTTCCTGCGTGCGCCCCGTGAGCTTGTCGATTTCGCGGCGGTGCAAAAGCAGTCGCCGGTCCCGCAGCGGATCGTGGTTAAACCGGCTGCCAGCAGCATAGGGACTGATGTGGCAATCGATCAACCACACTTCGTGGTTCTTAACCACCGCGTAACTGTCCTTCAGATTGACCTTGCCCTCACGAATCGATTTCACTTCTGTCCCCGTCAGCTCCACGCCACTCTCGAACTTTTCCAGCAAGTGGTATAGATGTTGCGCCTGACGGTTGACCGCGAAGGTTCTTGCGGCAGGGTCCGCTGCTTTGCCCACCACGCCCTCCAGTGCCTTTGCCGGCGTCTCCCAAAGCAAAAATCTTAGCACATGGAAAGCGACCGCGCACACCTCGCGCATTGCTCCGCGCAGGCGCCCGTGGCACAAATGTCGAGGCGCAAATGCATGGTGCAAATGCCTGTTGCCAATTCCCGCGCTTTTGGATATGCTTGTATCGCGGGGTGGAGCAGTCTGGTAGCTCGTTGGGCTCATAACCCAAAGGTCGCTGGTTCAAATCCAGCCCCCGCAACCAAACCCTTCATAGAGTTACGGGAAATTTCAGGAAGACCACAAACCCCCAAAAACCCCTGTGGGGGCAACCTAATTATGAGCAGTTTTTTCTGGGAAAATGGGTAACACTTTTTTGTTCTGAGTGATGGTGATCACTCCGTTTCTCTGTAACCAAGTTTCCACTGCCCGACGCCGAGC
>JBELAJ010000049.1:0-23863 GCA_049508935.1 Terriglobia bacterium | reverse complement strand
CATGGCTGCTCATCCAAGATGAAGAAAAACTCGTCCGATTACAAAATTCGCCGCGCCGACGCCATCTCAGCACCATCCCCGACTGGCTTTAGGCGTAATCCTTATTTTAACGCCTATGGGGGTGGTGGGTGGTGCCCTCGGCGAACGGCAACCACCCCTAACCCCTCCTTACCAAGGAGGGGAATCGTTCTCATGACAAGTGGCGAGCCGAGGGATCATGAAGTGTTCGCTCAGGATGACACACTTCCAATTCCTTCCCATTTTCTCACGCCGGGGTTCGGGGGAAGAGCCCGCTGGGATGTGTTATCATACGTGCTTCAGGGCATAGGTCGACAATTTCACAATCAAGCGCGGGAGCTTCTGTCGCTCGAGGAGGCGGCTAATGGCCAAACACATCGTTCCCCCGTCGCATCACAAGCACGGAGCGGGTGCAAGGGAAACCGGCGAAGGCGGCTCCGGCAGGAGCAGTCCGGGCGGCAGGGCAACTTCAGCGCCGGGGAGTGGCCAACCTGTGTTCGCGCAGCCTACGCCTTCTCCTGATCCTGCGGGATTCAAAGATCCCGTCACCGACCAGAATGAGCCGGACGTGGCAGGCGTGCAGCCCGTTCCGCAGCCCTCGACTTCCGGGGCAGAGCCCATCCTGACTCTGGCAACCATTTACGGAAGCCAAGGAGCAAGCCTTACACAGACAATTCAACAGTCAGGCCAGATCGTCTTTCACGCGGTGGGCGACACGGGCAGTGCGGAAGGACCGATCACGCAGTCTCTGGTTGCGGACAAGATGGTCACCGACTTCACCGAGACGAACTCCGCTGACGTACCGTCGTTCTTTTATCATCTGGGGGATTTGGTCTATTACTTCGGCGAGGCAACCTACTATTTCGACCAGTTCTACGAGCCCTACCGGATGTATCCGGCGCCGATTATCGGGATTCCCGGAAACCACGATGGCATTGTGTACCCAGGCGATCCAGCGGCCAGCCTCGCTGCCTACCTCGCGAACTTCTGCACGCCGGCGCCGGTTCCTGCGCCGGACGCTGGCAATCTAGTGCGCACCACCATGACCCAGCCGGGTGTGTACTACACATTCGAGGCGCCGTTTGTGCGAATTCTGGGCGTTTACACGAACGTTCTGGAGGACCCCGGCGTCATTTCCGACCAGAGCGGGACCTACCCGACGCTCGACCAGCGGCAGATCACGTTCCTGACGACAGCCCTGGAGCGCGTGAAAAGCGACAACTTCACGGGCGCTGTGATCATTGCCACGCACCACCCGCCCTTCACGGGAGGGGCGGAGCACGGCGGCAGTCCGCTGATGCTCCAGGATATCGACAGCGCGTGCACGGCGGCGGGGGTCTGGCCGCATGCGGTGCTTTCCGGCCACGTGCACAATTACCAGCGCTTCACGCGGGTCGTGAATAATTACCAGATCCCCTACGTGATAGCCGGCTGCGGAGGGCATGCGCCCCTGGTCAAGATGAGTTCGAATTATCGTACGCCTTATCAGGTTGACAGTACGTTGACGCTCGAGAGCTACGACGATACCGATTACGGTTACTTGCGCATCGTTGTGAGCGCACAGACGATGACCATCGAATATCACCCGCAGTCTGACGGCGGAACCACCAAGACGCCGGATGATACTGTGACTGTCACACTTGCCAGTCACACCCTCAACGGGTAGGATAACCAACAGCACTGTCACTCCGAGCGCTGCGCGGCGACCGGCCTTCAGGTTCGCGTCGAGTGCCTTGATTTTTGCAGGCCGGGTCGACGCACGAACCGGAATCCCGGGAGGAGAGACGCCATGTGGAATTCTGAGTTGCACAGAAGACGGTGCAGTGACGTCAAAGGATGCATGGTGATGATTGCGCTGTTATGCTTGTTTCCCCGCTCCATGCGGGGGGCGGGCGATCCCTCGCCCCAAGGCGTGAGCTTTCGCTTGCCGCTCCGGACGCAGGTGCAGCCTTTCAAGGGAAGCAGCGCCTGGGAACCGGCTCGCGTTGAGCGCGAGTTCTCAACGCGGGAGACCGCGATCGTCATTTGCGACATGTGGGACAACCATTGGTGCGCCGGCGCGACGCGGCGAGTCAACGAGTTGGCGCACAAAATGGAGCCGGTTCTGGAAGCGTGCCGGGCCGCCGGAATTCTGGTCGTTCATGCGCCTTCAGACACCATGGAGTTCTACAAAGATTACCCTCAGCGCCGCTCGATGCAGCTCCTCACCCACGTGACTCCTCCCGCGAGCTTGGGCTTGACGGCGCCGGCATTGCCCATCGACGATTCCGACGGGGGTTGCGACACTCCCGGCGACACGGAACATACAGCCTGGACGCGCGAGAACCCACTGTTATCCATTAAGGCAAATGATGTAATCTCGGATAACGGCGAGGAGATTTACAGCCTCCTCGAACAGAAGGGCATCAAGAATCTTTTCGTCATGGGCGTGCATGCTAACATGTGCATTCTGAATCGCACCTTTGCCATCAAGCAGATGACCAATTGGGGGATCTCGTGCGTGCTGGTCCGCGACCTCACCGATGCCATGTACAATCCCGCCTCCCGCCCCTACGTCTCGCACGCGGAAGGAACCGAAATGGTCATCGAGTATATTGAAAAGTATTGGTGCCCGTCGGCACTGAGCGGTGACCTTGTCAACGCGCTGCGGTAGGTATCTCGTAGGGGCAACCCTTGTGGTTGCCCGGTGGGAGGCCATAAGGGCCGCCCTTACAGCGCGAACTTGCGCGGCGCAGATCACCGCTGCGGCATCGCCACAAGGTTGCTGATGTTGTTCCACACCAGCCAATGCTCGTTCAGCGTTTCGGCCCCGTGACGTGTGTAAAAGGCTCGCGCCACGGCGTTCGAAGGCTCCACATCCACACACACTCGAAACGCCTTTTGTTCAACGAACCAACCTGCCAGCAGGCGAAGCAGTTCAGAGGCGACACCTGCGCCGCGTCGTTCCGGAATGACGTTGATCCACTCCAACTCCCCCTCGCAGCCATAACGCCGGGTAAGGTGGCCGGCCACAAACCCCACCACCGAACTCTGCTCCACTGCGACGTAACAAGTTCGAGGCGGCAGCGCGCGTTGCGGATTGCTTTCACCCTCGAGGTAACCGGAGATGCGGTTCGTCCAGTAGTCGAAGTTTCCCCATTCGTGAGCCCGGATGTGGGCCATCGCGGGGACATCGGCGGCTTGTGACGGCCTGTAAAGCATGGCGCTCACCTTTTGAGGATCCTAGTGCGCTGCGTCGAGAGAGTCGTTGTAGGAATGTCGCGCCCATCCCTGGTAGTGCGGGTTCGAGTGATTCGCGTCGTCCAAGGTTTCGAGCATCCGGGGCAGAAGTGCGCCGTAATCGGGAGTGCGTAGCGCGATCACCATTTTCGCGAGGTTCGAATCACCCAATCCGTCGTAGGCCATGGCAAGGAACTTCTGGCTGGCGGCGCGGAGTTTCTCAGTTTTTGTTTCCACACTCTCTCCGTCGTTGGGGCTGCTCAGCTCGTAGAGCATCAGGGTAAACTTGGGCAGCGACGATAAGAGCATCCTTCGCTCGGCAAGGTCGCCCTTGAGAACTTTGTTCTGAATGTCGGCGTTGACGGTTAGGCGCGCGCCTTCCGCTCGGGCGCGCACTGCGCGATAGGCATCCACGAGGCCGGGAAGAAATCGCAGGTTACCCTGACCTTTGTTTTCCGGCCGTTGTTGCGGTTCGATATCAAGATGAATTCCGTCGAATTTCTGCGTGGGGTGACGCTGATTAAACCGTACGATTTCTTGAACATGATCCAGGAGCTTTTCGCGGTGACTGCCGGTTTCATCGGCGTCGACGCTTGAAAGCAGAGCTTCCACTCGGATGTTCGAGCGGTGGAGAAGAGCAACGAGGCGAACGAGGCGGCTTTCCATGGAAGCGTCGCGAAGCGGCGAAACCGAAACATACACTTCGTTGATGCCCTCCGATTCGCAAAATTGCGCCAGCCGCTCCGCACTTCCCGGCGCGTCCAATACCGACGCGCTCTTCCAGACCCAGAGGCCATGGGCCGGGATAACATCACGCGCGGTTGCAGAGAGTGTGAATGCTGCGAGCAGAATTCCGCAAAACGCCCCCCATAGCACTATCCGAACGGTCGCCTGCAGTTTATTCATACCTCAATGCTACCATAGGGTCGACTTTCGTGGCCCGCCGGGCGGGCAGGTAGCAAGCGAGCAGCATTGTAGTGATCAGGACGAGCGCCACACCGATATAGGTGATCGGATCCGTGGGGCGTACGCCAAAGAGCAGGCCTGAAAGTACGCGGCTGACACCAAATGCTGCGACGAGTCCGATCAAGACTCCCGCAAGAGTCAGCCACATGCCCTGTTTCACCACCAGTGCGAGCACGTCTCGGGGCTCAGCTCCGAGCGCCATGTGTACGCCGAACTCTCGCGTGCGCAGCCCCACGTAGTAAGCCACCACACCCGCGAGACCGAGTGCCGCCAGTAAAAGCGCCAGAACGCCGAAAACTCCCAGGAGCGCGCCGGTGAAGCGCGGAAGAAAGAGCGGAATTGACATATACTGTGCCAAAGTCTCCGCGTCCAGCACCGGGAGGTTCGGATCGACCGCTTGAATTGCGCGCTCGACGGTGGCGAGCATGGGCTTCGGGTCGCCTGTGGTTTGCACCACCAGGGCTGCCTGCGCCTCGTACACCTGAGCGAACGGTCGGAACAAGAACGGCTGATTTTCTTCCTGCAAGCTGCGGTATTTGCCCGTGGCGACCACCCCCACGATCTCCAGGGGCGACCGCTTGCCAAAGGCCAGGGTTATTTGCTTTCCGACGGGGTTCTGGCCCGGCCAGTAGCGATGTGCCATCGCCTCGTTAATGATGACGACGCCGGGAGAAGTCTGGTTGTCCTGCCGGTTGAAGTCGCGCCCACTCAGGCGAGGGATGCCCAGGGTGTGGAAGAATCCCGGCCCGACGCCCATATAATCAATGGGGATGCCAGGCAGGCCCGGAGGCGGCTGATAGCCATCGATCGCAACCACTGTTGCCATTCTCGCGAATCCCAGCGGCAGATGGTTCGCAACGCTTGCGGAGGCAACGCCCGGCAGTCCTTCGACTTTGTCTACCACCTGGTTGTAAAACTCCCGGCCACGATTCTCAGAGTAGCCGAGGATATCGAGATCGAGAGTGACCACAAGGCGGTTGCTGACTCGAAATCCCGGATCGATAGAGCTTGCGCTGGCGAGACTGCGCAAACATAGGCCGGCGCCGATCAGCAGAATCGTGCAGACCGCGACTTGCCCTGTCACTAACACGTTGCGCAGGCGATTCCTGGCGGGGCCGCCGGTGGTCTCTTCCTTCAATCTCGATACCACATCCACTTTCGAGCTGCGCAATGCAGGCGCTACACCGAACGCGAAGCCGGCCAGCAGCGACACCAGCAGCGTGAATACCAGCACCCGCCAATCCAGCGGAAGTTGAATGTTGACGAAGGAGAGCATGGGCGGCTTGAGCCTGAGCAAAAGAGGTCCCGAGAAGACCGAAAGGCCCACCGCCACCACGCCTGCGGCGAGTGAGAGCATCGCGCTCTCCGTCAGCATTTGCCGGATGATTCGGCCACGGCCCGCTCCCAGAGCTGAGCGGATGGCCATCTCGCGTGTGCGGCGCGAGGCCCTGGCCAGCAGCAAGTTAGCCAGATTGGCGCAGGCGATGAGCAGGACCAAACCCACCACCGCCATGAGGATCGCCGTAACCGGAGCAGCAACTCCGTTGAATTCCGGCGGCAGCCCGCTCAGCGGCATCACCGCTGCATCCCATCCCTTGTTGCTTTTGGGAAAGGCCTGCGCGAGTTGTTTCTCGAGCACACTCAGATCCGCCTGCGCCTGCTCCGGCGTGATCCCCGGCTTTGTACGTCCGGCTACGAAAAGCCAGTAACCCGTGCGATTAGTCAGCAGGTCCATGCCAGGCGAAATCTGGCGTTGCATCATCATCGGAGTCCAGAAATCCGGTTCGGATAACGCCTCAATGCCGTCGAAATGGGCAGGCGCTACTCCCACTACGCTGAAGCTGTTCCCGTTGAAGATGAGAGTTCTCCCGATAACCCTGAGGTCAGATCCCAGGCGTTGCTGCCAGAATTTGTGATTGAGCACGACGACGGGGTTTCTCAGCGGAACCTGATCTTCTTCCGGCAGAAACGCGCGCCCGAGAATCGGCTTGACCCCCAGAACGGAGAAGAAATTCCCGGAAACCAACTGCCCCATGATCAACTCGGTCTCGCCGCCGGCTTTCCAGCTCACACGCTCCGGGTCGCTGCTGTACGCGACAAGCCCCGAGAACACTTGACTGTGATCGCGGTAGTAGACGTAATCGGGATAACTGAACTGAAGATATTGCCCATCGGGGAGGCGGTTCCACAGTGCGCGCAATTTCTCCGGTGCGGCCACCACGGACGGCGGACGCAACAGCAGCGCATTAACGTAACTGAATATCGTAGTATTGGCCCCAATGCCGAGCGCCAGCGTCAGCACCGCGACGGCCGTAAAACTGGGACTCTTGCCCAAAGTACGCAGGCCGAAGCGGAGGTCTTGAGTAAGGTGATCCCACCAGAGCCAGCGGCCCGATTCGTAGAAGCGCTCCTCGGCCCGGGTGACGTTGCCGAACCAGCGCCGCGCTGTGGCGCGGGCTGCTTCTTCCGTCAGACCCTGCTCCTTCAGCCGCTCCACCTCGAGTTCGAGATGCGCGTTGATCTCCGCCGCGAAATCACTGGGCTTTCGTTTTCGCTGGAACATCGTGTCGAACCTCCCCTCGCACCACTGTCGCGCTACGCAAGTAGTTCAATCAGGCAAGGTTTAGCTTGTCATCCTGAGCGAAGCGAAGGATCTCTGCAGTTCGCCGGCAGCCGAGGCAAGAAACCAACTACAGAGATCCTTCGCTTCGCTCAGGATGACAGAGCATTAACTGTTTCCCGCTCTTCTGTAATAACGCACTACCCACTAGGATTGTTTCACTCATACCTGAGCGCCACCATCGGATCGACCTTGGACGCGCGACGTGCGGGCAGGTATGCGGCCAGTGCAGCGACGGCAATCATCACCAGCGCAGCCAAAGCAATGGTGGCCGGGTCAGTCGTCTTGAGACCATAGAGCACGCTTTCAATCAGGCGCGCCGCGGCGAGTGAGACGGGAATCCCGATCGCCACGCCCAGCGCGGCCAACGTCAGACTCTCACGCATGACCATCCAGAGCACGCCGGAGGCTTCCGCTCCGAGGGCCATTCGGATGCCGATTTCATTCGTCCGCCGCGTCACGGCGTACGCGGCGAGTCCGTAGATGCCGATGCAGGCCAAGAAAGCCGCGAGCAAGCCAAAGAAAGTGGAAAGCCGCGCGATCAAACTTTGACCTGCCAAGGAACGGTCGACCTGCTCGACCATGGTCCCCGTATAAGCGAGCGGCAGGCTATGGTCGATTTGGGAGACGGCCTGTCGGACTTCTGAGATGGTCACCTCGGGGTTTCCTGAATAACGAACCTCGAAATCGTTCAGATATTGAACTTTCTGGGTGTAGGGGAAATACGCGGCCGGGAAGCGGCGTTCGCCCAAATTCTGGTACTTCGCGTCTTTCACCACTCCGACCACTTCGATGTCGTTGCTATGTTTGGGATCGCCACCGAGCCCGAAGTGTTTCCCAATCGGCGAACCGCCGGGGAGATACCAGCGGACGAAGGTTTCATCGATGACGGCGACTTTGGGCGAGGCGCCGGTATCCCGCGGGCCAAAGGCGCGACCGAGCAAGAGGGGAATTCCCATGGTCGCGAAATAGGCGGGGCCGACAACGTTATAGGTGGCGCTCATATCGTCTTCGCGGGTCGGGGTGCGCCCGACTACGGAAACCGAATCGGTCCACTCGCCTTGGTCGAACGTGAAGAAGGAAATGCTGTCGGCGCGGACTCCGGGAAGGGCGCTTACTCGCTGCTCGATTTGCTGATACATACCTATCAAACGCGCATCCTCTTTGTAGCCGACCGCCGGCGGATCGATCCCAAACAGCAGGACGTTCTCTTTGTTGAATCCCGTGTCGACGTCCGAGAGGTTCACCAGGGTGCGAAGAAACAGGCCGGCGCCGATCAAGAGCACCAGTGAGAGCGCCACCTGCGAAACGATCAACGCCTTTGCCAACCTTGTGCGGCTGGTCGAAGCAATTGAGCCTCTTGCTTCCTTCAACGACGATCCCAGCGCAATGCGGGTGGCGCGCAGGGCCGGAGCAAGCCCGCAGAGAAGCGCCGTGGCCAGCGACACGAGGAGAGTAAACCCCAACACGCGCGCGTCCGGAGCCACATTCAGCGGCAAGGGTTCGTGGCCGTGCGGAATCATGGCGACGAGCACGCGGCCCGCCCATGAGGCAAACACGATTCCCAATGTCGCGCCTGCCAGGGCGAGCACCAGGCTCTCGGTCAGCAGTTGGCGGACCAGCCGTCCCCGGCCGGCTCCGAGCGACATGCGCACCGCGATCTCGCGCTCGCGCGTCGTGGCGCGGGCCAGCAGGAGGTTGGCAAGGTTGGCGCAGACGATCAGCAAAACCAGTCCCACGACGCTCATCAAGATTTCTAGCGGCGTTTCGGCGCCGTAGCGAATGTGCGGGAGTCCGTGTTCTATCGAAGTCAATACGATCTGAGCGTGCCGAAGGTCATCCTCTTGCTGCTTAGTAAGGGTCGCACCGGCGTAATCACGCCAGATCTGATTAGCCAGGAGGTTGACCTGGGCTTGAGCCTGCCCGATCGTGACGCCTCTCTTCAGCCGGCCGAGGATGTAAAGTGACGCGAACCCTTTATCGTCCAGGCCGTTCCAGCCAGGGGATATCTGTTTTTCCATCGAGAGGGGAATCCATACGTCGGGCGATTGGCCGACGGCAGTTCCGAAGAAACCCGGAGGGGTGACGCCGACGATGGTGTAAACCGTAGACCCAAAGGTCACCGTCTTGCCGACGATCGCCGGGTCGCGGGCAAACCGCTGATCACACCAGGAGTAGCTAACCACGGCCACCGGGTGACTGCCGGCAGGCTCCTCCTCAGCCTCCGTCAACGAGCGTCCCAGCCAAGGCTTCACGCCGAGCATGCGGAAATACGTTCCCGAGACCAACTGGACATGCAGTAGTTCCAGTTCGGTCCTTCCCGCCACCAGGCCATGCATCCCTAATGGCAGACTCAGGATGGCGCTCACTTCATGGAACACCTGATTCTTCTGCAGCACCTGGCGGTAGAAGGGATACGAATAGAGTTCGGTTTCGGCGAAGCCATCGGTGCTTCCGCCGGCTCTCCCTTTACCCAGCAGCACCAGTTCTCCCGGCTTCTCGACCGGCAACGGCCGCAGCAGCACGGCATTCAGCAGGCTGAAGATCGCGGTATTGGCCCCGATTCCCAGGGCCAGCGTGAGCACCGCAATGGCAGTAAAGCCAGGGTTCTTGCGCAGCGTGCGCAGGCCGAAGCGGAGGTCTTGCACGAAGAGGTCCCACCAGAGCCAGCGGCTCGATTCGTAGAAGAGCTCCTGCGCTTGGGTGACGTTGCCGAAGGCACGCCGCGCTGTGGCGCGCGCTTCTTCTTCACCGAGCCCCTGCTCCCTCAGCCGCTCCGTTTCGAGTTCCACGTGGGCCGAGATTTCCGCGTCAAAGTCACTCTGCTTACGCTTTCGCCAGTGCATGGACCAGGCCTCCCCGCCCTTGGGTAAACATATAACCCAAGTATCCATACTTTGGGTCAGATGTCAACCCAAAAAGAGCGAATCGGAAATGCGATGGGAAGGAACCGGGTAATATGGCGTGAGAAGTCTGCGGAAGCAAATTGCTTTGCAGGGGCGGCATTCGGCACCAGAGAGGACGTCGAATCGGCCACAAAACCCCTCACCCGTCACGCTCCGGTTGGTGAAAGGGCCGGAGCGCAACCACTTCTCTCCGGGGCGGCCTCTGTGAAAGCGTGGATTAGTCTGTCATTCCGAGGAGCCGCGGGCGACGAGGAATCTCGCACTGCCTTGAGAGCATCCAGAGCGAGACTCCTCGCGGAGTTTACCCTGAGCGCCCAGAGCGAGATTCCTTTACTTCGTTCAGGACAGGCTCTTCGCTACGCTCAGGATGACAGCGAAGGGCTCGGAATGACGGCCCAGGCAGAGATATCACGCGGACTCCGGGGGAGGGAGTTACATCCTTTGTCCCACACAGCGGCGTTCACAATCTCTTCTGACGGATTGGCGGGGGATTAAGCCAGGGCCAGATTCAAATTCTCGATGGCTTCGTCGATCTCCGCGGTGTTCTTGTAGCCGACCGTCACGCTATCGACGCCGGCGACCCGAAACGCATACCGCATCGCCGCCCGGCGGTCCTCGCGGGTGGTAAAGGCGCCCTCGCCCACAAGCTTCATGCTGATCACGCCCATATTGGCTTTGCGGGCCTGTTTCACATGCGCGACGACCTCGCTTACATTTCCCAAGCCTTCGGTGTTGTAGTCCTCCGCGTCCATTCTCACGCCTTTATGGTTCATCCGGATCATCGCGACCTGGAGCCACTCGTTCCCCGGAACCTGGCGCAAGGCCGGGAGGCCGTGCACCGAGGCGCCGTGCGCCACCACCGCATGATTCGCCGCAGCCTCCATGATGCCGTCTTGCCACCGCATGCTGTCTTGCGGCCAAGTAGCCTCGTGCTGCCAATGGAGCAGCATCACGTCGAAGTATTCGGTGCGGGCGAGTTTGCGCAACTCGTCGATCTTCTGCATCGGGTCCACGCCTTCCCGCGTCGTCACCTTCGACATCAGCCGATAGCTGTCGCGCGGGATGCCCTCGAGCGCCACGCCCAGCATGCGGTGCATCTCGTGATAACCCTCGGCAGTCTCAAAAAAGCGAATGCCATGGTCATAGGCGTAGCGGACCAGCCGCGTGAACTGGTCCTGCCCCAATCCGCGCTGTACCTGTCCGCTCATACTGCCTGTGCCAAGCGCCAAGCGCGTCACCTTGACGTCGGATTTGCCCAGCGTTACCCAATCCGTGGCTGTTTCGCGCGCCGCCAGCAGCGGAAAGCTGCCCACGCCGGCATACGCCGCCGCGGCAAGACCGGTCTTCAGGAAATCACGCCGGGAGTAGTTAGCCATACAGTTTTCCTCCAACCGAGATCGTTGTTTCTCCCGCCAGTCCGTCGTCGAGCCCAAAGACGGTCGTCATTGTGGTTTGCGGATCAGCAATTCCGAACGACCCACCGCCTCCGGCCAGCCAGAAGCAAAGCGACGCGGCTCATTAAATTAGACCGCCGGAGAAGCGCGGCTGTCAAGGACAATAAGTCACTTTTACCCTCTAATGCCCCCTGGCGCATGCCCGCCCGGAACCCATGAAAATGATTCCCCTCCTTGGTAAGGAGGGGTCAGGGGTGGTTGCCTGGCGGCGGGCCAACTACCCACCACCCCCGGCCCCTCCTCCCGCTGAGGAGGGGAGTCATTTTCAGCGCAGTCGCTCATGTCCGTCTGCTCACGGACACCCAGAAACCATGAAATGTCATTCCGAGCGAAGCGAGGAATCTTGCACTGCTTCGGGCGGACCGAACCAAAAAGACCAGAGCGAGATTCCTCGCTTCACTCGGAATGACAGCGCATTTCAGGGCAGGTCTACCCTACCTTGTCGATTGCAGCAGGGCCGAAGCGGCTTGCTCCAGGTCAATTCTCAAGTGATTGTGATTGACCTCGAAAGTCGCATGGCTCCAGGCGTCGGTCCACTTTCCAGCTTGCCACCCCTGGGGCAGAACGAGAACGGCATGGCGAGTCATGTCGGCGTCGTCGCGCAGGCCTTCTTCAAGATTTCCGGCCAGGATTCGTACTACACCGTCAGACCCTTGCCAAGCCGTGACATTCAGGGTCTGGTCGAGATCGATCTGCTCAGCGTGCACGGCGCGCGTTCCGGCGAGCAGGGAATTGAGCGCCCCTGCCGCAACCGCGTAGGCGGCGCCGCTGCCGCCCCAGTCCTCCGCCAGGGAAGCCTTCTCCTTGAACGTGACGTCCGCAGGATCCCACATGACCACGCGCCTTCCCTCCGCAGTATTCAGAGTCAGGACCGGGTTGCCGTCGACCTCATAAACCACACGCGTGTCCGGGGCAGCCTTATTTTTCTCGATCCAGTAACACGCTCGAAAGCTCGCCGGGACGTGCTGCGCCAGCGACTGAGTGGCGTCCGTCAGCTTCGCCAAATGGATTCCCGTCTGCGCGGGAATGGCCAGATTCCCGGCCAGGGCCGTCATCGACATGAGGCCGCCCAGCCGTGCGAGTTCAGGATCAACGCCGCCGGCAGGGGAGCCGAAGATCGCGACGGGGTGTCCGGTGTTGATCAGTTTGGCGATGTAAGTTGTGTTCGCGGGCGCCAGGCGCGAGGGAGTTTGGAGAATAAATAGGTCGGACCTCACTTGCGGCAGCCATTCGACGCGGGTCACCGAAAGGATGGGCACAGGCCATTTCATCACCGAGGCTACCTGCTCATCGATCCATTCCTTGATGTCGTGTTGAGGAGTGGCGTGCTCGACCTGCCACTCGATGGATTCCCGCGAATAGACAAGTGTAGGGCCGAAGACTTCCTGCATCTGGCGGGCGTCCGCAATGGTAGCGTTCAGGTTGCCGGCCAGAAAGTTCACATCATCGCTGTCCAGCAATCGCTTGCCCTGGTTCGCCCAGGAAATGTACGACCCGGCAGGCAACTTCAATCCCCGCGGGGTCTTCACCGCGGCGTGGGAATACGCCCAGATGCCCCAGCGCAGGCGCTGCGGCGCCGTGTGGATCACATCCCAGTCTTCCCAGGCGTCAAACGTTTCGACGAGGGGATAATGGCGGACCTTGGTGTCCGCCAGCATGGCTGCGTGGAGAAGTGTGTAGCCAAGCTGATAGGTCCAGCCCAAGAGGGGGTTGTTCCAGAAATCGGTCTCACGCAGGCCCACCTCGTTCCAGGCGCCGGCCCAGGTCTGATCGACAAAGACATCGAGGTAACCTTCTTTGGCAACCGCCTCAAGATCGAGGCCGTTGGCGCGCCAATCCGCGACGGCGCTCGCCGCATTCGAGTACATCATGATGAGAGCCTGGCGGTTCGCCGTCTTGAGTTCGCGCACCAGAGCGGCAACGCCGGCCGTGGCTTGGCGAATCACTTCGGACGAGGGAGCAACAGGTCCCCACGGCCCTCCGCGCCGGTAGGGCACCGGCATGCCGAAGGAATCGCGCAGCATGAGGGCGTCGAGCCCCACGGTCTTCGACAGGCTTCCCCATTGCGCCGCATACGCCTCATGGACCGGCATGCCCTCGCGTATCCCTTTCGGCAGTCCGCCTAATTTTGCAGGATCAGAATGGAGCGTGGCATTTGGGTCGAAGTAGGGAGAGAAGTCAGACCCGCCCGACGACTCAGGTCGAAAGCGGGTAAACGCCTCCCTGTGACGCCGCACCCAGGCCGCCTCTTCCCCGTAAGCATGCGTCCAGGCATAGTTCAGCATTCCCACTTTGAAAGCGGGGACGCCGCGACTGGCCGCTTCTTCGCGCAGCGTGGCAGCCACTTTCTTCAAGTCACCGTAGGTCCATGGATCGTAGCCACGGTGCGGAACCAGAAGCGGTTTCGCAAACCGCGCTTGGGCCTCGCGTTTGCGCTCTGCGGTTGTGCCCCGCAACGGACCGCGCATCTCAACCCAGCGCTGCTGCCCCGATCCCTGGGGTAGGCTGATCCTCTGGCTGAGATCGCCGGACCACTCCATCACACAGCCGACCGTCCAGCCCACATTAAGGATGACACCGCGGTACCCTTGAACGCCCGCAAATAACGGCTGGAAGCGATCCCAGAAAGCCTTCACCGATCCGGTGATGTCCTTTTGCTCGAACCAGTAGAGATCGATTTCCAGCCAGCGGTCACCGGGGATTGAATATGCGGCTTGGGACTCCACGGACTGAGCCGTCTGTTTAGCATTTGCGCCTTTAGAAGAACAAAGCGCTACCGACAGGCATACGATCAGAATGGTGAAACTGTTCATGAGTGCGCCTAACCCTCGCATTCTTCCCCCTTCTTCGACCCTCGTCCAGCTCGTTATTCCAGGTGCGCAGCGCTGTCTGGGTGCTGCAGACGCTCCAGGGAGCAGCAGCTTGCTGGCGAACTCCTAAACCCAGGAGATGCGGAATTCGCATGGTGCCCCAGTATAGGGCGGGTCAAGCGAGTCTGTCGATGGGGAGCGAAGGGAGCACAAGATGTCGGCACGGATGCCGGGAGGAGGCGGGCACTTACACACTGACCGTCACGGGCAGCTCGACATACAACTCAACAACTCTGACTCACAGCGTCACGCTTCAACTGGTCGTAAATTGACCGGGCACTAGACGTTGAGTGTTTTCAAGTAGGCGACACCTTGCACCGTGAGATCCCAGCTCTGCTCGAGGAAATAGTTCTTCACGCCGCCGGTTTTGGCCGCGGTGAAGATCTTGGGCCAATCGAGGCTGTCTTTTCCGACCGCCACGCCGGGCGCGCGCATGCCGCCTGCGCCGGCCGGCGCCTTCAAGTCAACGCCCTGTAAGTGCATCGAGATGAAGCGCCCGGGATGCTTTGTGAAGTACATCACGGGGTCGCCGACGACTCTCATGGCGGACATCTGGAATTGCATCTTGACCAGTTTCGGATCGAGCAGCTCGAGCAGGACTTCGTAGGTAAGGCGGCCATCGACCTTGGACATCTCGAACCTCTCGTCGTGCAGGAACTGCTGAATACCGGCGGCGGCCGCCGTCTCGCCGATCTTGTTATACTCCTCTGCCGCCTTCTTCACGGCATCCATGGTGGTCACGCCCTGTTCCACCGGACCGTCGAGGCTCGCCGTGCCCATTTGTGTCATGCCAATATCCTTGGCCCAAGCAATCACCTCCTGTTGCTTGGTTCGGAGTTCCTCGAGCGTAAAGTGAGAGCTGCGACAGATCAGCCCATGGTCGTCGAGCACCTTCTTGGTCTGCTTCGCGTCCGCGAGGCTCGAAAACTCCTCGTACCCCGGCGAGCAGAGTTCCAGGCTGCCGACTCCCAGCGCCGCCATATCCTTGCACAGTCCCGCAAAGTCACCGTCCTTGATCCTCTGCCGGTGGGGATAAGTCTGGCTCCCGATCGGCAAGCCCAGTGGATTGGCCCGCATTTCCCGGACGCCAGCACACAGAAATCCGCCCACAGCAGCGGTCGTCGCTGATTGCTTAAGAAAATCTCTTCGTGTGATTGCAGTCATGTAAGCCTCCGTTTTGATTCGACACCCCCTCACCCGGCCCCGTCGGCTGACGGACTGATGAAGACGCCGGCTGCGGTCCACCCTCTCCCCCAAGGGGGCGAGGGCGAACAGCTGAAGGGGCGACCACAAAGGCCGCCCCTACGCCGTGGTCTACGACGCGCCCGTCAGTTCCCAGCCTTGGCGATATTCGCGCGTCAAATACTGATTGGCGTCGGCGATGTTAGTGAACTTCATGTTGTCCTTGTCCCAAAGGAGTGCGGGTGCGCAATGGTCTTCGTTGAAGATCTTTCCGCTGTATCGTATCGCCGCTCCAGCCAGGGCAATGGCTTCTGAGCAGTTCGCAGCGTTAAGGAAGTTGCCTTGCGAGGCCGGGCCCCCCTTGAACGCCGTCACCCACTCGTTGTCTGCTCCCCAACCGCCGCGACGGCCGCGATCCGCCGGCGGCGCCGGTAGCCCCTTGCTGGTGCGATAAGCCTGCATCTTCTTCGCTGGGATGATTTCGTCGTTCAGGATTATTCCTTTATCGCCGACGAACAGACTCCCCGTTGCGGGGATCGACTTCCCGTCTTCCAGCAACTCGTCGGGCGTGTAGGGCCTCATTCCGCCGTCGTACCAATACAACTTGATCTCCGGCCGCAGGCCACGGGCAGCGAACTTGAAGCAGACTCGGTTCGCGTACGGAAACGAGAAGTCATTCGACTTTATAGTGCTCACCTGGTCGTTGATTTCGCAACTGTGGCTGGTTTGAGCTTCGACGCTGTACGGAACCGGCAGGTCGAGCGCCAGGAAGATTGGCCAGAGGCTGTAATTCCCCATGTCGGCGATGCTGCCTGCTCCAAAATCGTACCAACCGCGAAACACCGCGTGGGTGTAGTTGGGATGATACGGCCGTTCGAGCGCCGGCCCTAGCCAGAGGTCCCAGTCGAAGCCTGCGGGGACCGCCGGCGCGTCGGTGGGAAGGCTCGAGTACTGCGGCCAGAAGGGGCGGTCCGTCCAATTGTGCACTTCCCGCAGCGTGCCGATGGCGCCGTCCTGGATCATTTCGCGGACCGAATTGATCGGCCTGTGCCAAGCCAGCAGGTGCGTAGCGACTCCCGTCTTGCGCGCCGCCTCCGCCACCATGCGGACTTCCGCCACGCGGTTGGCGAGGGGTTTGTGCATCGCCACGTGTTTGCCTTTCTTCATGGCGGCAATCGAGATGGTCGCGTGCAGGTGGTCGGGTGTCATGATCTTGACCGAGTCAAGGTCCTTTTCTTGTTCCAGCAATTCGCGGAAATCCGCGTAGGAAGCTACGCCCTTGAAGTTCTCCGCTGCCCGCTTCTTCGCGTAATAGGTCTCGATGATTTCCTTGGCCATATCACGGCCGGCGCGGATGCCCTCGACTCCAGCTCCCCAATCGGGATTCTCCAGCACCTTCCGCACGCTGTCACGGATGCCCGTCTTGTCCCAGTCGATGTAGTTCGTGCCGTCCTTCACGGGATCGCACACTGCTGTGATCTGAACGCCCGGCGTGGCAATCAAGCGCAGCATCTCTCTCGTTCCCTGAGTGCCACATCCGATATAGGCCAATGTTATTTTATCGCTGGGAGCGACATATCCGGGCCCGCCCAGCACATGTCTCGGAACGATAGTAAGCGCCAGGCCCGCTGCCGCAGGGGCCAGGAATTCGCGACGGCTCATATTTGTTTTGGGAATCATTCCGAATCTCCTTTGCTGATGTTGAATCGCGTGCGATTATACATCCAGTCGAGATTGGTCAAGCCGTTTTTTCTCGCGCCTCAAAGTCAGGAAGCAGCGCAGTTCCTGTGTTGACCTTCAGGGCCGCCTGAGTCCCGTGGGGGTACTCCCGTACTATTGCCGCGGAAGTGGGCCTAGGTTATCAATAGCTTGTACGATGGAGTTGTTGATGAGCAGGCGATCTTAAGGCTGAATCTAGTTCTGCAGTACTTGGTTAGCGCGAAATACCGGTCACGTTTTATGACTCGAGGGTTAGTAAAGTCGCCTTATTCAATTCCTGGAACGTTGATGAAAACCGCCGACTACAGACCAGGACGCATTATTTGGGAGCTGACAGAGGCATGCAGCGTACGCTGCTTTCCTAGTTCCGCCACCGCTACAAAGCTCATATCACCACTCGACCTGCCTATAAACAGAAGCCCTGATCCTGATAAAGCAAGCCTTTCAGCCGCTCCTACCAATTATAGCTTTGTGCGGTGGCGCACTTTTATCTCGACACGTTGTATTGGACCGTAGGTTCTTATTCCTCCTGCCTCGGGGCGCATCCGGGTTGGGCCTCCCCCCTCGGGTGCGCCCCCCTCCTTCTACGCTCATGAACCGTTCTACGGCTCTGCCTTCACGCTGTAGCCGGGGTCTTTCAGAATAAGCCTTACAAAACCCTTAAGCAGCACTTCGTCAATATTCCCAATTGAAATGTTTTCTTTAGAGTTCCTGCGGTCATAGAAAGAGTAATGCGATTCGTCGTCGAGCTTGATGTGCAGATTGGCGTGGATGAATTCTGTAAGAGGATTGCCATAAGATAGAATTCCGGTCGAGACGTCGAATTTCACGATCCAGCCGTACTGGTAATTGCCCGCATTAACCTCAAGTGTGTATTCCTTTGAGTAGGGATCCACGTTTATCGGTATGGACGATCTTTCATTGAAGCTTGCGATGGCCTCTTTCAGGACCGTCTCGATTTGAAGCCAAATCGCGGGAGCCATCTCTGCAATTCTTTGTTGTTTAAGCTTCTCGTCTTCGATCCTTTGCGCCGCCATACTCTTTTCCGTTTCGCGTTCACCAAACATCCTGCCGATCCAGTCTTTGCTCATAGGACCCACATTCTAGGGCGAGCCAAAGACAGAAGTCAATTGCACCAAGGTACGCGGCGAACGCGGACAAATCATCGGCTGGCGCAGAGCGACGCTCCGCGGTTTTCCTTGTGATTGTTGCCCAACGCAGAGCTTCGCTCTGCGCCAACCTCGTAGTGGATGCGCTTTGGGAAGACCCTGCAGAACCAGTCGGTCTCTTCCGTGTTGAGACGATTGGCTTATAATAGGGACTGGGGTTGGGGCTCATATCGATTGTCTAGTGGTTAGCATCTCCACACCGCGGAGGGATGGCATGTCGAGGGTTACGGAACTGCTTATTAATGGCGAGAAGCACGCCGTCAACGTCGACGCCGGCGCGAGTCTGCTGAGTGTCTTGCGTGACGACCTCGACCTGACGGGGAGCAAGTATGGATGCGGTGAGGGCCAGTGCGGCGCCTGTACGGTCATGCTGGCAGGAGCGCCGCGGCGCTCTTGCATTACCCCCGTGGGCGAGGCCGCCCGAAAGCCGATCACCACGATTGAGGGGCTGGAAAAGGGTGGACAACTGCACCCGGTTCAGCAGGCGTTCCTCGATGAAGGCGTCATGCAATGCGGGTATTGCACGTCGGGGATGATTATGACCACTGTGGGTTTGCTGACGGTTCGCCCCGAGCCGACCGACGAAGAGATCGTCCACTACTTGGAGGGCCACATCTGCCGTTGCGGAACTTATCCACGCATCATTGCCGCGGTTCGGAGGGCGGCAAAATCCATGCGGGCGGTGCGCTCATGAGAATCCCGCTGTCTCCACTGTCCAACCACCCCCTGACCCCCTCCTTAGAAAGGAGGGGAATTGCTACGACTCCCCTCCTTCCTAAGGAGGGGTGCCCGGAGGGCGAGGTGGTTTCGGCCACACTTGAACCAGAGCGATACGAATTGAACGCTCGACCCGCGTATCACTTTGGGATGCCGCGCCGTGATTTTTTCAAGGTTTTAGGTGGCGGCATCGCGGTCTTCTGTCTCCTCGATCGAACCTTGGCAGGCCAGGAAGCCGGCCGCGGCGGCCACTGGTCCGGCACAGCCTTGCCCCAGGATATCTCCGCCTGGTTGCACGTCAACGAAAATGGCGAAGTCACGGTTTTCACCGGCAAAGTGGAGGTAGGGCAGAACATTCGGACCTCACTAGCGCAAGCTGTGGCCGAAGAGTTGCGCGTTGCGCCCGGCTCCGTCCAACTTATAATGGGCGATACCGACCGCGTTCCCTTCGACATGGGAACTTTCGGCAGCCGCACCACTCCCACGATGAACCCGCAGTTGCGCCGGGCGGCAGCGGCAGCTCGCGAAGTGCTTATCGGCCTTGCCGCCGAGGCCTGGAAAGCGGACCCCGCCAAACTGACGGCGGCCAACGGCGCCGTCACGGACCCTGAGTCGCGACGATCCTCGAGCTATGCGGAATTGGCCAAGGGGCACGAGCTGGCCAAAACCATTCCCGCCGAAGACCCTCTTACCCCGGCAGCCCAGTGGAAGGTCATGGGCAAGCCGCTGGGCAAGGTGACCGGCCGCGAAATCGTTACCGGCAGGCATCGCTACCCGTCCGACATCAAGTTGCCGGAGATGCTTTACGGCAAAGTTCTGCGGCCGCCTGCTTTCGGCGCCACGCTAAGCTCGCTCGACGCAAGCAAGGCGCAGCAAATGCAGGGTGTCACAGTGGTGCGCGACGGCAGCTTCGTGGGTGTCGCTGCCCCCGACGCGCGCCTCGCACAGAGCGCGCTCGCGGCGCTCAGCGCGGAGTGGAAGTCACCGCCCACCCAACCCTCGAGCGACGAGATCTTTGAATACTTCAAGAACCACGCGGGGAGTGGCGAGGAGCGCAACGGGCACACCGTCGGTTCCATTGAGAAGGGCTTGTCCGATGCAAGCCTGCGCCTTAAACAAACCTACACAGTCGCCTACATCGCCCACGCGCCGCTTGAGCCGCGTGCCGCTGTGGCCGAGTGGAAGGACGGCAAGCTCACCGTGTGGACAGGAACCCAGCGGCCTTTCGGTGTACGCGGCGAACTGGCCGAGGCCTTCCGCCTGCCGGAGGACCATGTGCGAGTGATCATGCCGGACATGGGTTCGGGCTACGGCGGCAAGCACAGCGGCGAAGCGGCCGTGGAGGCTGCGCGCCTGGCGCAGGCCGCGCGACGCCCTGTGAAACTGGTGTGGACGCGCGAGGAGGAATTCACCTGGGCTTATTTTCGTCCTGCCGGAGTCATCGAGGTCTCTGCCGGCCTCTCACGCGACGGCGCCATCACCGCCTGGGAATTCCACAATTACAACTCCGGCGCGGCGGCCATTGGCACACTCTATAACATTCCCAACCAGCGAATTCAGTTCCATCCGGTCGATTCGCCTCTTCGACAGGGCTCGTACCGATCCCTCGCCGCAACCGCCAACCATTTCGCGCGCGAATCCTTCATGGACGAACTTGCGCACCTGGCCAAAATGGACCCACTCGAATTCCGGCTCAAGAACCTCTCCGATGAGCGCTTCCGGGCGGCGCTTGAAGCAGCGGCGGAGAAGTTCGGCTGGCGGCAAACGAAGTCTCACCCGGGGCGGGGTGCCGCCAAGGATCGCACCTTGCGGGGATTTGGCATTGCCGGCGGATTCGACAAGAGCGGGTACGTCGCAACGTGCGCGGAAGTGGCGGTTGACCAAGCCACGCGGCAAGTCCGCGTGGTCCGCGCCGTCACGGCGTTTGACTGCGGCGCCGTGGTCAATCCCGACGGGCTTCGAAACCAGATCGAAGGTGCAAATAATATGGGCATTGGGGGGGCCTTGTTTGAAGCCATCCAGTTCGAAAATGGGCGCATCCTCAACCCGCACTTTGCGCAATACCGCGTTCCACGCTTCAGCGACGCGCCCGCAATCGAAGTCGTCCTGATCGATCAAAAGGATGTGCCTTCAGCGGGGGCCGGCGAAACCCCGATCGCAGGGATCGCGCCTGCCATCGGCAACGCTATCTTTTCCGCCACCGGCAAACGCCTGCGCGCCTTACCCATGGCTCCCAAGGGCGTGTGACGGTTCGTTTGATAACCCGCGTCCACCCGCTGGCGAAATAAGCTGCTTCGGCCGCCTTCCCCAAATAGATCGACAATATCGGTGCGCGCCTCCGGGACAGCCAGATTGCGCCTTCCCAACCACGTCGCGCCGATGTAAAATCACCCGCTCGAAATTCGAAGACGACTAATCCACATTACTTTTGGAAGGAATTGGCCATTGCTACTGACGACCGCAGACTGTAAGAGAATCCACGAAGCAGCTCTCGATGTTTTGGCTCATCTGGGCGTTCGAGTCGACGATTCGAAGATTATCGGCATGATGCAAGAGGCCGGCTCGACAGTCGACACCGAGAAGCGGGTCCGGATTCCAGCCAGTCTTGTTGAATGGGCGCTGAGGCAGGCGCCGCGCCAGGTGAAGATTGCCGATCGCAATGGCCATCTCTGGGAACTGGGTCCGGAAGGCGGGACCCTGGTTCTCACCGGGAACGCGCTGTACATCACGCGCGGCCGCGTGCGGAGCGATTTGCGGGGCTCCGATCTGGCTGAACTGGCGCGGGTCGCCGATGCCTGCCCGAACATTCACGGCATGGTGGGAACTTCCCTCGCCGACTACCCGCCGACCAGCCGCGATTTCGTGGGCTTTCGCATCATGGCGGAATCGACGGGGAAGCACCTGCGGCCGTGCATTTACACGCCCGCGGGTGCGCGCACGGTGATGGAGATGGCCAAGGTGCTCCTGGACGGAGCAGCCCTGCGCGAGCGCCCTATCGTCAGCACAGGCTTCAGCATCATCAGTCCACTGCACTGGACGGCGCTGGCGCTGGGCGTCTTTAAGGAGACGGCGGGCCTGGGCGTGCCTGCCATGATCAATTCCGAACCTTTGGCAGGAGCCACGGCGCCGGTCACTCTCGCCGGCTGTCTGGTGATTGGCGATTCGGACACGCTAAGCGGGCTGGTCATCAATCAGCTGCTCGAGTCGGGTCGGCCTTGCTTTTACAATGTGGGTTTCGCCCACGTTTTCGAGATGTCGGCGGGGTTGGCGCTGACGGGGGCGCCGGAGAATGCCCTCCTGCAAGCAGCGGGGGCGGATATGGCGCGGTTCCACGGACTGCCGTGCGCGGCTTGGATGTCCACGGAATCTCTCTGCGACGACTCGCAAGCGGCCTTCGAGAAGATGATCGGCGGTCTGGCTCATGCCGCCGCGGGCGTCAACTTCATCTGGGGCGCCGGAAATCTGGAATCCACTCTGGCCATGTCGTGCGAGTCGCTCGTGACCGACAACGAAATTGCCGGCTATTTCCTGCGATACCAGAAGGGAGTCCCTGTAGACGATGAGGCGCTGGCGCTGGGCGATATTCGAGAAGCGGGCAAGTCCGGGGATTTTCTGAATTCGCCCCACACGCTGAAGTATTTTCGTCAGGTCCTTAGCCGCGCGCAATTGGCCGTGCGCGTTCGGCGCGGCGATTGGGAAGCGAAAGGCTCGCGCACTTTTGAGGAGTCGGCTGAGCAGCGGGTTCGAGATCTCCTGGCGCAGGAGCCCAAGCACTACCTCGATTCACGTCAGCAGGCCGAACTGGAGCGAATCGAGCGATTGGCGATGACGTCGGCACGCTAGCAAAACCAACCCCTCACCCGTCCCGCTCCGGCTGATGAAATCGCCGGCCGCGGGACACCCTCTCCCCAGGGAGAGGGCTGATTACTCATCAAAGGAGGAGGTTCGATCTTATGAGTTCAACTACTCGTCGCGGCTTCATTCGTCGGGGGCTCGCGGGCGCAACCGCGCTCGGGTCTTTGTCCAAGGCGGCTCGTGCAGAATCGAATGCGGAGGCTCTCAATCCGCATCCGGCGGCTCCTGCGGTCCAGACCCCGGCTGTTTCGGAATTCTCTATCACGCCGACGCCGGTGCGCACGGGCTTTGGAGGCGTGGGTTTCCACGCCCAGATGTTACTGGCTGACGCCACCCAGGATTTCGAGGACCAGGTTTTGGCCAAGCGCTGGCGCGAGTTGAATCCGCGCTTCGCCCGCATCTTTCATACCTGGCTGCCGGATCAGCCCGGGACGCGGGACGCCAAGGTCCTGGCTGCACTGGCGCGGCAAATGGTCATGATGAAAGAAGGCGCCGGAACTGAAATCTACCTCACTACAGGCGGACTGAAAGAGACCAACAGCAACGAGGATTTGCGATCCTACGCCTCAGCGGTAGCGGACGATCTCGAGTATTTGCAGAACGCGGGCGCCACCAACCTCAAATGGTACTGCTGCACCAACGAGCTTTCGCTCGTTGAATGGGCAGACATGCACAACGATCTCGCCCGCTACCGCGCCTACCATATCGCCATCGCCGAGGAAATCAAGCGCCGCTCGCTGGGCATCAAGCTTCTGGCCACCGACGCTTCTCCCGTCGAATACTGGGGGACCATCGATTGGGCCAGCAAGAACATGGACGACATCACGGGAGTTTACGGCGGGCACCACTATATCAACGAGCAGGCTCCGGACAACCTGGGGTTCTACAAATGGTTTCTCGGACGCTGCCAGTGGGCCGTGGGCCTTGCCAAAGGCCGAGGCAAGGATTTCATTTTGGGTGAATTTGGGCCCGTACAATATTTCGATTTGAAGTACGGCATTCGCTGGGACGCCTGCAAATACTTCGACACGCCGCTCGAGGGCATGGCCGGATTGCAGCTTGCGGAAGCTGCAATGGCCGCCATCAACGCCGGGGTCTACGCCATGGGGTACTGGACCTTCAACGATTATCCCGACCGCCCCGAAGAGCACAGCATCAACCATTGGGG
>JBELAJ010000489.1:0-6251 GCA_049508935.1 Terriglobia bacterium | reverse complement strand
GCAGATTGCTGAGGCGGGGGCCGTGGATCACCCTGCCTTGGCGCCCATCGGTTTTGGCATCAACACCTTGAAGGAGGATTCTGCCCATGGAGAGCCCATCAAAGGAAAATAACACGCTGCACACGACGCCGGCGGAGTCACGCCCCGATCTGGAGGAAGTCGCGGAACCGGAAGCGGCGGATGGAAAGCGCGGGATTCAATGGCGCGAAATCATCCGCCAAGCGTTTGATAAGGCGCGGCAGACCCAGCAGCCCAGAACCACGCGCCGCGAGCTCAGCAAGGACAAAAGTAAGTCGCTCGTGGTGCTGGGTGGTGCGGCCGTAGCTATGCTCCTGCTGTTCCTGGGAATATTCTCTTCGCCTCAAAAGGCGAAGAGAACAGAGGGACGGGCAGGCGCGCCGGACCTGGGGCGCAAGACCACCCCAGGCCGGGAGAGTGGCCAAAGCGGATCTGTAACGCCCATGTTGAACGCCGAGGTAAGCGGCGACGAGGCAGTGAATCGGGGCGACGTGACACCCGAGGAGATCGGGCGAACGGCGCGACCGGGTCGGCCAAAGGCCCCCACCGCGCAACAAACAACTCCGCAGTACGCGCTGAATAAGATCGATTTCGATTCCACCCTGCCGCAGGAGCCAGGCTATCAGCGCCCACCGCAGCCTCCCTCACCTGACGAATCCCCTGAGGCCGCTCTCCGTAAGCCATCGCTGGTGTTTGTGCGGGGGACAGAGACTGGCGCTGCCGGAGGCGTCCCGATGAGGCCGGCCGCTCTCGAACAGAGCGATTTCGTCACTTTGCTGCCTCCCGGCACCCGCCTCGTAGCGCGGTTGGAATCGGCGGTCAGTACGGGTGTGAAAGAACCGGTTGTCGCGGTAATCGAGTACAACTTCGAACGTGAAGGTGAGATCGTGGTGCCGGCGGGAGCAAAGGCGATCGGCCAGTTGCGTCAAGCAGACCGTTCAGGGAACGTCGATATCCGGTTCGACAGGCTGGAAATGCCGGATGGAACCACGCAGAGGATGGACGGGGTAGCTATGGACCTGGCGTTTCGACCGCTTAAGGGATCCGTATCCGGAAAGAAAACAGGGACCAAATTCCTGGTACGGACATTCACCGGCCTTGGAACTGTCGCCTCTTACTTGGTCGGAAATGGGGGCAGCAGTGGATTCTACGGCCCGCTTTCTGAGAGTGCGCTGCTCCGAGAACGGGTCGCCAACAACGTCGGGGTCGCAGGCGACGAAGAGTTGAATGAGCTGGCGTTCAATCAGAACATCGTGGTAACCGTCCCTGGCAACACCAGGTTCTATATTGTGCTAGGGACAGGCTCCACAGGTCGTGATACTGGAAATAGACAAGCAGCCACAACGGCTCCGCCATTTTCGAGAGTCGCCACAGCACCGAGCCTTGAAGAACTCCAGCAGTTGATGCAACTCAGGCAGGAACTCAGCGCGATGTATCAACAGACCGCTACGCCTCCGGCTGCAAGCGAGACGCCGCAGTAGATCAGGAGGCGAGGGGAGCCTCGACCAACGAGCGCCGTGTTGACGTGGCCCCTGTGACCGGAAGGGGTCCGCGAACGGGTCCTTCCGGAAGTGCGCGCCGAAGCGGTCACCTATACCGACCTGCATGCTAGGTGTCACGTCGTGATCATCAGGTTGCGCTCAGCGCAAGAACTGAAGCGGTCAGCAACAGAAGGTCGCTCTCAATGAGCCGGATCGACAAAGACGAGGGGACGACTCGTGAAGCCGTTCGCCGCTAGCTGGCTCCATCAAAATGGGTCTCTGGGAGTACTTGCGACAGGTAGCGGTGAACGCTCGCCCGAAGCGGTCGTCTGAGACTGGGAAAGATGGCACGCTGAGGATGCCCAAACAGTGTACAAGATCGGTACAACTTGATTGTTCCGAACGTGCTTTTGAGAGACTTAGCGTTGCCAACCGTGCCGCAAATTCAACGAAGTACCCTTACTGATGTAGTTTGTTAAACCGTGGGTCAGAGATTTCAATTGCCCCATTTCTACTATTAGTTTCACCCGTTTAGCCCTAACCTGATTGACCGACCAAATGCCGATGGGTACAACCGAACACACGTTCGTGCGGTCAGGCGCAGTTCTTTCACGCCCTGCGCCATGTCAGGGTTAGCCGCTCGAACCGGCTGGGTGCACCTCTTCATCGTGGCGTGTAATCAGAGTGTTGGAGAATTTTGTTCTGCACAGCCATAGTGGGTCCAGCATGGTGGACAATCGAGGAGAAGGTGAAGATGCAGTTTTCCCGGGCAATGCAGGTCGCTTGCTGCTTGTGATCCAGAACAGACTACACAAGCTCGGGGTCCATGGGTGACCCGGGCCCTTTCAGTCGGTGATCGACGCACCGTTGTGGGAAATTGAGGAGATGTTGTAACTGACTTCCCGGATCAATAGCAGCCATCCAGGACCACGATAAATCCTAGTCCTCAGCGCGCCTGTGTGCAAACTGTGTGCACTCTTGTAGTCGGGCAATTTCTAATGTCCCGACAGACCGACTTCGAATTGCGGGCGCAGCAGCGCGGATGGCACCTCACGTGCGTGGGGTGTTCGCGGGACTTGTAAGTCGAGACTATTCTGTTGCCTTCGAAATCGGACGAACGCCATGACTCCTGACATCATCGACCTGAAAGCTACAGACCGAACTTTGGATACAGCCGGCTCTCAAACGCAGAATCCGTTGCCTTTCCTTCAGATGTCCATCCCTTCGGACCCGAGACTTGTGGACGATGCCGTGGAGGACTTCGCCAAGGCGATAGATGGCACCACTTGTTGGGGCGAAGTCGAGGGCATGTGCCTGGCGGTGCGCGAGGCGCTTGCCAATGCTATTTTCCACGGTAACGACTGCGACCCGGAGAAAACGGTAGAGATCTCCGTAGGCGTTAGCCAGAACCATGATCTCGTCATTATCGTTAAGGATTCTGGCCCAGGATTTGACCCAAGCGCGATACCGAACCCCACTGCCAAAGAGAACTTGTTGGCCAACCATGGCAGAGGGATATTCCTTATTCGGCAGTACATGGATCAAGTTGATTTCAAGTTCGACCACGGGACAGAGGTGCAGATGCGGCGAAGGCGTAAGTGGCTCGTGTAGCGGACCGGGAAGGATGCGGTTCGTGCCAGGAGGTGGCTAAGGTTTCGCCAACCCCGATCAAAGTCTGGGTCTTCGGGACGTGTGGCGGGGCGCGCAGCAATATACCGAACGGCAATCGAGGTGTCCTTCTCGATGACCTCCACGGCTGCGGCGACATCGAGCGCCAGTTGGACTGTACCGGAGGGCCGGCGATCGTCCCCAATGACGGTCTCTGGAGTGCCAGCCGGCGTTGGTCGCCTACGCGATCCGCTGCGCGCCTCCTTCCTTCACTCCGGACAAAGCGAGTGGGTTTCGCCTGCAGAACCTAGCGCAGGCCATCTTCTCTCCGTCGACTTTGACCAGGGCTGCCTGAAGCCGTCATTGTTCAGGACGTAACCGTAAGAAGGTCTTTGACCTCACTGACCCCGGGCGCAGCCCAGGCGGCGTCCTCAGCCTCGTCGAGCTCGGCCCAGGAGCGCACAGTGCCGGTCAGGGTGACCTTGCCCCCCTCCGTCTGCACCTTGATCCGCTGCGCATCCAGAATGGCGTTGCGCCTTAGTGCGGCTTCGATTTTATCCTTCACCTCGGTCGGCGCCACCTTCGGTTTGATGGTAATGTGGTTCCAAACTCTCTTTACTCCCGTAAGATGCTGCACCGCCTGCTCGGCTGCCGACTTCTGGAACTGCCAATCCACCTGTCCTTCCAGTGTCAGGAAGCCCTTCTCCACGGTCACTTTAATCCGATCGCTGGGAACAGAAATATCCCAGTCCAAAGCAGTCTCTGCGGCCCGGGTGATATCCGCGTCAGTCCGCTCGCTGAACCCCGGCAAGTTGACTTCCAGTTCGACGGCAAGTCCTTTGACTCTCGGCACTCTTTTTGCGGCCTTTTCGGCGGCCCATTTTTCAGGGAAGCTGTCCACTGTACCTTCAAGGGTCACTACGCCATCCTTGACCGTGACCCCGATCTCTGTGGCGTTGACGCTCGGCTCCCACCGGAGTTCATCAAGAACGTCCAACTGAATTTCCTGGTCAGTCTTCATGGCTTTTCTCCTTTTGGTTTGGCAAATATGGCATTTGCATTACCCGTGAGGCTGGCGCAGATTTTGTGCGATTTTTGTGGGCTTCTGATGTGGAGGTCCCACACAAATCCGCACCAGCCTCCCTGGGGCATCGGGCGACGCGGGACATCTCTTGAGGCAATCTTTCGAGCCGCCCGGCACAATTAGAAGTATTGCCGCTGCCCTTAGGCGGCCTTTTGTTCGATCTGGACCTTTATTGCTTTGGCGGCCTTCGGCATCGAGAGCTCGAGCACTCCATTCTTCAGTGTGGCCGTGACCTTCGACGCGTCAACTTCAGCCGGCAAGTCAATGGCCCTGTAGATTTGGGTCGAGCATTGCTCCTTGTAGATCATCTTCGTGCCTGTGCGCTCTTTGCTGCTTGCACGCTTGCCACTAATCGTAAGACGATGCGGTTCCACGCCGACCTCAAGTTCTTTGGCACTGAAACCCGGCACCTCAGCGTGGACCGTGAACGCATCGGCCGACTCGGCGAGGTCGACGTGAACTGGATGTAGCAGCTCTGACTCCGCCCGGGACCAATCTTCAAGGTCGTGCCCATCGGTGCGCCCCCGGCCATTGAACAGCTCAAAGGCGCGGTGTGCAACGGCATTGGACAATTCCCGGACGCGCTCAAACAGATCGCTACCCGGAAGTGATTTTACAGGAACCGCTTCCTTCTCCTGCTGTGCTATTGCTGACGTTTTTACCATAGGGATCTCCTTTCCTGACCTTCGGTCATGCAAGACAGAGGCCGTTTTAAGCTGTTCAAAACACTGGAGTTTTTGCGTCCCAAAGTCGCGGACTGTTAACGAACTCGCGAAATTAGCAAATTCCGTGAAAAGTGGTGAGTGCTGGGGTGTTGACTCTTGACCTTTCGTGCTGGAAGCAAACGAAACGGAGACGTTCAGGGAATCGCAGCGACTTTCCAGCAAGACCAGTGAAGCTAATCAACGGCGCACGCCGAAACTCAAGCCAGTAGTCGATCCGAACCTATTTCCCCCGGGAACGATTCCAAAGCCTCGCCGGCCTTAATCGTGCCCATGAGAGCTCAAGAGTGAATCCACGCTGCTTTCGATTTTCGCGCAAACGGGGGCCATACTCGTTTAAGCTGTTCCAAAGGTCCGACGAGCAAGGTTGCCAGAGCCGCAGAAACGAGAAGATCTCGCGGCGTTATCTCAGCGAATCGCAGCGCCCCTCGGATGGGTGGAGTATAAACGGCCAGCAGCAGAAAGCCTATTGCTGCAAGCGCCCAGACATTCATGACTCGGTTGGAAAAGAGACCATGGCGTGTGACGGGCTCACGGTCCTTGCGTGAAATGAAGGCCAAGGCGACGTGGCCTAGCATCCAAGAGGCAAATGCGCAAGTCTGAACCGCGCCAGTCGCGAGGACTTGCCGCGTCGCTAAGCTGTAGAAGATGCCCACGACGAGCAGCAAGAGGATCATCAGTTCCCGGATTTCCTCCCAGGCGATCGCCCAGAATCGGACCGGTGCGGGAGAAAAGAGGCGATTTGGTCCTGCTTGCTGCAAGCGTCGTTCGGCTTCCGCACGGGAGAGGCCCGGATGATCGGTGGTGTCGACAGGTATTTCTATTGCAGTCGTCATGGACATGATGAGATCCTCGAATCTGAGATTTAAACCACGCCTCAGGTTCCGTACAAGCTATCAAATCCCGGTCGTCTGTCTGGGCTAGCGGCCCAGGCGGTTTATCAGATAAAACACCGCAGAGAGAACTACGCTCAGCAGAATGCAAGTTGTCAAAGGAAAATAAAATGTCCCATTTTTGCCGCGATATAAAATGTCCCCCGGTAGCTCCCCTAGCGGCAGGTGAGCCTGGCCAATCGCCACGAACAACAGTCCAAGAACTAGAAGACTTGCCCCAAAAAAAATCAATACCTTCCCCAGTTCGGACATAAATTTATCTTGGTCTCCTTAGTGATCTCCTTCGCCCAACGCGTCCGTCGGTTCGCCATCGGCGCCTAACGCTACTACGTTAAGTTAGATTGACCTCACAGAAGAGAAGTGTTAAGCTCCGGTTCATGACCGGGAGCGAAATCGCGAAATGTCGAACACGTTTGGAACAATTCTTGGCCGACCTGCTGGAGCC
>JBELAJ010000488.1:0-7076 GCA_049508935.1 Terriglobia bacterium | reverse complement strand
GTTTCGCTCAATTCCTTCCGATTGCCAACGTCGAGGTCGTCAATCTCAGGAACGTGCTTCCCTATGGCGAGCACTTCAATTTCAGCATCCAGCGAGAGCTTGGGACGTCGATGACACTGACCGTGGCCTACGTGGGCACGGTGGGACGTCACCTGCTGACGGAATTCGATAACAACCCCGGCGACCCCGCACTTTGTTTGAAGATTGCTGCGCTCGCTGCCGCCGCCGGCGAGCCGGGCTCGGGTTGCTCGCCCTTCGGCGAAGACACCATCTACGACATCAATGGCCAGACGTTTAACGGGACAAGGCCCTACTCCGTAACCTCGGGACGGTCGCTGAGTCTTGGCGAGTTGGACTTTGGCGGAGGCATCTGGTCCTCGGCCACCATCGCGAACTCCAGTTACAACTCGCTGCAAGTTACCCTCAACAAGAGGGTGGGAGCTTTGCGTTTGCTCGGCGCTTATACGTATTCGAAGGCACTGGATAATGCCTCGAGTTACGGAGATCCCATCAACCCCTTCAACTTCGCCGTCAGTAAGGCGCTGGCGGATTTTGACATGACCCAGGACTTTGTGACCAGCTACAGCTACGACTTGCCCTTTCAGAAACTGATCAGCCCCACGACTGGCGCGGCGCACAAATTTCTCGACGGCTGGACCGTAACGGGCATCACGAGGTTCACCACCGGCTTGCCCGTTACTCTGAACGAGACCGACGATTACTCGCTGGTGGGGAGCGCCCCCCTGGGCGTGGGGGGTGATGCCGGCGTCGATCGACCCAACTATAATGACCAGCCGCTTACTTTCTCCAACCCGCGCCGTTCCTCCGATCATGAATACTTCTCGACCAGCCAGTTCTCCACCGAAGTCTTGGGCGTGGCCGGCAACGCCAACCGCCGCTTCTTCCACGGACCGGGGCTGAACAACTGGGACATGTCGCTGCACAAGACGACGCGAGTCACGGAAAGAATCTCGACCGAGTTTCGAGCCGAATTCTTCGATGTCTTCAACCACGCTCAATTCGTGGTTCCGGTCGGGGATATCGCTTCGCCCTTGTTCGGGCAAGTGACGGCGGCGCGATCTCCAAGGATTGGTCAGTTAGCTCTGAAGCTTTACTTTTGAATGGCGGCGGGCTTGCGCCAACCCCGCGGAATGAAGGTCAAGCATGACCAGCGCAGGAAGGAGGAACGTATGGCTACTGAGGTGAACTTGCACGTACCAGCAGAGGCGCCCTCACAGGCGCCTTCTCAGCGCTCGCCGCGAGTGGCACCTGCCAAGCGCTACGTCGCCTTGGATGCCGCTCGCGGCTTTGTCATGATCTATCTCTGCACGGAAGGCTTTGGTTTGTCCTACCTGAAAGGCGGCCCCACGACGGCTCGAGTAGCTTCCTGGTTCACCCATTTGCGCTGGGCAGGGTTTCGTCCGTGGGAATTGGTCTACCCGGCGTTTATGTTTATGGTGGGGGTGGCGCTTCCATTTGCCTTGACCCGCCGAAAAGAACAGGGCATGACGTTGGGCCAGAACTTGCGCCACGTGGTCTTCCGCGCCTTTCTGTTGGGGCTGTTTGGCGCCATCTTGTATTCCTTGCATGCCGGGCATTACCATGAAGATCCCATTGAGACCCTGACTCAGATCGGCATCACTTATTTGTTTGTGTTTCTGATCTTGCAGATGCAGTTTCGATGGCAGGTGGTGGCCGCGGCCGCGCTGCTGGTCTTGAACTGGGGAATCTTCGCTCTATTCCCCGGGACCACCGGGCTCTTCGATCCTACCAATAACGTTGGAATCCGCATTGACCGGGCGGTCTTCGGGATCGACCACAGGTATGACTGGCAGAGCATCGAGTTCATCGGCAGCATCGTGACCATGCTATTTGGCGCCTGGACTGCCATGCTGGTGCGCAGCGACCGCACGCTCTCGCAGAAGCTGAAGATCCTTCTCGGATGCGCGCTCGCTTCACTGATTGCGGGCCTGGCCCTCGCTCCTGTCGTCCCGATCATTCACAAGTGTTACACAGCGTCCTACACGTTCCTGCACACCTGCTGTATTTTGGTGATGATCTCTTTTTTTGTCTGGCTGTGCGATCCCGAGCACCGGCAGAGGATGGCGTTTCCCCTGATCGTGGTGGGAATGAATTCCATCTTCATTTATCTGATCAACGAAGCACTGAAGGAGCCTTGGCTCGATCCCTCCGTGGCGGTATTTACCAAGCGATTTGCCTTTTTAGGCATGGCGGGACCGGTCATTCAAGCCTGGGTAGTGGTCTTCGTGATGTGGTATCTCTGCTACTGGCTCTACCAGCGGAAGATTTTCTTTAAGGTGTGATCGTCCAGGGATGTGCTGAGGCTGGCTTGGGTCGAGGCGATTCTCCAATTCAGAAGCAGCTTAGGGTCCCAGCAAGAAACCGGGCCTGTATGTTACTTTTTATACTCAATTCTTGAACCGCTGGAGGAGGTGCGTTGCATGAACTCTAAGCGAACGGGCTTGAAGATACACCGTCGCCAATTCCTCCAAACCGCGGCGACGGCAAGCTGTGGACTTTCGCTGCCAGCTTTGGGCCAAGTCATCCCGCCGCGACCGGGTACTGTGCGTGATAAGCTGTGGCTATTCAGCAACCCCACTGACGCCGACTATGATATGCTCCTCAAACGTTCCGTGATGTCGCCTTGCGAAGCGGCGATTTATATGGGGATCCCCAACATCTTTATGGTCCAGCAGTATCCGGGGAAAGGTGGCGGGCCCGGCTATAAACCCTTTGAGCCGCCTTTCGAGCAGTACACCATACCTCTAACAATGTTGAAGCGCGTAGCGTGGTCACTGGTAGGCGCCTCCGGCGTGACGAAAGATTGGGAGAGAAAGCAAGTGTTGAGCATGGCGCACAAGACTCCCAACATCGTCGGGGTCTACTTGGACGATTTCTTCCGCGAGGAACCGGGCAGGGAGCTGGCGAGCCTGACCCTGGAGCAACTTCGAGACATCCAGCGGCAGATCAAGGGGCCCGATAAGAAAATGGACATGTATGTCACCTTTTACGCCCGGCAGTTGAGCCTGCCCATAGCGGAGTATCTGAAGCTCATCGATGTGATCACGCTTTGGATGTGGAACCCCGAAGAGTTGGCAAACGTGGATTCGTATCTGAACAAGTTGGACCAAATGGTTCCTCATTGCCGCAAAATGTTGGGGGTGTATACGACGGCCCTGCAGGAAAACAAGACTCCACCGTGGGTGGGCATGCCTGTCCCGCTCATGCAGAAGCAATGTGAGGCGGCGCTCGCGTGGCTTCGCAGCGGCCGGATCGAGGGCATCATCGTCTACGGCGGCACAACTTTCGATTTGGGCTTCGAGGCTGTGGACTGGACTCGCGAATGGATCAAGAAGGTCGGGCCTATGAAGTTGTGATGGGACCTGGCTGTACACCGGAGGCAGAAGTAAAGAAATAGCCATCTCCCCAAGGGAGAGAAGCCGTGAAAAAATTGACATCGTGCGATTTCGGCTCACACAACCCATGGAGAATACTTCGATCGTCGGACCGGAGGGCTTGCACATGCTGTGGAAATTCAACCGTCGCCGATTTCTGAAAGCGTCAGCAGCGACACTCGCAGCCGCGCCGGCGTTGAAAACACTTCACGCCTACGCCGGGCAGGATAAGATGCGGCCCGGCATGTATTTGAACCTTTCCAAGAACATCGAGGAGGATATTGGAAAAGTTCACGAACTCGGATTCTCCGATTGCGCAGTCTATACGGATGATCTGGAGTTAGATTTGGCGGATCGTCTGCGACGCGCGCTCGATCAGAATCGAGTGAAAGCCGCGTCGGTGTTCTCGATGGGTCCCGGACCGATGGTTTGGGATTTCTACAAAGGTCCTCTCACCATCGGCTTGGTTCCTCGCGAGTGGCGGCAGAAGAGGATCGAGCACCTGAAGCGGTCCTCCGATTATGCCAAACGAGCCGGCATAACGGCCGTGGAAACCCACTGTGGGTTTATCCCAGACAATCCCAACGACCCTTTGTACAAAGAAACCGTCGAGGCCATTCGGGAAGTGGCGGGATATTGCCGATCCCATGGTCAGAAATTCCTTTATCATGCCGGACAAGAGACGCCGATCACCTTGGTGCGAATCATTCAGGACGTGGGTCTGGATAATCAAGGCGTAGGATTGGATACGGCAAATCCGATTATGTATGACACGGGCCATCCCGTAGAAGCCCTGGACGTCTATGGAAAGTATCTGCTCGCAGTCAATCCCAAGGACGGATTGTACCCAACGAATCCCAAAGAACTGGGCAAGGAAGTTCCGATTGGACAAGGTAAGGTGGGCTTCCCACGTTTAATTCGGCGGCTCAAGGAACTCGGCTATACTGGCCCTCTCAATATCGAAAGGGAGATTTCCGGGCCGCGGCAAATTGAGGATATTAAGAAAGCAAAAGTATACTTGCAGCAATTAATCGGTTGAGCGCATTCTAACGTCAGCCCGGGAAACGTCTGAAAAGGAGCGGAGATCATGATGAACCAGCAACAGAAAGTTGGGCGGAGGGATTTTATAGGTGCGGCGGCAGCCGCTGCGGGATTGATGATCATCAAGCCTGAACTGGTGCGCGGCACGGCAGCCAACTCTTCACTTCGCGTGGGGTTATTGGGTTGCGGGGAGCGCGGTACACACGTGGCCACGGCTATGGCGGAACACCCCAACGCACGCTACGTGGCGTTAGCCGACCTTTTCCCTGACCAGCTTGCGGAGGCCAAACAGCACTTCGACGGGATCGCGGCGAAGAAAGGGTACTCTGGGATCGATCGTAATTTGATGTTCAAAGGGCCGAAGGCCTACGAGGCCATAGCCGAGTCGAAGGAGATTGACGTCCTCCATATCGCGACTCCGGATTTCTTTCATCCCTGGCATTTGCCGCCGGTTATCGCCGCGGGCAAGCACTGTTATTGCGAAAAGCCCACAGGCGTGGACGTGCGGGGAGCCAAGCGCATCATGGAACTGGGCAAGCAGGCCGACGGGCGATTAAGCCTGGATATCGGCTTTCAGATTCGCTATGCCACCCCCTATGTGGAGATGGTAAAGCGAATTCATGCGGGGGCGATTGGGAAGATTACGCAGGCCTCGACCTATTACCACGCGACGGCAAACACCTATCCGCCGCGGCGGCCCGACGCTTCTCCTATGGAGCTGCGGATTCGGAATTTCTATTGGGATCGCGTCCTTTCCGGCGACATTATTACGGATCAGAGCATTCACGTGATCGACATCTGCAACTGGGTGCTCAAGAATCATCCGCTTAAGGCGGTAGGGGCTGGAGGGCGAAAACTGGCCACCGATTGGGGCAATTATTTAGACCACATCGACGTCATCTTCACCTATCCGGACAATGTGCGGGTGAGTTTGAATCACTTTCAGTTCGGAGACGCATTTTGGGATGTGGCGGAGCGATTTTTCGGATCGAAAGGCGTCTCGGAATCACATTATTCCGGCGTGGTCGGGATTTATGGCGAGGAGCCCTGGAGTTGGGACGGTGGTGGATCCCCCATTTCGCCCTGTACGAATATCTACGCACTTGCCAGACACGGCGGTACCGAAACGGTCGGGGGAGCGAACGCCTATGTCGCTCATGAAGGGCCTGACGCCCTCCGTGACGCGGACACGCAAAAGACAAAAGCGTTCGTGGACAGCATTCTTACTGGCAAATACCACAACCAGGCCGCGCAAGGTGCCGAGACTACCATGAGCGCAATTTTAGGACGGATGGCTATCTATTCGGGTCGGGAAGTAACTTGGGACGAAATGCTGGCATCGGACCAATACTACGACCCGGAACTCGAAGGCATCGATCTCCGCGAGTTTGAATCATAGTGACGCCCTTTGGTCAGGGGTTAGCGGGCCGCAGTCGGAACCCGAAGGTTTTGATATCGAGTGGCCGTGGGCAAGGGCACGTTTCTTGTGCCCGTCGCCCACGGATCGCGTCCCCTACTCATTTTACCGATCCGGACGAGTAGCATGGTTCGGCCCCTCTAGGGCCGAGGGGTTTTCACAAGCACGGGTAGTTTCACTTACAGCTACTTACCGTGTTCCTCTTGCCGTGAACCTGGGAACGGTCAAGATCTTGGTCGGGGGCTGCGATGATGGCTGAGGTTCATAAGCGATTCATAAGCGATGGATGTTGGTTATCGGGGTCCTCTGGTTGCTTCTTTGGGGAGGGTCCGCCTCAATTCTTGGGCAAATAAGTGGCGGCATGCTGGATCCGAACGTGGACATCCCGGGAGAGCCCTTCTCTTATTTCTGGCACCCCACGGATGTTGTGGGCGCCCTCTACGACCCGGTGGCCACCGAGGTAACGCCGGAAGGGTATCTGTATACAGGCTTCGGCGAGTTGATGTTTTATGTTGGCAACCCGCCGGAGCCTGTCGATCAGCGCATTAAGACCCTGTATAAGGATTACCTTCCTATCATCCAGTATCACTTCCAGCGCGAGGGCGTAACCTACAATTTTACGCTTTTTGCGGCGGACCTGGGGGGAGGGCTGAAGGGTTTGCCTGTCAACTTTGTGAAAGTGGAGGTGCGCAATGATTCCCGCGAGGAACGTGCGGCTTTCGTGAGTTCCGCCTGGCGTTTTAGCGCCCTGAACAACAAGTTGGAGGGCCCTCCCCAATACCGCTTCCGACAACGTTTTAACCTCATCCCCAGCGCCTACACCGAAGGCCAAACCAAGTTCAACCCCGACTGGCATTATTCCCTCTCGAGCGAGGCTCTATTGCGCGATGGGAGAATACTCTACCTCTTCCCTACGAGTCCCCGATACGACGACGTTTCCTTGAGTCTCGGCGATCGCGGTTTTGACGTGTGGCGATTTCTGTCGGGGGAAGTTGAAGGGGATACGAATCCCAAGCACACGTTAGACCCCCACACCCCGATGGGGGTGGTAACCTATCGCCTTCCCCTCAAGCCGAAGCAAAGCCAGTCCCTTATCTTCAAGATGCCGATTGTGCCGCTTGCGGACGGTTCCCCGGAGGTTGAGCAAGTGAGGGCAGCGGACTATGCTAAAACGCTGGCGGAGACAGTTTCCTTCTGGGAGG
>JBELAJ010000487.1:0-6272 GCA_049508935.1 Terriglobia bacterium | reverse complement strand
CGAGAAAGCCTTCATTTTCTTCTCCTCCCAAATCAAGTGTTGACCCTTTCCTAAACGCCAGACCACTTGCCCTCAAAGTGTCGGTGTGCCCCGCTTTCGTACTCGATTATTATTCGTTAAGGTGTTTTTCGCCTCGTATCACCCTGGTCACAAGCAAGAATCCCCGTGACCCGCGCGGTTGAATCTTCCCAGCACTCTCCGAAGTGGTTCAAAACAGACAGGCCAACGACCCGACGCAACTAACAAGTCTTCACAGGACGCGTTCGCGACTGATCAGGAATCTTCCGACGAACGAGCGCCATATTGCCGCAGGAGCATCCATACTTTTCCGTTATCGTTAACGCGGCACCTCGGGTAAATACCACCGACGACCGGCCCTGTCAAGAGTTATTTTAGTTTTTGCAAGACTTCTTCAGGGCGCCTGCCCGCGAAATAAACAGGAGCCTCACGAGTTGGCAGGTTTCCGCGACCCACCTGATCCTTTGAAAACTCCCAATTCGTTCAAGGGATCAGGCAGTCATCCGACGGTCTAAGCTCTCGATAGCTGGGTCGGAAGTGGTTTCTTGGTTTGAGTTGGAACAACGGCGAAGTGGCGGCTTCATTTGACGGGTCTCGCGGAACAAATAAAGGTTAGACCGCATCACAATCGTGGGACTCAAATGGTAATGGCTCGGGATTGGGCGGCCGTGGAGCGCGTGCTCCGTAATCAGCCGGACCGCAGTCTGTCCCTGAACGTAGGGGCGTTGGTAGATCGCGGCATGAATAGTCTGCTTCTTGAAGAAAGGCACGATTTCCTCGAAAAGATCCGTGGCGACCAGCCGCACTTTCCCTGCGAGGCCGCACGCCCGAAGGGCGTAACAAACAGGCAGGCAAATGCCGATGTTCACATAGACACTCGCGATGTCGGGACATCTCTCCAGCAAATCCAGGCATTTTTGAAAGGTTTCGTCGTCGTCCTCGTGACCTTCGAGTACTTCAATCACTTGGCCCCCTTCGCAATACTCCGGAAACCCGCGACAAAAGCCTTCTGTTAGATTGCGATGTTGTTCGGTTTGCAGAAACCCGGTAATCACCGCGGCCTTGGCGCCGGGAGCGACAAAGCGGGCCGTCAACTCCGCTGCCAATCTTCCTGCCAAATCGGGATCAACGCAGACTGCGGAGGACCGCAGACTGTCCGGCGCGTCCGAGACCACACAGACGACGCGGATGTTCCGCTTCTCAGCTTCGTTGATCAGCGGCCCCATGCAGCGGGGATCGCCCGGTGTAATGATGAGCGCATCGATGTCGGTCTTCAGCACCTCCCGCACGCGCTCATATTCTCCGACACCCAGCCGGTCGACGGGCCGGTACAGGACTTCGACCCCCTGAGACTCGAAGCGCCGGCCTTCGTCCAGAATCCCGTCGCGCAACTGGTCGTAAAAGAAGTGCGGTTCACGAGGAATGCATGCGCCGATCTCGGCGTTAGCGCGCCCGACCGACAGCGTGCGGGCCGCAAGGTTTGGGGTGTATCCGGCGTGCTTGGCGATCTGCAAGACCCTCTGGCGCGTCTCTTCGCTCACCCCTTTGCGGGCATGCAGAGCGCGGTCAACTGTCCCAATGGACACATCCGCGAGCTTGGCGATCTGGGGAATCCCCAGCTTCCCTCCTCCGACTTCCTCGCGACTCTTCAGTACTGAGCTCTTCATCGTGTACCAGCTCGAAGTTCAACTATATCCAGGGAATCCGGTTGCAATCCTTCTCTCGCAACGTTAACGTTACCCATCCTAGATGAAGCACCGATGGCGTGTCAATCGGGAGGTATGAGATCACCGATCGCTCCAGATGGCGTAAGACGAGGGGCTCCCCAGCGCGGCAAGCGTTTCCGATGCACCGAACAGTGCTAAAGTGTGGGGCGAATTGATGACGCCTGACTCCTCGCCGCGAAACCTGCCGACCGTGAGGAAACCGCTTGGAGCAGAGAAAAAACCAGGAATGAGATCGCAAACCTCAACGAAGGATGCAAGTGCTCTCGAGGGGAGCTTGGGGCCGCTCGAAACCCGTCGAGACGCGCGCCGGAAGGGGGACTCGAGCAAATTCGGTTGCGCCGAGGACGATACCTGTACTAATCTCCATTGCCTCCTGCCTCGCAGCCACCGAGTTGCGAATCGAAGGAGGAGAGAAGCAATCCGAATTTCCACGGTGGCGTGCAACTATCTGATTTGGCCGCATGGCGGAATTCGACTTGCGATACTCGGTAACGTGAAATTTCACAGACCGGCAGAAACCATCACCTTAGTGAAGATGCTCACGAAACTCCAGCGAAGGAACCTTATGCTCAGCCTCGTTTCCGTGATCCTCGCGATGGATTTGGCGCTCGCCGCGAACGGACAGGAGCCAAGCCCTCCAGCGCCCGCGGGTGCGGTGGCCGCTCAGAACCAGCCAACCGCCCCTCCGCAAGGCAACGTCACCGAGGGCAAGACGGAGCTTTCAAGCCAGCAGGTAAACAACCTGCCGCTCAACGGGCGTGACTTTACTAAGTTTCTCTCATTGGCCGGCGGCACCACCACAGATACCAATGGCGCCAACAATTTCACCCTGCAGTTCGCAATAAACGGGCAGCGCGGCACCACGGCAGTCTTCGCTATGGACGGCATTTACACAACGGACCCCGAGCAGGGGGGCGCCACCTTTTCCAACTTTAACGTGGACGCGATTCAGGACATTCAGGCGCTGTCCGGCGTTATGCCCCCGGAAATTGGCGCGGGCGCTGCGGGTTACACCAACGTGGTAACCAAGCAGGGCTCCGACCAGTTGCATGGCGAGGTGTTTGAATTCCTGCGCAACGCTTCTCTCGATGCGCGCAATTTCTTCGATCGCCGGAGCTTTGTCAGCCCCGGCCGCATTCCTCCTTTTCAGCGTAACGAGTTCGGATTCACTCTCGGCGGCCCGTTGATCCTGTCGGGCGTCTCGAACGGCCGCGGACGCACGTACTTCTTTGGGCAGTACCAAGGATTCCGCCAAGTGTTGGGCACTACCCAGGTTCTGGCCGTGCCCACAGCAGGAGAGCGGCAGGGCATTGACACGTTGACCTTTCCCGGCGATACCCTGACCGTTCCGGTTAATCCGGCCATCCAGCCGGTGCTCGCGCGGTATCCGCTGCCTAACGACCCGGAAGGTTCGTTCGGGGCGCGCACCTACGCCACGTCGGCCAAGGTCGGGACTTCGAGCGATCAGTTCTCCCTCCGCGTCGACCACAAGATCTCCGACAAAGCGCAGTTTTTTGCACGCTTTAACCTGGATAATACTTACGGCCCCCTGACCGATCCTGACGAGACGGCCGTCGATCCCAGCTTCGCCACCACCTTTCTGGACAACCAGCGCAACCTGGGACTCCGCTACACGCGCACCCCGACAGCCAACCTGGCGCTCGAGACTACACTAGGCTATCTCCGCGCGACCCCTTCCTTCGTACCCAACAACATGGTCCAGCCGGCCCTGAATTTTGGCGATGGTTTGTTCGAACCGTTCAATGGTCCGGGCGGCACCAGGACCGAGGAATTCGGCAATGTCTGGCAGCTTCGCCAGACCCTCTCTTACGTGCACGGCAAGCACCACTTTCAGGCAGGGTTTGAGACTCGCGTCAATCGTGATTCCGCGGTATTCGGCATTACGCCCAACGGCAGTTATACCTTCGGGGGCGGTACGGCGTTCTCGCCCGTGCACATCGTTTCCGCCAGCGGTCGGCACGACATCGAGGCCGGCGATCCCTTGCCCGATTCGCTGACCGGGCTCCTGACCGCCTCACCGTTCTCCTATACGAACTGGGTACCCTCGCCGGGTTTCCCCCAGGGAACCCACATTGATGAGGAACAGACTCGGCGCGAGGCGTATAACTTTTACTTTCAGGATACCTGGAAGACCACGCCTCACCTCACCCTTACCTACGGCCTGCGTTACGAGCTGGACACACCGATCCATGAACCGAACCATTTGACCTCCGGGCCCCGTCTTCTCGGGCCGGACGGCAAACCCACCCGGTATTGGGACCCCGGAGCGTACCAAATCTTCGTCTTCGACCCACAACCGCCCTACGACACCGACCGGCGCGGCTGGGGGCCGCGGCTTTCACTGGATTGGCAGGCAACCGGCCACACCAACCTCCATGGGGGCGGCTCTATCTCGACCTTGTTGCCCAATCTCTGGCAGGAGAATTTCCTGACGGGCAGCGTCCCGATGGCGTTCAGTCCTTTCATTTCGGCTTTGCCCGGAGCGCCAGTGCCTTTTGAGAATGCCGTCATGCCCTTCCATGCGCCTCCGGTCTACACGCCCCAAGGAGACTTGATATTCACCACCGGCAACTCCAAAGACGTGCCCGCCAACACGCAGATTGACCTGCAGCGCTGCGAAGAGGATCTGGCGGCAGGGAGCCCTGGCGACCAGTTTCATCCCCTTTCCCTTTTCGGCATTACCACCAATCTTCGGAATGGGTATGTGGCCACCTATTCCGCCGGATTCGAGCACAGTTTTGGAGACCTGAATGTGAGCGCGGACTACGTGGCCACCCTCGGCGTGCATCTGCCCGCTACGAACCTGCCCAATAGCTACGGCGGCGCGGACCCGGCCTTCGCGCCCTTCACTCAGTTCGACGCCGCTGGTCAGGTGGTGGGCGGAATCGCCCAAGAAACGTTGCTTGCCAGCCGGTCGCACTCCACCTTTCACTCGCTCCAGTCATCGGCCTCGAAAACCTCCGGACGGTACGGGTTGGGTTTCATGGCAAACTACACCTTGTCAAAGTCTCTCGATGATACGAGCAGCATCCTGGGACCGAGTGTCGGCGGGGCGGGCAACGTTCAGCTCGCCCTTACACAAAACCCCTGGAATCCGGCGGCGGACAAGGGACCGTCGACTTTCGATATCAGGCAAATGCTGGCGTTAAGTGCGATCCAGGTGCTGCCCTTCGATCGCCTCGGCCTTCTGCGGCCTCTTGGTAGCCATCTCACCTCGGGATGGCAACTTCTGAACATGACCTCCCTGACGTCAGGATCCCCTTTCACCGTGTACTCGGGAATTCAGCAAAGCGGCTTTGGCGCCGGTGGCGCGGATCGTCCTGACCAGGTCGGAATACCCGCGCTATCCACGGGGCGGACGGTGCGCGAGGACTACTTCGGCCGAGGTGCCGATAACGCGTCCTTCTTCTATATCCCGATTGGGTTGCCAGGAGGGACAGGGCCGAACCAGGGACGCCTCGGCACTCTGGGGCGTGATACCTTCCGAGGCCCGGCCTATCGGGACTTCGACGTGGCTCTCATCAAAGACACGCCGTTCGGCCACAGGGGATCGCGGGAGCCTGCAACCCTCCAGTTCCGGGCCGAGTTCTTCAACGTCTTCAACCTCGTCAACTTCGGCCTGCCGGCGAATGTGGTGCGAGGCACGGGCTTTGGGGTGATTTCGAAGACGGCAGGGACATCACGCCAGCTCCAGTTCTCATTAAAGCTGATTCTCTAAGCAAATCTGTTGCTCGAGCCGTTTTCTTGCCATACGGCGAAATGGCAAACAGGAGAAATTGCAATGAAGCACTTTTCTATGATTCTCGTCATGCTCTTCGGCATGCATGGGGCGGTAATCGCCGAGAGTGGTGCGCCTGACTCTTCAAGCGCCAGCCAGTTGCCGATCTATAAGGATGCTCATGCCGATATCGAAGCACGCATCGCCGATTTGATGGGACGCATGTCCATTGACGATAAAGCCCAGCTACTTCACCCGCTCTTTTTCGGCACCAGACCGAATTCCCGCTTGGGGATCCCGGCACTGAAATTCATCGATGGATCCTATGGGGTCCGGTGCGGCGAGTCAACGTCGTTCTGCGCGTTAGTTAATCACGCGGCTACGTGGGATCCAGACCTCATATCCCGCGTTGGGGTTGCGCTGGCAGAAGAGATCAAGAGCAAGGGGCGCAACATGCTGCTGGGCCCCGTGATTTACATGCACCGAATACCACAGGGAGGCCGAAACGCAGAAAGCTACAGCGAGGACCCTTATCTGGCCGGCACGATCGTCAGTTCGTACATCAAGGCAATCCAAAGCCAGAAGATTGCGACAACGGCTTGCTTCCTGGCTGCAAAGACGCAGGAATACCATGTAACAGCTTATGACGCTCGGGTGGATGAACGCGCATTTAATAGGACATATTGTCTTTTTTGCTTGCATGTGTTTTGTTTTGAATTTAGTTTCTTTGCGGCGCCATCGCATTGTGGTCGGATCTCCTCGATCGCCCCGGTTAGGGGGTTCCAATC
>JBELAJ010000486.1:0-6336 GCA_049508935.1 Terriglobia bacterium | reverse complement strand
GCAAACGCGACATATTAGGTCAGCTTCGATTCGAATGGACATCCGCAATTCTCATCATGGGTTGTGCTTTCGTAGACGCAGACTCGGCTACTCAAGAAAACCCAGCTCGCCAGCTGCGACTTGAGTTTCTCGCAAGTCTGCGAATGGCGATCGACGGCGGTTCTATTTCACGGACCGTTACTAGACACAAGGGGATTTTCAGCAATAGGCGGCGTGGCCTACAGGTGAATACCGGGCTATTACACAGGATCTACTTATTGCGCGACTTCGAGTTTCAGCTCCGTCCCCTGATCGGGAACGCGGATCCAAACCACGCCCGCGTCCTCATCCCAGGCCCATCCTTCGCCGCTTCCTCGTAAGGCCAGCGGCGACGCTTGTTTCGCAAGTTTCGCCCCCGCTGCGGTGACATGGCGAGGTTCGGTGGTTTGGCGATGGATTTTGATCTCCAGCGAGCGTTTGGGCGGGGTGTAAGAGCCTTCACGCGCAGAAATCTCCAATGCGATGTTTTGCGCTGTTTGGGTGGCCGTCACATGCAGGCGCAAATAGACTCCGTGCTGATAATCGAAACTGATCCCGTCGTCTTCGTAATACGGGCGAGAAGACGTTCCATTCGGGTAGACATCGAAGGTTAACGGGTCGATAGGAGCTTGGCCTGTGTATTGTACTTCCTGTTGGCTGGGAATAATGGCCCCGCCGCGGACGAACAGCGGGATGCGTTCCGTCGGTGCGGCCGCCACGAATGTTGTGGGTCCTGTGTAACTGTGGTCGTCCCAGAAGTCAAACCAGACGCCGCGCGGCAGGTAAACTTGCCGGCTTATGTCATCATCTTTAGTCACTGGAGCGACAAGCAGATCGTCGCCGAAGAAGTACTCATCGTTTCTATCCACCGCCTCCCAGTCGTCAGGGTACTCGAGCATGAGGGGGCGCATAATGGGAACACCCGTCTCCGCTGCCTCCCAGAAAGCGGTGTAGATGTAAGGAAGAAGGTGATAGCGCAGCTTGATCGAGTTGCGATTGATTTCCTCCAGGCGGTTTCCGAATGCCCACGGTTCCAGGTTCCCGGGCCCGCCGGAGTGCGTCCAGCAGAAGGGCGTCAGGGTGCCTGACTGCAGCCAACGCGAGTAGAGTTCAGGGCTGGGAACGGGCCAGATGCCCCCGATATCGGCGCCCGAAAACTGAAAGCCCGAGAGCCCCATGCCATTCAACATAGGCATGCTGAGGCGCAGATGGTCCCAGGTGCCCCAGTTGTCACCACTCCATTCCGCCGCGTAACGCTGCCCGCCGGCGTAAGTAGCGCGTGTAATGATCATGGGCCGCTCATTGGGATGAACGCGCAGCATACCCTGGCGCGTCGAAAGTGTCTCGAGCATGCCGTAGACGTTGTGGATCTCCGCATGCGTGCGCGGTCCGCAATCGGTCGAGTGCACGATGTCGAGATCCAGGGTTTTCGGCAGCCCCTGATCAACCAGCACCGTCGGCTCGTTCATATCAGTAAGGACTCCGGAAATCCCCTGCTCGAGCTGTTCCTTGAAGAGCGAGGCCCACCAATTGCGAACCTGCTCGGAAGCATAGTCGGGAAACGCGCTGGCCCCAGGCCACCCGCGGCCCGTGAAAACAGCGCCATCCCGCTTTTTCAAGAAATAACCGTTGGCGATGCCTTGTTGGTAGATGGGGAAGTCGGGATCAACCTTGACGTAGGGATCGACGATGGCGATGAAGTGGAATCCCTGGCGCTCGAGGTCCGTCATCATCCGCTGGGGATCGGGGAAGCGGGATTTGTTCCAAGTGAAGACCCGGAAGCCATCCATGTAGTCAATATCCAGAAAGAGGGCATCACAGGGGATACCTCGATGGCGAAAGTTCTCCGCGATGAAGCGGACCGTGCTCTCAGGGTAGTAACTGTAGCGGCTCTGAATATACCCTATCGCCCAGCGCGGCGGCAGCGGGGATCGGCCCACTAACTCCGTGAAACGCGAAACCACACGCTTCGGGGTGGGACCGGCGAAGAAATAGTAGTTCATTTCCCCGCCCTCGGCGCCAAACGAGTAAAGGTCGCGATCCTCCGTTCCCATGTCAAACGAGGAGCGGAAGGTGTTGTCAAAAAACAAGCCGTAGGCGCGCCCCTCTCGTAAGCCAATAAAGAAAGGTACCGATTGATAGAGAGGCTCAGAGGAGGCGTCGAATCCCGCGGGGTCCTGATTCCACATAACGTACGAGCGGCCGCGCTTATCGAGCGGAGTGCTCTTCTCGCCCAAGCCGTAATAGTGTTCGTCCTCCGGCATCCACTTCCAGCAACGCATGCGTGGGCCATCCCAGCTTATTCCTCGGGTGTCCGCGTCCTTCGAGATCAGCTTTCCCTCCCCGTCATAAAAGGCCAATCGGAAGGGAGAGAGGTGCGCACGCACTTCGAGTTCCGGGGTGCGAATGATGCGGGTTTCGCTGTCGCCGGCATATTCGACCGCAACTTTCGGCCAGTCCGTCTTAACTACGGCATAAGAGTGGTCCTCGGGCAAGCGGGTTCCGCGGATTGTGCGGACGCGGACAATGTCGGGGGCCAACATCGTGACGACAACGGTGGCCTTTGCATTCCGAAAGACGATCTCACTTCCACTGGGCTCCGACGCCGCCAGGTTGCCGATGCTTTCCCAATCGGCAAGACCCAGATCTGCACAAAGCATCAGAACAAACAACAACACAAGGCGAAAAGGAATGCGATTCATATCGAGACTCCAAATAAACAGTACGTCATAACGCGCTACCCTCTGCGGAAAGGCTCCTTTCGATTTTCACCCCACACGCTTACGGCTTGGCTTTATAGACTGAAGCAGCTTGCCAAGTCAACCATTTTGGGGCGAGCATTTTCTTCGGAATCTTGAATGTGGACCGGAGCCCACTGGCATCGGATTCCTGAGTGCGACAAGGCGGAACGGGGGCTGGCGATTTGACTTTTCCTTCAGCTAAGCGGCGCAAACAGCTATTCGCCGTCCCGCGCGAGCGGCACCAGCGGACTGCGAGCTTTTGCCATCGGGAGAGATGCAGGCCGCGGTTGTACGGCGACCCTGCTGGCAAGGATGTTGGGAAGCGTCCACCGGCTGGGGATCTTATGGCAATGTGTGGAATCGTACCCGCTGACGTGACGATTAAGTTGGAGCGAGGTGCGTTTAGGAGTTCCCCGCTCATGATTGGATAGGCTGTCTCAAACAACACATCTGGAGTGTCCTCGCCAAACTCCTCGAACTCCAGTACTCCGTTTTCATTAAAATGGAAGTAGACCATAAAATCAGGCATCGGTGTCAGTGGACAGCCGTCTGCGTTTCCTACCTCATCCAAGCGCTCAATGGCTTCCCGTTTGCCAGCAGCGAACACAAATGAGCGGTCTCCGTTGGTCGAGGGGCACAGTCTCAGACGAGGGCGCCATCAGTACTCAGCGACCCAATTTCTTCACAGCGACTTCCTTGAAGAAGACGATGTCGTTATCGCTGTGGTTTTGAAGGCCTATGTATCCTTCATTCGGGCGTGGGCCGCGGTACGGCTCCCAGTCCTCTTTTCTGGGGGGCACGGGCTGGCCCTCGGTGTAGTCAGTGACCTTTGCGCCGTTCACGGACACGATAGTCCTTGGGCCGTCGAGGGTAATCTCCATGGTGTTCCACTGGCCGGAACCCTTGCCGGGCCGAGCCAACGCTTTGGTGAGCGAATAAAGGCAGCCGGTGGCATGGTAGTCATCGGCCCCGTTCATGATCTGCACCTCGTAGCCGTAGTTGACAGGCATCCACGCCTCGCTCGGTTCGATTGGGATACGAATGAATACACCGGAGTTGTCGTCCTTGTCCCGCATTTTATAAACCACGCGAATGACCGCGTTTCCAAGCCGGGCCTGAGTGTAGTACAGCAGTCCCATGCCCCCGTGGGTTTGGATCAGGCCGTTAGCCACCGTCATCTCACCAGGGCCGACATGCTTCCAGCCCGTCAGGTCCTTGCCGCTGAAAAGCTGCTGCCACTGTTGCGCGGGGAGTGCGAGCGGCAAGAGAAACGCCAAAAGCAGGAAGACCGTTGTACGTTTGTTCATAAGTACGCTCCTTAAGTGGATTCAGTAAAACGGCAGTTTCGCACGCATCGGAAAAAACGGATTCCCACTCTTGCGGGAATGACGAGTTGGACTGTTGCCCCCAGGCCGCTCGCGCTGCAAGCGGCGCCTCTCGCAAATCGAGCGATCCCAGCTGTCAACCATCCAGTCAGCCGATCTCCCGAGCCCTAAACGGACCATCCCGCCCGGAACCGGGGCGTGACTAGCTCGTTGGCTGCGTCGTCATTGGTGAAGCGGGCGCTCGCGGAGTCCCATTCCAGCAATTTGCCGGTACGCTGGGCAATGGTGCCGAGCAGGACAACTTCCGTGAGCAGCCCTCCAAAATCGAAATTGCAGGCTGCCGGCTTGCCGCCTTTGGCGGCCTCGACGAATTCCTGGTAGTGGTTGGCAGTTCGCGGCAGCGTCTTGGGCGGGGGAGTAAAGGTCTTGTTTTTCGCGCGCGCCACCATCATCGGACCGCCGGTGAACTTGCTGAAGAGGACGCCTTTCTTCCCGTAAAAGAGAATACCCTCGGGAGGGTATTCTTTTCCCTCGAGCCAGGCTTCGGGCTTCGGCGGGCGCAATCCGCCGTCGTACCAAATCACCCGCACGGGCGGCAATTTGCCTCGCGCCGGGAAATCCCAGGCGACAATTGATGCCATCGGGAAGGTCTCGGGAAATTTCGCTTTCTTGGAATACATCCAGGCAGCGTCCGCATCGTTGTCGTACGCGGGCAGCATAGTGAAGTTCGAGCAAGCCTGCACTCGGGTTGGCGGCACCAGTTGAAGCGCCTGCCAGATCACGTGGAAGGTGTGGCAGCCCATATCGCCGAGGCTGCCGGTTCCGAAGTCGTGCCAGCCGCGCCAGCGAAAGGGATGGTACTCAGGATGGTAAGGCCGCTCCGGGGCGGGGCCAAGCCACAAGTCCCAATCGAGCGAAACCGGCGCCGGAGGAGTGTCTTCAGGACGGGCGAGGCCTTGCGGCCATACGGGGCGGTCGGTCCAGACGTGCACTTCCCGCACTTCTCCGACGGCACCGGCCCTGACCCACTCCTCCGTAGCGCAAGCTTCCTCGGAAGAACAGCTCTGCACGCTCATCTGCGTGGCAACCTTCGCCTCGCGGGCCGCAGTCATTAACTTGCGCGCTTCGTAGATGGAGCGGGTGAGCGGCTTGGCGCAGTAAACGTGCTTGCGCAATGCGAACGCAGCCATCGCGACAACCGCATGGGTGTGGTCTGGCGTGCCGATTACGACTGCGTCGACCCCTTTTTCCCGGTCGAGCATTTCACGGAAATCCCGGTAAGTTTTCGCGTTGGGATAGCGCTTGAACGTCCCGGCAGCCTTCTCGCTGTCCACATCGCACAAGGCCACGATGTTTTCGCTCTCCAGGTGCTTGAGGTAATCAGCCCCCATGCCGCCGACGCCGACGCCCGCGATATTCAGCTTTTCACTGGGAGCGGTATAGCCGCGGCCACCCAGCACGTGCCGCGGTAGCAGCACGATGCCCGCAAGTGCCGACGCGGCGCGCGGCACAAAGTCACGCCGGGAAAGCGTCTCCCGCGATTGGACCTCCGCTGCGCTCTTTACACCTAAACCCAAATCCTTCGAATCTTCGGCCATAGTTTCCCTCGCCGCACCCAACATTAACCCACTGAGCCGCGCGCTGCAAGAGGTTGTGGAGAGTGGCAGGAATTGCGCGACCGTCCGATTGACATTAGCAAGTTGCTTGGCAATTTCCCACCAGTTCGCCAAAACGACGTCCGACCATAATTGAGGTAGATTCTTTGCTGAATAACGCCCTGTCGTTGCCAAGAACTGCGCTCGCCGAGGAAAAGATCCCCTAAAGCAAACATGGGAGCTAAGCGCCTGAGGTCAAGTAGCGTGACGTCTTTGACTGGCGTTACGTAGTCGGGTCGAAGTGCCCGATGGCCCGCGTCGCAGCGCGCTTCTCCCAAGATTGGAAAGCCCCATGGACGCCTCAAAACGAGGAAGGTAGCTCTTCGTTGAAAGTCATATCAGGCGGCCCGTCGTTCGTAGCGGTGGTGAAGGCCGCCGACCTGGGGCAGTTCGATCACTGGCCCGACTTCCGGTGGCTGGACAGCTCGAGGCTCCGGTGCATCCTTTCCCAGAGCCAGATGGGTCCGTGAGCCCTGGTAATAAGCGAAATAGCTGGTTAGAATCCTGCGCAAATGCTTCTCTCCCAACACGATCACGTGATCCAAACATTCGCGCCGGATGGAACCCACCAGTCTCTCAGCAAACGGATTCTGCCAA
>JBELAJ010000485.1:0-6342 GCA_049508935.1 Terriglobia bacterium | reverse complement strand
ATTGATATGTTCCGTCGCGTAGCTTGACCAGCGCCCCTCCCGAATAAAGAGGAACGGCATATTTCACGCCTTGCATGCTTCGCACCGCATCCAGGACGTAGTCGGGCATGCCAATCGAGTTAGACACAGTCTCGACGGCCGGATCCATGACCCAGAGAGGTGCTCCGATATTAAGGATGGTGGAAGACGCATGCATCAAGACCCCGCTGAACATGGAGGTAACGAACATCATGAGAAAGACGGCAAAGGTAATACCGATCAGCAGCGCCGAAAACTTCGCTTTGTCATTGACGAGCAGTTTGTAGGCGAGCTTGAGGATTCCTTTCATGATTCCTTTCCTTTGCCGTCTTTATGGATCGAGACTTGTACGGGCAGCCCTTGTGGCTGCCGTAGGGCGTCCACAAGGCTCACCCTGGAAGCGACCCTTCTACGCTGCGGTCGGCTCCGTCTGCGCCAACAGCTGATCCAAATCGGCGCGGTACAATGTTTCCTTCCTGATCAGTTCCGCCGCGATGCGCTTCAAATCTGCCTGCCGCTCGGTCAGTATCCCCTTGGCCCGCGTATAGATTTCCCCAACGATGCGGCGTGCTTCTTCGTCGATCATCTGGGCGGTTTCCTCACTGTAGTTGCGCTGCTCGCTGGCAAACGGCGATTGCAAAAAGCGCGCTGCGGTGGGGATGCCCCAAGTTAATGGGCCGAGTTTGGTGCTCATCCCAAAACGCGTCACCACCTGCCGCACCAACTCCGAGGCTCGCTCCAGGTCGTTGGACGCGCCGGTGGAGACCACCCCCTGGTAGATAATTTCCTCGGCGGCGCGCCCGCCCAGCATGACCGCAATCTGGTCTTCGATCTCCGGCTGGGTCATGAGGTATTTCTCGTGCAGCGGCAGTTGCAACGTGTAGCCCAAAGCCCCGATCGTGCGCGGGATAATCGACACGCGATGCACGGGGTCGGCGTGCTTCACCGATAGCGCCACCAGCGTATGTCCGGTTTCGTGATGGGCCACCCGTTCCTTCTCATCCGCGCTCATCACTTGTTTCTTCTTCTCCAGCCCCAACATCACCCGGTCAATGGCCTCCTCGAAGTCACGCATCTCGACCTCGGCCGCCCCGCGTCGCGCCGCCAGCAACGCTGCTTCGTTCACGATCGTCGCCATGTCCGAACCCACCATACCCGGCGTCCGCGCAGCCACCACGCTCAGGTCCGCATTTGCTGCCAGCTTAACCTTGCGCGCATGCACGCGCAGGATCGCCTCGCGCCCCTCGAGATCAGGCCGATCCAGGGTCACCTGCCGGTCGAATCTCCCGCCGCGCAATAAGGCTGGGTCCAGCACTTCCGGCTCATTGGTCGCAGCCATGATGATCACGCCTTCCGAAGTGTCGAAGCCATCCATCTCCACTAGCAATTGATTCAGTGTCTGTTCCCGTTCATCATTGGTGAAGACTCCTCCCATGGAGCGTGATTTCCCGATGGCGTCCAGTTCGTCGATGAAAATGATGCACGGCGCTTTACTCTTCGCCTGCTCGAACAGGTCACGTACCCGCGCCGCGCCGACGCCGACGAACATCTCCACAAACTCCGAGCCCGAAATGGAGAAGAAGGACACCCCCGCCTCGCCCGCCACCGCTCTGGCCAGAAGTGTTTTGCCCGTGCCCGGCGGCCCTACCAACAGCACGCCTCTGGGGATCCGCCCGCCCAACGCCTGGTATTTCTTCGGGTGCTTGAGGAAATCAACCACTTCCACCAACTCGGCCTTGGCTTCATCCACACCCGCGACATCCTCGAAGTTCACTTTGATCTGCTCTGATTGATCGTGAATCTTTGCGCGGTTCTTGCCGAAGGTCAGCGGGCCGCCGCCTTGCTTCATCTGCCGCATGCCGACTACGTAGATCACCGTCATAATCAGTAACGGCAGCACCCAGGAGGCTAGCGCGTAGAGCCATGCCGCGGTAGTATCAATGCGTCCCGAGAATTTCACCCCGTGTGCATCCAGTTCCTTCAGCAGGGTGGTCTCCTCCATTCCCGGCAGGCGTGAGGCCTTCACCATGTGCGCCGGGGCCGGCTGGCCCGAGTTCGGTTTCTCCTCTTTCAGGACTCCCAGCAAGGTCTTTTCCGTAATCTGGACCTCGGCCATATGTCCGGCGCGGACCTCGGCCAGAAAATCGCTGTAGGGCACTTCCTTTGGGCCGAAGCCGCCGATGGCCCTGTTGAAGATGTACAGCAGCGCCAACGCCGCCAGCACGTTTGCCAACGTAAACACCCACTGATTCTTTTTGCTTTTCTCCATGTTCGACCTCCAAATTGATGATCATTCCCGGTTCACTGCTTGGGCGTGCTGAAATCGACCTTAGGCGCTACCCGCGCGCCTTCCGAAGCTGCGAAGTAATCGTTGTTTCGCTGGAACCCAGCACAGCCAGCAAAAATGTTGTTCGGAAATAAGCCGATGTAGGTGTTGTAATCCTGCAGGGCCTCGTTGTACCGGCGACGCTCCACGGCAATGCGGTTTTCAGTTCCCGCCAGCTCGTCTTGAAGGGCGCGGAAGTTCTGATCGGATTTGAGATTGGGATAGTTCTCGACGATGGCCAGCAGCCGGCCGATGGCGCCATCCAATTGGCCATTCGCGGCGATCTTCTCGCCGGGCGTCCGGGCGTTCAGCAGACCGGTGCGGGCACTGGCGATATCCCCGAACACCTTCTGTTCCTGCTGCGCGTACCCTTTCACCGTCGCCACGAGATTGGGAATTAGGTCCGCACGGCGCTGAAGCACGACATCCACCTGCGCCCAGGCTTGTTTGATCGCTTCGTTTTTGCGCACCATCTCATTGCGGCTGCTGACGTAAGCTCCCCCCACAACGAGGAAAATCAGCGCCAGCACTCCGACCGTAATCAGTAGATTCCTCATATTCGTTCTCCTCTTTTCACGGAAAGCAGGTTCCTGCCCGCCGCCTGCTCAGATCTTGCAACGACGCTTCTCGCTTGCTGATCTGCGTTCATCGTCGTTGTTCTCTAACCATGCTTTGAGGGGATATTCACCAACTTCCACCGGCTCCGCCCCCGCCGGAGGAACCACCCCCGAACCCCCCACCGCCCCCAAACCCACCACCGCCCCATTTGCCGGATCCTCCTCGCCCTCCGCCGCCGAGGAGCAAGGAGAACAAGAACCAAGGGCCAAATCGCACGAAGAGGATTCCCACCACCACCAGAATGAAGAGAAGACCGAGGATCTCCCCGGTTGTTAGGTGCGATTCTTGTCCCCCATTGTCATCGTTGGTAGGAGCGGTCGTGGAAGAGTGGGGCAGACTATCCAGCGAAATATGACTGTCCTGCGCTATCACGGCCGCGATCTGGCTCACGATTTGTACGGAAGCGCGGTTGTAATCGCCCTGCCGCAACAGCGGGACCATATCGCGGCCAAAGCCGCCGACTTTACCGTCGGGAAGAATCGGCTCCAGTCCGTACCCAACCTCCGTCCAATATTTGTGATTGTCGACCGCTATCAGCACCATCAGTCCCCGGTCCGTTCCCTTGTAGCCGACGCCCCATTTCTGGAAAAGGTGGTTCGCGAAGTCTTGTACGTCATCGCCCTCCAAGGACTTGATTGTGGTTAGGGCGATCTGTGCCTTGGCCTTCTGGTCAACTTCCGCGCACAGCGACGTCAGTTGTTCCACTGTTGCCGTGTTGAACACGCCGGCAAAATCGTTGATGTATCCATGCGCATTGAACTTCTGCCACTGCTCCGCATGGGCGCCGCCGACGGTAACGAAGGTGAATGAAAGAAGGATCAGTGCTGCAGAAACTTGGACCTTAGAAGCTCGCGAAGCACCCCGTCCACCCGGCCGTTTTCGATATGTTGACCAGAAAGTCATTAGACCCAGCTCACTGCATGCGTTCTCGACTCTGAACCGTGCAAGACCGATTCCATTCGTAATCTGGTGAAAACACGTGGGCTCGCCCGCATTCGTTTCGCGATTTTCGCGAATTTGCGAGATTTTGGTGAGTTCCGCCGAATTGACAGTTTACGTACGTCCTAGTTGCCTCAACGCATTGCATGGAATGAGCAGTGAAAGCGGGTTTGGCGACTTGGTTGCCTTCACTGCATGCAGTTGGCAGGCGCCGGATACAGAAGGCGAGGAACTAAAGAGCAAGGTCCGAGCGCCTGAGGCTGCTCGAAACACAGTTTGAGGAGGAAGCCATGGTTATCGTAGCAATATTTGGCGGACTTGTTCTGGTGGGCGGCGTCGTTGCCGGTCTCAAGAGCTTGGTCTATTCAACTGAGAAACCGCATGACCACTTTAACGTCCTCTGACTAGTCTAGTGGACTCTCGCGGTTTGTGCCCCGGGCTCCCCTGGGTTAAGAAGTCAGCGATTGGAAGCCCGTCGACTCGGGGCTCATCATTCTCACGAGGGGCGTTTTCATACGGCCCGGCAGGCCGAACCAGGCTGCCTTAACGGTGATACAAGGTCGTAACGAACTCAGCTTGAAACCGGCGAGACTGGGCTTACGATGTCTATATCGGAGATTGATTGTGAAACGATGCGAAGAAGTGGACGGGGCGATTCGCCGAGGCTCGGCTGTCTGAGGCGGTAGCGCCACCATCCCGACTTGCGGGAGCGCCTACGCAAGTCGACTGGCGAGAGGCGCCGCTCCGGCTAGCAACACGAGCGGCATCTTGACCACTGATGGCCGAACCAGTGACAGTAACTCCCGCGGGACGCGCGTGAGGCAGAATTCTGCGTGGGGTGGGTAGGATGTGCCCGTAGAGAACGGCGGTTCACAGGTAACACTTGAGTACAAAATGGGTACAACCTGGGCGTTCCGAACGTGCTTCTCAATGACTTGGTATTGCCAACCGTGCCGCAACGTCAACGAGATACCCTTATTCAGCCAGATTCCTAAACCGTCGGTCTGGAGTTCGAAACTCCCACGCACACAGTTCACACACAAATCCGCGTTGGTTTCGACCCAACCGCAGGAAAAGGCGGCGTCGACGATATTTTCGTAACTGATGGGCGAATCAGTGGCAGTTACCCGTGGAGAACTGGCGTGAATGGAAGCAGAATTCTACTTGGAGGAGGTACGATATCTCCATAGGGAACGTGTTCGAAGGTGACAATCTCTCGAGCACAAAATGGGTACAACTTGGGCGTTCCGAACATGTTTTTCAATGACTTGGCATTGCCAACTGTGCCGCAAAGTCAACGAGATACCCTCATTTAGCTCGATTCCAAAGCCGTGAGTCGCCGCGAAGTTAGGCGTCGGCGGCCTTATCGGCAGGCCGCACGGCGGATGAGGTCTTGGACGAGCGGATTGACACGCACAGTCCATCTGCGGAGATGGAGGCTGGACAGTCGGGCCAGAACTGCTGGACCTGGGCAATCCATGTGCGGACCTTGTGGCGGAAAAGCCTCTCCACAGAATACTGTTTCGTCCCGAGTTCGTTGCAGAGGCCGTTGAGGCCGAAGAGGGGGACATGCGCGGCCGGGCTTTTGACCGTCCAGCTTTTCCATGTGATCCAGACATAGAAATCCACGAGGCCTGGGGCATACGCCAAGGCGGCTACGACCTCGCGCTCCAAGGGAACCATGCGCAGGCTTTGGCGGGCGCAACTTGCGGGTTGTGCGTTATCCACCAGCAATTGGCGGCTACTTCACTGCCAGCACGAGTAGGGTAGCGTCATCCTGAAATTGCGCGCCGCAGAACTCCGTAACCTGCGCCAGTAGCTGCTGATTAATCTTCGCGGCGGAATTCGCCGCATGTGCTTTGGCGAATGCGGCGACTTTTTCCGTGCCGAATTCTTCGCCTTGCGGGCCCTCGGCTTCGGTGATGCCGTCGGTAAATAGAAGCAGCCTGTCGCCGGGGCTGAGGTCCACGCTGAAGTCCTCATATTTCCAGGCAGAGAAAACACCCAGTACCGCGCCGCCCTGGTCCAGCGTGCGCACGGCGTCGGAGGAAACAAGAATCGGGTACGGATGGCCGGCATTGCAGTAGCGAAAGGTGCGCGAGGCGGCGTCCAAAACACCGCAGAAGAAGGTCACGAATTTATCGCCCGCGATGCTTTCGCAGAGCATGCCGTTGATGATGCTGCATACGCGCGCCGGGCTATCCAGGTCACGAACGGATGCGCGCAGGCTCGCCTGCACGTTGGCCATGAGCAGAGCGGCGGGAACGCCTTTGCCGGAAACGTCGGCGATGCAGAGGGCCAGCCGGTTTTCACCGAGCTTCACCACATCGAAGTAATCTCCGCCGACCGCGCGCGCGGGCTGCCAGGCGCTGGCCACCTCGAACCCCGGCAGCTGGGGAATTACTTTGGGGAGCAGCGACTCCTGGATCTCCCGCGCGCGC
>JBELAJ010000484.1:0-7823 GCA_049508935.1 Terriglobia bacterium | reverse complement strand
GGCCTTACGTGAAATACGTTTCCAACGGCGTCGACGTCGTGCACATCTTTTACACCGATGGGCATCCCAGCGAATTCAAAGGTAATAGCAACTACCACATCTATTACAAAGGCGGCATGCTCTACACGTCGGATGGCTCCCCGATCTGCGGGCTCGAGCAGGGATTGAGAACCCCGGAACAGGGAACGCGGATTTTCGCCGGGGACGCGGCGGACATCGCGTGGACCAGCGACATTCGCCTGGACCGCGCCGGACGTCCGTACGTGGCGTACGCGGTTCGGAAAGTGCCAGCGGGCGCCCCGCCCGATTCTGCGGGGGACGATCTCCGTTATCACTACGCACGTTGGAATGGAAAGCAATGGGTCGATCACGAGATCGCCTACGCGGGGAGTTGCCTTTACTCCAGCGAGTTGGATTACACCGGCAACATCACCTTAGACCCGGGTGATCCTGACACCGTCTACATCTCCACCAATGTGGAGCCCAAATCGGGAGCGCCGCTGCTCAGCAGGGCAGATGGCAAGCGGCACTATGAGATCTTCCGGGGGACGACCACGGATGGCGGCGCTTCGTGGTCCTGGACTTCGATTACGACGGATTCTTTCGCGGACAATCTGAGGCCCATCGTGCCTGTTGGATCTGGGAACAATACGGTGTTGCTGTGGTTGCGCGGCACCTATCGTGCTTACACCGACTACAACCTTGCTGTCGTCGGAGTCATTGCCAGGCGCTAGCGAGTGGCCACTTCTCGGAGCCGCTGATGCGACGGACCGAGTTGCCAGTATCTCGATCGTGTCCCACGAGTGCTCCTGGGCGCGTAGGGCGGCCAATCCGGTGGCGATCTTGCTGGAGTTTCGACGGCCCCCTGAAACCCCGTCGAACAGAGCCGCCGGAGGCACGGGCCCCGTTGCGGAGATGTCCGCTCCAGCCAAGTCCATCCGGCTCGGTAGTTTCAAACCGCAAGTTGAGTCAGTTTAATACTTGGGCTGTTATCGCCAGCTATCAATTGGCCAGGACCCCATCTGGCAGCTTCCAGGCTGCTGCCGCGTCAGGTCGAAAAGGAGAGCCAGAGGGCGGGAAAACAGAAAATTTGCTGGCCGCTATGCCTTGTGTTGATTGCTGAGGGCCGCCTTTAGTGTCGCATTAAGGTAACCGATGGAGTAGGCCAGGCCCGGACTGGGCCGGTACTGCCCGCCAGCTCCCGCCGCCGAGCCGGAGCCCCGCTCTCCCGGTGGATTCCCCAATTCCGGTACATGATCCGGGATCACCAGCCCATCGAACTGCACGTCCACCAGGGCCTCCATGATCTTGTACATGTTGTAGTAGCCGTCATCCATCAAGGTTTCGGTGAAATGGGGCAGTGGCGCGCTGACGTTGCGGAAATGAATTTTGAACAGCTTCTTCTGCGAGGCGAAGTATTTGATGACCTCGACGGGGTCCGCGCCCATCCGCGGCCCTCCCTCGAGCCACGGCCCTCCCTCGAGCCACGTTCCACAACAAAGACAGACGCCGATGTTGGGGCTATTGGCAACGGCGATGGCTCGCTTGTAATCCGCAAGGCTACTGAAGAGGTGGGGAACGCCCGCCAGGACCGGCGCCGGCGGGTCGTCCGGGTGGATGCCGATGCGCACGCCGGCCACCTCGGCAACCGGCGCAACCTTCTTGATGAAGTAGGTGTAGTTCTCCCACAACTCGTCCTTCGTGAACACGCGGCCATGAGAGAGCGTGCCGGTCTTATAGACCTTGTCGAGCCAAGCTCCCCGAAAATTCGGGCTCGCTTGGTCGCAGTCGGAGCTGAGATATCCGCGGGGTGTCGTGGTGCTGCCACTGCGCCAAATGCCATTGCCCATGTGCGCGTAAGTCATGTAGTGGATGCCGGCTTCGCCCAGGTAGCGTAGGTAGTTCAGGTATTCCTCAAGTCGCTCGTCGCGCCCGGGGAGATTCAGCACGACTTCCGGACAGTTAACGATGGGGTTGCCGCTCGGAGCGATGCGGGCCGACTCGTTGTAGGCGGTGAACCCGCCTGCCTCCCATCGCTTCCGCATCGCGGTAAAACCCTCGGCGGTGGCCGTCTGGGGTGTAATGTCTCCCATGGTGATCCACTTCACCCCCAGCTCGCGGAGGTACAGCATGTTCTCCTCGCTGGGATTCTGCGCATAAGTGCCGATTTTGATCCCCGGAGGAATTGGGAAGAGCTTCGCGGAACCGCTGCCCGCGGAAGCCATCAAAGCCGCCCCGCCCAAGGCCATCTTGACGAACTCCCGCCTCGGGATGTCAAATCTCGTGTCGCCTGCGCTGTTTGATTCTTCGTAATGACTCATGGCCGTCCTCCTTTTAGAGTTCGAGTGAAAGGAAGTGGACCCGGCCCGAGGCGTCACCGACAACGACCATGCGCTCGGTTGCTAGGGCACAACAATGTGCGGCGCCGTAGCAGGAGACAGTGGCTACATCCGCGCCCGTTTCCGGGTCCCACACCTTCAGCATCTGGTCATCGAAAGCGGAGACCGCACGCCGCCCGTCCATACTCCAGCTACGAGCCCAAAAAGCAATCTCCCCGTTTGTAGTGACGTTTACCACGGCAGGCCATCTGCCTCCGGATTTGGGCCTGACCTCTTAGGCCTCGCTTAGGCCAAAGAATCCGACCTCTCTAAGTGAAGGATACCTTCCGCAGAAGGCGGGTCAGGCTCCGGCCTCCTCCCCAACCGCCTCAGTGCAAGAGTGACTGTATACCATCACGGCGTTCGCAGCAATGCTGGATAGGACCTCCCTAAGAGCGCAGTGCCGCAGGCATCCGCCGCCGTTTCTCGGCGAGAAATTCTCAACGGCGGAGACGATGCACCCAAACCGCCCGCCAACGAGAACGGGGAACTCGAACCCGGCGATTCGGGAACATCATTGATTCTGATCTTTCTGGGCGGGCTTTACGCCGAAGCCAATCTGAGTGTGGTTGCCAAGGCATACCAGGACGCGACGGATTTCCGCCTCAGACACCCGGACCTGCGGGAATTGGTAAAGAGTTCCACATGTTCAGTAGCAAACCCGATGGTCGTTTAGAGCATTTTGATGCCAAGGGCTTTCTTGGAAGGCGGACGGCTGTCGGCCACTCTGAAGTTGGCCATGATGAGAGGAAATCTCCAAGCAAAGAACCTTCATTGGATACTTGGGCTGTTCTCGCCAACTATCCTGTGACCCACGATCGCTGCAAGTTTGGTTGGATTCGATACTAGCTGCTGACCTGAAGGTCAGCGCTACATTCGGCCGACTTTCTGCAGCGGTCCTTTGTTTTCATAGACATTCCCGGTTCATTCGTATAGAAAAACAGTTGCCGGATGGCACAGACTCCGAGTTGTGGGGACTGCAATGTCCCGAAGAGACAGGTCAGGACAGTCGGCGCATTCTGACCGAACAGCGCCTCGCCCGCATCGCAGACGCGCAAGGGCCACGTCTGCGTCGGCCGGTGTGACTGCCGGTCCAACCTCACGGTCACACTCTAGTCCACGGCTCGGTGCTTGTCGAGATGACACAAAGTCTGACCCTCGAAGCACTCAGAAGGGGCATGTTAGCTGACCGAATATTATCCCTTGCATAAGCTTCGAAGAAGCCATATATTGTCCGCATCCGTTTTCCTTAACACTGTGGGGGTGCCTATGTTGGCCGCGCTTGCTCCTCTTGCGCAGTCCGCCGCCAGGCGGAGGGTGACCTATGCCGGATGTATCTCGAGCATCGTCGTTGCAGCCGTATCGTTTAGCCTTTATGGCAGGCTGCAAGTTCCCAGAATTATCCTGCCCAAGGGAGGAATGCCCGCCGTCTCACAAATCCGGCCGAGGCTCAATTCGAACTACGCCAAGCTTCCTCTGAGTTTCGAGGCAAATCAGGGACAGGCCAACGCCCGAGTAAAGTTCCTCTCGCGCGGGCGCGGCTTGACCTTGTTCCTGGCCGGCAATGAAGCAGTGTTGGAATTGCAGGAGTCAGCGGCGAGGATTCAGGATTCGGGATTCAGGATTCAGAGCCGAAACCCGAAATCGAGAATCCAAAATCAGGTTCTGCGCCTTCGATTGGACGGCGCTAAGAAGCACGCGGAAGCGATCGGACGCGAGGAGCTTCCCGGCAAAGTCAATTACTTCATCGGCAACGACCCGAAGAAGTGGCGCACCAACGTGCCGACTTACGCCCAGGTGCGCTATCACGACGTTTATCCGGGCGTGGACCTGGAGTATTACGGCAACCAGGGCGGGCGACTCGAGTACGACTTCATCGTCGCGCCCGGGGCCGATCCGAACGCCATCGCCTTGCATGTAGGGGCGGTTCGCGAACCGCCCCTACGGATCGATGCCAATGGCGATCTTGTGCTCCCGACCAAAGGCAGTGAGGTCCGATTCCACAAGCCAGAAATCTACCAACCCGGCGAAAGCTCGTCACTCATCACTCGTCACTCGTCACCGGTCCAAGGTCGCTTCGTTCTCGACGCCCGAAATCGAATCCGCATTGTGCTGGGCCCGTACGACCACACGAAGCCGCTTGTCATCGACCCTGTGCTCAGCTACTCCACTTACCTGGGCGGCAGCGGGCCGGATTATGGCAACGCCATCGCCGTGGACTCCTCGGGCAGTGCTTATGTTGCCGGGCAAACAGAGTCGGTGGACTTCCCCACTACAAACCCGTTCCAAGCAAGCTTAAATGGAGACGCAGACGTGTTCGTGAGCAAACTGAATGCGACAGGCACTGGGCTTGTCTACTCCACTTACCTGGGCGGTAGTGGGGGGGATTCGGGGTATGGGATCGCAGTCGATTCCATCGGTAACGCTTATGTGGGCGGGATCACGTCTTCGACAGACTTCCCGACCGTCAATCCCTTCCAGGCGAACAACAAGTCGCCTGCCAACGGCAACGGGTTTGTCGCGAAACTGAACGCGTCCGGCTCAGCCCTGATCTATTCGACTTACCTGGGAGGGAGCGGCGGTGACTCGGTGCAGAGCATCGCCTTGGACTCCCCTGGAAATGCCTATCTGACCGGGTGGACTCAGTCTATGGATTTTCCCACCGTCAATCCGCTTCAGGCGACGAACAAAGTATCCTCGGGGTACTCAACCGGCTTTGTGGCCAAGTTGGATCCGACCGGAACCGCGCTTGTTTACTCTACCTATTTGGGCGGCAGCGGCGTTTCGGGTGTAGGCGGAGATCAGAGTTCCGCCATTGCTGTCGACTCCTCGGGCAGCGTCTATGTGACCGGATACACTCAATCCTCGGATTTTCCTACCGCCAACCCGCTGCAAGCCACCAATAAAGGTGCGGCGCCATCTAGGCAAAACGCTTTTGTGGCCAAGCTGGACCCCGCGGGGAGCGCGCTTGTTTACTCTACCTATTTGGGCGGCAGCGGCGCGCCAGGTTTCTTTGGTGGAGATCTGGGCAGCGCCATCGCAGTCGACTCCTCGGGCAGCGCCTATGTGACCGGGACCACTCAATCGACGGATTTTCCTACCGTCAATCCGCTGCAAGCAACTAACAAGGGTGTGGGGCCGATTCCGACAAACGCTTTCGTGGCCAAGCTGAATCCCGCGGGCACTGCGTTGGTGTATTCCACCTACCTGGGTGGCAGCGCAGAAGATTTTGCCTCTGGCATTGCCGTTGGCGCCTCGGGAAACGCCTACGTAGTCGGAACGGCTTCATCAACGGACTTCCCGACAGCCAACCCGGTCGAGGCAACTAATAACAGTGCGGGATTGAACGGTAGTGGCCCGGCTACGGCCTTTGTTGCGGAACTAAACGCTGCGGGCTCGGCCCTTATCTACTCTACTTACCTGGGCGGCAGCGTCATTGACCAAGCCAATGCCGTTGCCGTGGACACCTCGGGCAACGCCTACATAACCGGCAACGCTTTTTCGTCTGACTTCCCGACTGTTAACCCGTTGCAGCCAACGAGCACGGACAATAATCCTCACGAGCCCTCTAGTAATGCGTTTGTGGCCGAACTCTCGCCGGGCCCCGCGCCATCATTAAGTTTCTCCCCCTCCGCGGTCAATTTTGGTCTCGTTGCCGAAAACACTGCCAGCCAACAGACTGTCACCGTGACCAACCTCGGGAATGCACCGCTCAGTATCACCGGCATTACTTCTAGCGGTGACTTCGCGGTCGTCGCTGCGGCTTCCACCTGTCTTTCCGCGGTTCAAACGGTGGCGCCGGAAGCGAACTGCACGGTCGCTCTCACTTTCACGCCGACCGCGCTGTCCGCCCGGACCGGCACGCTGACGGTCACGGACAGTGCCTTCGGCAGTCCTCACGTCCTCCAGCTAACAGGCACCGGCGCTCTCTCCGCTCCGGTTATCTCCCCCTCATATCTGGAGTTCACTGCCTACATTGGTACTTCGAGCAGTCCCCAGACCGTGACGCTAACGAATACGGCTTCGGCGGTCCTCGCCGTCGGCGCTGTGACCTTCGCTGACGATAATGACGAGTGGGCGCAAACCAATAACTGCCTGCCTTCTATTGGTCCGAACGCGAGTTGCACGATCAATGTCGTCTTCCAGCCCACCGTGGGCGGACCCCACGAAAGCACGCTTACGGTGACGGACGACGCCGTCAACAGTCCCCAAACCGTAGGTGTGGAAGGCCAGGGCAATTCGCAGGGTTCGGCTAGCCTTGCATCCACGAGCCTGACCTTTGGCGATCAGCCGGTGGGCACAACAAGCTCCCCCCAGACGATCATGCTCATTAATCCTAACAATGGCGGCTACGGTATACCGCTATTTGCGACCACCGGGGATTTCAGCATGGATCCGGACGGCTGCGTCAGCGAGCTTGGTTTGACCGTAGATCTCCCATGCGCCTTTGCCGTTTGGTTCACTCCGACCTCAGCCGGGACGCGAACCGGGACCGTGACGGTCACGTACGGACAACCGAAGCCGCTGACGCTCACGGCGAGTCTGACGGGGACAGGAGTATGGCCCGGCGTAGGTCTCTCGCCTGCGAGCGTGAACTTCCCCGCGCAGACGGTTTCAACCAAGAGCGCTCCGCAGATGATCACGCTCACTAACACTGGCAATGCGGCGCTGAGTCCCCTCAAAATCACACGGTCGGGCCCCTTTGCTGAGACCAACAACTGCGGCGGTTCCGTAGCAGTGGGCGCGAGTTGCGCTATCAGCGTCACATTCTCTCCCATTGATGCCGGGAGTGGCAGCGGCACGCTGGCACTGACGGACAACGCTGGAACCCAGACCATTCCAGTCTCGGGCACCGGAATGGACTTCGCCGTGACGAGTTCCACGACCACCCAAACCGTATCTGCGGGTCAGACGGCGAAGTACTCATTGACGCTCGCTCCTCAAGGAGGGTTCAACCAAGCCGTTAACCTCGCATGCACTGGTGCGCCCTCGGAATCCACCTGTACGCTCACGCCCAGCACTGTGACGCTGAACGGTACGGCATCGACGACCGTGGCGGTGGCGGTTTCGACCACTGCTTCGTCGCTCGCGCCGCCGCACGTGAGATTCCTGCCGCCCGGCATGACAGGACTGGGGAGAGTGTTTTGGCTGTGCGCGTTGTTGTGGCTGGCGAGTGTGGCGGCACTGGCGACGGCGAGGAAGCGTCGCGCCGCGTGGCTGCTGGGCACGGGATTGCTGCTGGTGGTGTTGTGGAGCGCCTGCGGAGGTGGGACGACGGCTCCACCTCCCAGCAGTCCCGGAACGCTGGCGGGAACTTATACTGTGGACGTGACGGCGACCGATGCCGCAGTTTCCACACTTACGCACACGATTCAATTGACTCTGACGGTGAACTGATTCGCGTCGCAGGGTTGGCTCTCACCCGCTACGGATCGCCGTTGCTCA
>JBELAJ010000483.1:0-6359 GCA_049508935.1 Terriglobia bacterium | reverse complement strand
TGTCAAGGACAATATGCGACTAATGCCTTAGTATGCATGTCTACACAATTAGGGCCAAAATCACACTTAACCCTGTGAGGCAACACAAGTTATCTCAAAAACTTAGAGGTGAACATCCGTTCAGAAGGGGACGTTGTCACTGACTTCCCTCATCAGTAGCGCCTCTTCAAGACACTATTAATTCCTAATCTTCTGCAGTGCGTGTGTGCCCATTTTGATCCGCATTAGACGCCCAAAGTGGCGTCCAGCGTGGAGAGCCATCCGATGGTCTCGATGGGATCAATGAAGGGTAATATGCCGTGTTTTGCCGCAAGCGCGATGATGTGGTCGAGACGGTCGAAGTAAGCCTCGTTGGGCTTGGTGAGATCACAGTGTGTGTAGTCGGTCCCTCCGGGAATGAACCCGGTGAAAGGGCGAATACCGTCAGGAGTGCGGCCTTCAGTGCCGGCGGGGAAGTCGTGGCCGGCGCAAGCGACATCAACCCAGCCGACGGTATTGAACCCATGTGCTTGGCGGTTTGCAAAGTAAGCATCGGCTTGCGTCTCGCTCAAGCGGGACATCAAACCTTGTGGAGTATCGCCAACGATCAGGAAAGGTGTGTTGTTCTGATCGACCAGATAGCGTCCGTTGGGGCTGACCTTGAGTGGGTAGGCGGGGGAATTTGCGCCGGACGCTTTGGCCGACGCCGCGCTCACTTGGGCCCGCGCTCACACGGATCCCCATAACGTAAGCACCGCGAGCAGGACGGCCAGCCTTGAGTCCGAACAATTCCGTAAGATCGTAGTGTTCATTATTGTTACCTTACGCTGAAGTCCACTTCAATTTCTCTGGTCGGCGTTGGGGCTTGGGCTAACGGCAATTGAATAACCAACCGGTGGCCGGCCGGGTCAGGTTCCCAGCCTGCCGGCATCGAGTTAAACTGTGCCGCTGTCAGCTTCGGCAATATCTTGCCGTCCACCTTTACCATGGACGCGTTAGGTGTGCCATAAACCAGCAGATAATTCGTTTCGATAAGGTTCTCGAGTATCCAACCAGAACGCCCGGCTTTGGATTGGGTCCTCACTCTCGCGGCTTCGCCCTGTGCATTGAGCAGAGATACGGTTTCGTTTCCATTGGGCCGGGTTACGACCAGGGCACTGACACGACCGTTCGTCATGCTCTCGCCGAATCGCAATTCCCGACTTAGTTGGACCGACACGGCGGCCCCTGGCTTCAAATAGACTGGGATCTCGTCCAAAGCCACGCTGATTTTCAAATTGGCCGGACCGGAAACCGGTTTGCCATCCCACAAGCTCGTCCATACGCCGGATGGGAACAAGATAGTTCTGAGGCTATCTTCCCTAATTACAGGCGCAACGAGCAAATCCGACCCGAACATGAATTGATCCCTGACCGAGGCCATTTGCAGTTCGTGGGGAAAGGCCACTGCCATGGAGCGCATGATGGGAATACCGCTTTCATGCGCGACAACCGCGGCATTATAGATATAGTTCAACAAATTCTCCCGAACCCAGGCATCGAATTTATAGCTTGCCACCGCCGCTTCACCGAAATCCCACGGATCGCGCGACGCTTTGCCGTGAGGGCGCATCAGCGGACTGAAACATCCGAATTGGACCCAGCGCATATACACCGCCGGTTCCGGCAAGCCGAAATATCCGCCGATGTCGCTGCCCCAGGTGGAGTAACCGCAGGCGCACAAGTTCAGCGCCCCGGTCAGCACGGCTTTCAGCCCGTCAAAGTTGGACGGGTGATCGCCGGCAAATTGGCCTACCCATTTTTGCGTGCCTGGCGCGGCCCCTCTGGCAAACAAGATGAAATCATCACCACGTTTCTCCGAGTACGCTTCACTGACCGTTCGCTGATAGTCATGGTAGTAAAAATTGTGCATCTCAGCGCCGTGTTGGTGGTCATGAAACACCGCGTCATCCGGCACCATATCGCCGTAGTCCGCCATGCTACCGGCCACGCCAAGGGCCAAGGTATGCTTCAACGCTCGCCGGCAGAGCTCCAGGGCGTGAGGGTTGGTGAAGTCCACATAACCAAGTTCGCGGGTCAGGTTTTCAGTACCACAGTGCAGAATGGGGAGTTCAGCGGGCTTGAGTTCAGGCATGAGCGATTGCTGCCTCGCTGGGCGAATCTCGGGATAAAAGTAGCCCAACACTTTGATCCCGCGCGCCGCCATGAATTGATTCAAAGCCGGCGAAAGGGCGGAGGGACCTTCTGCATAAATCGCGGAATGAGGGATGTCTAATTCCGCGAATCGCCTGGCGACCGTTTCTTCTTCTGTCACCGCATCGTGTGACGGGCCGCTGGCCCAAGCCTCTTCGCCTCTGCCCATCCACGGTTCAAAAGCCCACTTGGGCGGCAGAATAGGTCTGCCGGTCAGAGCCGTATAGGATTGCAGTGCTTTCTCGGGTGTGCTCATCCAAAAGTAATAGTCAAATATCGGACCTTGTTGGGTGAGGCGGTATTGGTTCGAATTGGTCCCCCCGATATCGGCCCTCAAACGATAGGATGAATTGTCAAAAACCATATAACCTTTGGAACTGTGAAAGATGGGCAGAGGTTTGTAAGTCGTATTCCTCAAACCCATCCCGTTCCCAACCCAGTCATCCGCTCCCCAAAGCGTCAACACATTTCCGTTTTGATCGAAGTGATCGTACTTCTCTCCGAAGCCATAAATAACCTCGCCCGGAACAAGATGATTCTTGAAATCCGTCGCCAGTATCTCGCCCTCTTGACCGAACCGAAAAGCCAGGTCATTGGCGGCGATTTCCATCACCACGTTGCCGACGGCGTTAAACAAAGAAATTGCAAACGGGCTTCGTCGGATAATAATCCTGCCATCGACGGCTTCGATGGTATGTGTGTTTGAGGACTGGACGGGTTTTAATGGCAGGATGTCATCCGGCTTGAAATAACCTTCGTGACTAGTGAAGATTCTTACGCCGCCCATTTTCGGCAGGGCAAGATGCAAGTCAACTTCATGGCCTCCGGCCATACACCGCATCCGTAGTATGTTGTCATTAACTTCCAGGCTGTCCGCAGTCGTAATAGGGTTCCATTCGTCCTTCAGCATGTTGCCTGGCGACCCATCGGCATACCACCACCTCGACACCTTATCAAGCTGCCTCAGGTAAGTGTCCAATAGGTGATACGCCCGCCCCAGATCACTTTTCTTAAAAGCGGCGTTCAGTCTCTGCCGTAACAATGGCAGCGTCAGGTCGTTGGTCAAAATCCCCCAGGCACGAGGGAGGGGAGTGAATCCTTCCAGCGTCATCAAGTCCATCCATCGCTGTGTGAGATAAAGCCGTTGCCCCAGATTATTCCTATCCGTCGGCGTTGTTAATGATGACTGCAACTGCCAGATCTGTTGGAGTGTTTCGATATCGGGATAGGTCAGTACTGCCGGCCTTTGCCAGCGGAGTATGCCGGAGGGCAACTGGCACAGGCTGCTCGTAGATTCCTGGACTTGCGCGGTGCCCGGAAAGTGGGTTTCTATTAATAGGTCAACCGGCATGCGTTCATCGAAATCAATCGCCGCCGGGCTGGTGAACTCGCCGTCACGCCAGCGAGTCCGCATGGGCAGAATGCCAAATTGATTTTTTGGTTTCCCGCCCAAAGTCTCCCACGGTATCTGGAAGAATGCCACCCATGCATTTGTTCTCCTGGTAACACTCGCTTCAAACGCCTCGATTTTGTCAACCCGGACGGAGGCGCGGGTCACTTTATCAGCACTCTCATCAAGATTGGAGCTCAACCGTCGCTCGCACCCGAATTTCAAGCCCTCCGGCGTTGCCGCGAATTGGTAATAACACGGATTTCCCATGTCGGGCTGAATTAGAAGGTCCACTTCGTCGGGAAAGGGGGGCCAGGAATCTGATCCAGAGGGCAAACCGTGCAATGCCTGCCAATCCGCCTTTTGCAGCCCGACAGGGAAGGACAGGTCGTTTTCCTCGCAGCGTAAAACAACCAAGAGGGCGCTGCTACCGTAGCCAATGCGACATTCGGTCGGCGTCACCGGGCGATTGTCGCCGCCGAAACGATAAAACTGGTTCAGCACAAGAGTCCGCTCCTTGTCGGCGAGAAGATCATCCAAGGAAGGCAAACTGCTCCAGGGCGACTTGAGAACTACTGCGTTGGTTCCCCAAACGAGTTGTCCTGCTTCTTTCCTCTCCACCGGCCCCGAGGCTCCGGATTGCGCAGCTACGACGGGCTGGTGATTATCGCTCGCCCCCTCCGCCTTCAAGCCATGGATTCCGGCAAGAGTCCCGATTCCCATCACTGTGTTTCGTAGGAATGTGCGTCTTCGCATTCTATCTCCTGCTTTCGAAAATACCGTTGCCCTATCTATTGTTGCCCTACTGGGTTCACCGCCGGCCGGAATTTCGTCGTGGATGGGGGTATGACGGTGCGGATCGTGCGAGGGGCATTGCCCTGCTGATTGTTCCCTTGAGTCTTCGAATGCCGGACAAGTCGAAATAGGGACGCACGAGATTGCTAACATGGAGAGAAGTGAAGTGATATCGCCGAAGCGGTGAACCGAATAGTTTGATCTCGCAATTCCCTGCTGAGACCTTGGCCCTTGCTTCCGACGCCGAGTCATCCCCGCTTCAAGGAAGAAACGTCGCGATCTGGCTCAGGATACTTTCGCTGTCTTCGCTAACACAACCTCCCTTTTCCCGACCTTTGTTTTCTTCGGACTTTTCACCCGCCAACTCTTGCTCTCGAGTTGACCTATTGCGCGCTCTACGTCTTCTAAGCCGTACCGGATATGGGCGCGCATGGCGTCTTCGGCTTCTTGAGGGGATCCCTCTACAATGCGGGCAATGAGCTCCTGATGGAATTTGGGAGGGAGGCTTTGGCGACCCGAGGTCGTATCATAAAGCCAGTTGAATGTCAGTATGTGGCTCTTCTCAATTGCCGACCTTAAAGACTCGGACCGGGCATATTCCGCGATCTTCGCGTGGAGGTCAATGTGATACTTCTGCATTGCAAAAAGAAAGTCGTTATCCAGCCCTTTCGTCGCGGCTGTCGCGAACAAAGTATCCACATATTCGGCCAGTCTTTTGAACTGTAGAATTTCCTGAAAAGTCACACGCTCTGCGCAGAGGCGGGCGGATGCGCATTCGAGGGCCTCGCGTAACTCGAATCGCTCGCGGACCTCTTCACCTGTCGGTACCCGAACGCGTGTACCTGCACGTGGACGGCTTTCCACTAGACCTTCCAGCTCCAACCGTTGTAACGCTTCTGCCACGGGTACAAGGCTCATTCCAAACTGCGTTGCCAATTTGCGACGCGAGACAGAGGAGCCGACGGAGAGAGACCCTCGGAGGATTTGGTCAAGGATTAAATGATAGGCTTTTTCGGCGAGGCTAAATTCCGACAAGCCTTCCCGAAAACCCGCCTGTTTTGGTCGCGCTGCCATTGTCGACATGGGGAAGTCTCCAGGGGAACAGGTAATGTTCTGCCTTCTATTTGTCGTGATTGTTGTTTGACATATCAGTCACCAACGCATTGTAAGTTGCCTTGATCGGCGACGTCAACCGCCTACCTGTCGCCTTGTTTTCCTTTTAGCTTCGTAAAGTCACCATTGCGCAGCCCCGCTGGAGCGGGATACGCAGCCTGATCGCACCATCCTTGTCCTTGGAGAGGATGGTGGCAGGAACGGCAGTCTCGACGCCAGGATGGATCACGGAATATTTCAAGGTGTCGAGGGCCGGGATATTTCTGATAATAACCTCCGCAAATCCAGCTTTCCCACCGAAGCAGACCGGCATGGCGTAGCCGCCGGGGACCTTGAACAAGTTGACCTTTGCGGCGCCGCCGGCAACCTCGACGCAATGCGGCGCGAGCACCCATTTCTTTCCGCGCATCGCGTCCAGCAGCGGACCGTAAGCGAGATAATATTGTTCCGGCTTCATCCATAGGTGCCCGGTGTCCCGCTCGAACAACGAGCCAAATTTGAAATAAAAATCGTCCCAACTCATATCGGGAAGGATGCAGTGGTTGTTCCAGGGATACGGCGCGGTCGGATAGGCGCCGAGCAGTAGATGCCGCTGGAAGAATGTGTCGGGATCGGGCCGGAAAAGCGATTCGTTGTAGGTCCACACCAGCACCGGTTTGTCGAGTCCCATGAATGCGCTGCCGTTCAGCCCGCGACCGTCATAACCGTATTCATCGTAGAAGCCGTCAAGGAGGCGGTACACATCAAGACGCGCGAAAAGCGGACTCGCAAAAACCACTTTGCCCGCGCCGTGCATTATCGGGCTGAGCTTGGAAAAGAGAGCGTTCCACGAAATGCACAGCGAACGCACGGCCTTGCCGTCGACCCAACTCACACCGTCGTCGGCCTG
>JBELAJ010000482.1:0-6389 GCA_049508935.1 Terriglobia bacterium | reverse complement strand
CTGGCGGTGTAGCGCGTGAAGGTGGCATTGCGGCGATCGATCTTGTAGTAGTAAATGGCGAGCGGCTCATAGGAACCGGGGTCGTGGCCGTTGTGCCCGCGGTAACGCTTCCCGGCGAGGAGCTCCAGTTCGCCGTCGCCGTCGAGGTCGGCGAGGGCCAGGACGTGAATCTGCGAGAACGAGTCGTCAATCAAATGGGGGTTCCAGGCGCGCTTGCCGTTCTGTGTGGTCTGCTCCAGCCAATAGAGGCCGTAGCTGTGGCCGTGCCCGTAGATCAGGTCCATCTTTCCATCGTTGTTGACATCGAACCCGAGTATCGGGAAACCGCAGTCGCCTAAGTTCCATTCGGGATGCCATACCCACTTGTCGTGAGTGGCATCGATGTTCTGAAACCAGCCGTGAATCGAGAGCACGTCGGGCTTGCCATCCCCGTCGATGTCCGCAACGCCGCAGCCGTGGCCGTCCTCATCGTGGCCGCCAATATTGTGCACGGCCGGCTCGGGTCCGGCGAAGTTGATCCACAGCATGCCCTGGCGGCCGTAGTGGGCGGCCAACAGTTCCGGGTGGCCGTCGCCGTCCAGATCATCGAAGGCGAAGCCCTCGGTTTCCTTCGAGTGGCAGATGAAGTGGGGTTTCCACATCTCGCCCAGCTCGTTGGGATTCTCAAACCACCAGATGCCGTCGTTCTGCCAGGAAGAAGTCACCAGGTCGATGGCGCCGTCGTGATTGACGTCTACGGCGAACTCGCCATTGTCGGCCACAAATTCGTCCCAGAAAGGCTTGTTCTCCACAGCCGGAGCGGCGGAAGGCGGCTCGGGCGCGATTTGGCGGAATTTGTGCCGCTTCCATTCGCCCCCGGCGGGGCCTGGATTCTCGTACCAGTAGGCCCCGCTGGTGATGTCCAGCAGGCCATCACCGTTCATGTCGATGGCGGCGATGCCCTCGGCATGATCCGTGCCCAAGCGATGAACGTAGAAAGTTACCGGGTCGCGATGGTAGGGCGAATGGCCCGGGTCGCCTTGCATTGCATCCTCCTTCCCGCCGGATCCGTTGGTTTTGGGAAATGCCTGTGAGCGTCCCAGCAGTGCAGCGGCGGGAAGGCCCGCACTTGCCATCTTCATCAGCGCACGACGTGAAAAGTCAGCCATCGATTCCTCCCGTAACAACATGTCCGTTGTGCCCCCAAGCGGCTCCGCCGCGCTGCCTTGCGGGACGGCTCTGAACTTGTGAAAACTTTCATGCCTGTCATCCTGAGCCAAGCGAAGGATCCCGGCAGTTTCTTACGGTTCAGCGATTTACGAACAACTGCAGAGATCCTTCGCGGCGCTCAGGATGACACGTTCCGAGTTTGTTCGCAGCTTCGAAGCCTTTCCGCAAGACAGAGCGGCAGAGCCGCGCCTTACGGTCGGACGAGATTTAGAAACTCCCGAGGGCGGCCACAAGGGCCGCCCCAACGAAACGCGGGTGGTCAGGGTACCACAGCAAACCTCTGGATGGTTAGACCTTTTGCGGCTGCAGCAACCCCTGCGCGGCCAGCACTTTTTCCAATTTGGCTCGGTTCTCAGCCTTCATGGGGACCATGGGCAGGCGGTAGACTTCCTCGATCATGCCCATCATGGCGAGCGCGGCTTTGACGGGGATGGGATTCGTCTCGATAAAGTTCACCTGCATGAGCGGCAAGAGGCTGAAGTGGAGTTGGCGGGCCGCCTCGAGCTTCCCTTCCAGCAGCAGGTGCGCCAGCCTGGTCATCTCGGCCGGAATTTCGTTTGAGACTACGGAGACGATGCCGACCCCACCCAGCGCCATGAGCGGAAACGTAAACGAGTCGTCGCCGGAAAGCACGCGGAAGCCCGGCTCGACGGCGGCAAGCACTTCCATCTGCTGCACGATGCTGCCCGAGGCTTCCTTGATGCCGATGATGTTTGCGATCTTCGAAAGACGCGCTACGGTGGCAGGCTCGATGTTCGACGAGGTGCGTCCCGGAACGTTGTAGAGAATCACCGGCAGGTCAGTGGATTCCGCGATGGCCCGAAAGTGCTGGTAAAGGCCTTCCTGAGTCGGCTTGTTGTAATAGGGGGCTACGGAGAGAATTCCCTGGATGGCCAACCCGCTCACCTCGGCGGCAAGGTCGATCAATTTGCGAGTGTTATTGCCTCCCACCCCCGCAATTACGGGAACCTTTCCCCCTGCCTCCTGAACTACCGTTCGGACCACGGCCAGGTATTCGGCGTGCTCGAGGGTGGGAGTTTCCCCCGTGGTGCCGCAGGGGACCAGGAAGTCGATGCCGGCGCGAAGCTGGAACTGTACCAAACGCCGCAGGCCATCAAGGTCCAACGTGCCGTCTTTTCTGAACGGCGTTACCAGCGCAGTGCCGCAACCACGAATGTCCAAGCTCATGACTTCCCCCAACCCCGAAGGGGTTCTAATTGAGTAGCCGTGGGCAAGGGCACGGTTTCTGTGCCCGCCGCCCACGGGCTTGTGTCCATCAATTCTACCGACCCCGAAGGGGTCGAACTGTTCGGTCCCTCCAGGGCCGGGAGGTCTTAGGGTCCACGACTACCGTGGGCTTCGCCCACGGCTACTCATGTTGCTCCCCTCCGGGGAGCTCCAAGACCTCCGCGAAGCCGAACAACCCTTTCTTGCCGATTACCCAGCGCGCCGCGTGCAGGGCGCCTTCCGCGAAGCCCTGCCGGCCGCGCGCCGTATGCCGAAGGACAATGGTATCTGCTTCGGAGTCGAAGCCCAACTCGTGGGTGCCCGGGATGTAACCGGCCCGCACGCTGGCGACGGGCACCTCGCGGTTTCCAAAGACAGGTTGAATTTGGCGTTTAATCTCAAGCGCCGTGCCGGAAGGCGCGTCCTTCTTGAATTTGTGATGAGCTTCGGTGACGTAAGGGTCGTACATCGCGAAGGGCGCAAAGATCTCCGCTGCGGCGCGGGCCAGGCGGTAAAACAGGTTGGTGCCGATCGAAAAATTCGCGGCATAAACCATGCCCACTCCCGCACTTTCGATGATCTTCCGCACTTCTTCCAGACGGTCATGCCACGCCGTCGTGCCCACCACCAGATTCACACCCAGCGCCGCCACGCGGCGAATGTTATCGAACACCGCATCAGGAGTGGTGAAATCGATGCACACGTCCACGCCTGCGAAGTTTTCAGGCGTGATGCCCTGGCCTTGCGCGTTGACATCGATATCCATCACCAGGCGCACTTCGAAACCGCGCTGCGGGGCAAGCGCGGCGATAGCCTTGCCCATCTTCCCGTAACCGAGTAGGGCGAGTTTGGGGGTGTTATTCACATCTCCTCTTAAGGCACAGGGAAGGTTCAGGCTCGCGACCCCCTCACCCGGCCCGCCCCGGCTGATGAAAACGCCGGCTGCGGGCCACCCTCTCCCCCAAGGGGGCGAGGGCATTTATTTGGACTTTCAATCGCAAATCACCAATCACAAATCACAAATACCCTGGCGCCTGAAACCTGACACCCGGCACCTAGTCAAGGTACCCTTCTGATTTCATCAACTCCGCATTGAGCAGAGCCGCGCCGGCCGCGCCGCGTATGGTGTTGTGACTGAGCGCGATGTATTTGAACTGAAGCACCGGGCAGGTGCGCACGCGGCCCACCACCGTGGCCATGCCGTGCTCCGCCGCCAGATCGAATTTGGGCTGCGGGCGGTCGCGCTCTTCTCGCACGATGATGGGATGCTTGGGGGCAAACGGCAGGTTTCGCTCCTGCGGCAGCGAGCGAAACTTCCGCCACGCCTCCACCAGATCCTCGATAGAAGCCTTGGTCCTCAAGGAAACCGAAATCGACTCGGTATGGCCGTCCTCCACCGGCACGCGATTACAGTGGGCGCTCACCACAAAGTCCCCTGGCTTGACCGCCTCGTCGAGGAATTTGCCTAGCAGCTTTTGGGTCTCGCGTTCCACCTTCTCCTCTTCGCCCGAAATGAAAGGGACGACGTTGCCGAGAATATCCAGCGTGGGGATGCCCGGGTAGCCCGCCCCGGAAACCGCCTGCATACTGGTCATCATCACCTTCTCGACCCCGAAAGCCTTCTCGAGCGGAGCCAGCGACATCGCCAGGCCCACGGTGGTGCAGTTGGGGTTGGTGACGATCATTCCCTTCCAGCCGCGACGCTTACGCTGAATTCCAACCAGCGCCAGGTGGTCGGGGTTCACTTCCGGAATCAATAACGGAACGTCCGGCTCCATGCGGTGGTTGCTGGAATTCGAGACCACGACGTGGCCGGCCTGCGCAAATTCCCGTTCCACCTCGCCGGCAACCTTGGAATCGAGCGACGAGAAGAGCAGTTGCGGTGCGTGGTTCGGTTTGCACTCGTACACGGTAAGTTCTCTGGCAGCCTTAGGCATTGGGTCGCGCACCCGCCAGTTGCAAGCCTCTCCATACGTTTTTCCGGCAGACCGATCCGAGGCTGCAAGCCATCGGACTTCAAACCAGGGATGGTGTTCGAGCAAGCTCACGAACCGCTGCCCCACCATTCCCGTAGCGCCCAGTATGCCGACTTCGATTTTATTCATAGTGAAATTACCAAATACCTTTCTGCCCCCAATCAGTCGAAAGTCAAGAGTCGAAAGTTGAAAGTAAACCCTCCCTCCGGTGTGTTTCGCCGGAACCATAGGCAACGGTGTCATTCCGAGCGCAGCGAGGAATCTTGCCTCGTTTCTTTTCCGCATCAGCCCCAAAGCGGAGCGAGATTCCTCGCTGCGCTCGGAATGACACCGTCACGCGATGCGGTTTCGCGTGCACGGTCGACAGCCCCCTGGCGGTGTACCACTCTCCGGGATAACCGCACTGTGGATGTTAACTCTCGACTCTCGACTCTCGACTGTCTTCTTCAGCTCCCTCACCAACCTGCAATACAGCTCCATCGCCTTCACCAGCTCAGCTTTGGCAACGCACTCGCGTTCGGTGTGTGCCACACTGATCGACCCCGGCCCCAAGAGCACAGGCCGGCCCCAGCGGTCGAGCGACGGCAGGTCGGTGGTGAAGGCCACCACATCGGTTTGATACCCGTCCAGTTTCTCCATGTGCAGGGGCGGCGTGTCTCGAATGAACTCGCACTCACAGCGCCCGCCCACCACTTCCACGATATGGCGGCGAATCTCTTCCGAGCTGTTCACAGTTCGAATCACGATTTGGGCCGAGGCGTGGTCCGGGACAACATTGGGCGCCCGGCCGCCGGAGATTACTCCAACGTTCATCGTCGCCGCGCCCAGCACGGGATCCTGGGGCATCGGAACCTTGCGCAAGTCGACGAGCACATCCACCAGCTTATCGATTGCCGATTCACCGAGCTGCGGATATGCCGAGTGCGCCATCTTACCTCGGGCTCGAATTTCCAAGCGTAAGTTGCCTTTCGACCCCAGCACCAGTTTGTTCTCGGTCGGCTCGCCGTTGATCATGTAGCGGGAGCCGGGGGGGTGCAGGTTAGCCTCTCGCGCGCCGTCGCTGGTGGTTTCCTCACCGACCAGGAAGAGCAGGCCGAAGTCCGTTACCCTGGCGCTCAACAAACGCTCAGCCGCCGCAATCTGTGCGGCGATGATGCCCTTGGCGTCACACGCTCCGCGCCCGTAAATCAGCTCCGCGTCCTCGCGGGCGGGAATGAAGGGAGGCACGGTGTCGATGTGCGTGCTCAAGACCACATCGGGCTTTCCAATTTTTGCGAATACGTTCGAGCGGTCGCGCGAGACCGGCTGGAGCACTACGTCGAACTTTCGCTCGGTGAGGTATCCGCCCAGATACTCTGCGCAGGCGCGCTCGTGGCCGGTCACCGATTCGATGTTGATTAACGCCTTGGTGAGTTCGATGAGTTCCATTGCTTAGACGTTAGCTTACAAGGGAAAACAGCGTCAAGCGCTCCTCACTGCGTCGATAACGAACTGCTGCCCGGTGGGGACTTGTAGCGCTGACCTTCAGGTCAGCATCGTGCCAGCCCGACGCTCACCTAGCCGACTGGTTGTCACCGTCACGGCATCGCTCCAGGGCTCACAAGCCCTGACTTCGTTTTCGCAAAACGTGCTGTTTTTCGCTCCTTTTGGGTCAGATTGCTGCTATTTTGCGCGCAAAACGCGCATAATTTGCTGCATTCAAAATAGCGACTTCCTTTGTTTTCAAGCACTTCTTAGCTTCGTTCCCACTAATTTCCATATTTTGTATTGTCCTGCTTGCCGCCGCTTTTCCGGAACTATCCCGAATCTTCCGCACCTCGTCGGGCGTGGCGCCTGTCTAGGACAAACTGTCCACAGCAAGACCATCTCAATAGGCTATCATCGGCACCTTAGCTTGTCAAGCGGAAAATGCGGAAAAGGTGGGATGCGAACCGATTTTCTCATCCAGCCACAACCAGGTCTTCCATTTTTCTGATA
>JBELAJ010000481.1:0-6413 GCA_049508935.1 Terriglobia bacterium | reverse complement strand
GCCAAGCGCTTTGCGCGCGCAGCGTGGTACGGGGGCAGTAAAGCTGGCCTGGGATGTGCACGGCGGGAATCCGACCCAGGCCGCAGTGGAGCGCCGCATCGCGGAAGGGAGTTGGGAGAGAATCAAGACCCTCCCTTCCACAACGACGGAGTTCACCGACTCGCAGCCAGGTCCTGGCGTGGTTTCCTACCGCGTCCGTGCCTTGAACGATGCCGGTGAGTCAGCTTACTCGAACGTTGTTCAATTGAAATAGAGGAATCGATTCTGTCATTCTGAGCCCGCGACGTTTGCGGGCGAAGAATCTCTGCAATTGCAGCTTCCGGTCCAGGCGGCGCAAGCAAACTGCAAGGGATCCTTCGCTCCGCTCAGGATGACAACGTCAATCTTATCGGAGGTCATATTATGGGAAAGCTTGCCATCACGGGTGGAAAGCCCGTTCGTACGAAGCTCTTTGCTCCCTGGCCGGTTTACGACCGCAAGGAAGAACGGGCCGTGCAACAAGTTCTTAAGAGCCGGAATTGGGGCGGTTATCCCTTCCCCAATACACACGCCAGCGCTTTCGTGCAACGCTTCGCGGAGTTCCACCGCGCCAAATACGGCATCGCATTAGCCAACGGTACGGTTGCTATCGAGGTCGCGTTGAAGGCGGTGGGGATCCAACCGGGCGATGAGGTTATCGTTCCCGCCTACACCTGGGAAGGAACCGTGGGCCCCGTGCTCCAACTCAATGCCGTCCCAGTCTTCGTTGACATCGACCCCGCAACGTATTGTCTGGACGCGGGTCTGATCGAAAAGGCGATCACCAATAAAACTCGAGTCATTCTGCCAGTCCACCTGGCTATGAGCTTTGCCGACCTCGATGCCATCGGGCGTCTCGCCCGTCAGCACCACCTGGCGGTGATCGAAGATTGCGCCCATGCGCACGGAGGACAGTGGAAAAAGAAGGGCGCCGGAGCCACTGGCGATATGGGCTGCTTCAGCTTCCAGTCGAGCAAGTTGATGACCGCCGGCGAAGGCGGCGCGGTGATTACCAACACGCTCGAGTATTGGGAGCGCGCGCAATCTTACGTCAACTGTGGGCGCGCCAGCGAAACGGATAAGTTTGGCCACCGCATCATCGGCTTCAATTACCGCATGACGGAGTTCCAGGCCGCCATCCTCGAAGTGCAGCTCGAGCGCCTGGTTCGGCAGGCCGACACGCGGCAGGGCAACATGGAATACCTTGAGAGCCGCATCACGGGTACACCCGGGCTGGCCTTCCTTAAACGGGACCGCCGCATCACGCGCGTGGCGGCTTATCAATTCGTCTTTAAGTATCTTCCCGAACACTTCGAGGGCATCCCGCGTGCTGCATTCCTAGGCGCGCTCGAGATGGAAGGGGTTCCCTGCGACGGCTTGTTCTACGAACCGGTGTACAAGAGTGCCTTGTTCCCGGTGAAGGCAGCCGATTATCCGGCGCTCTCGTGGGGCAGGGAAAACCCGCTTGACCTGCGCAGTCTCTACAATTGTCCGGTATCCGAACGTGCGGCTTACGAGGAATCCGTCTGGCTTCCCCATCATTTCTTCCTCGGCAGCCGCAAGGATGTGGACGACATCGCGGCGGGTATACTCAAAGTCTGTGAGAACATCGAGGAACTTCGGGGGCTCAAGCACCCGGCCATCGAAACAAAGCAGATGAGCCGGGCCGAGCGGCCTCGAGTGGAGAAGAGGCAATATTAGTAGCCGGCTTGCTTTGCGGCGACGGCATTCTCCACTCGCCCGCCACGAATCCAATCCAGGATTGTCCTGTACTGCCAGCTTGTTTCGTTTCCGGGCCAGCGCTGGCCGCCGTTATGCGTGGCCAGATAATCGCCCACGTTGCCGGCGCTGTCTGTGGGACGGGTGGGCTTGATCAGCATAAGGCTGTGGGCCGGATCGCTGATATCCACGACGCGCATCGCATACTTGTAATTGTCTTCGCTGTCTTGGGGCGAGAAGACGCCTTGCTCGTTGGGGGGCAGCAGCTTGAAGATCACGTGGCTGGCATGGCAGAAGACGCAAGCCTTGCCGTCCGCCCCCGGGGTGGCCAGAATGGGCTCAACCTTCGTGACGAAGTAATTGAAGTCGAGCACCGAGCCGGGCTGCACGTCCTTCAGCGCCTCGCTGAGCTTCTTCCCCGCCAGCACGCTTTCCGCGATGAGTTTCAAGCGAGGGTTGTTGTCCTTCTCCAACTGACCCAGGGCAGCGCGAAATTCCGGCCGCTCCTCTATTCCGTTCACTTTGCGCAAAACGTCGAGCGAGCCCGCGCGCACATTTGGATCACCGGAGCGCAAACAGGCCAGCATCGTCTCAAGAACGATCGGGTTATCCAGAAGGTCCGGCGCCTTCATGTACGACAGGTTTTCGCCCAGAAAATATTGCTGGTCCTGCGAAACGGCCCCGCCCGCGATTCCCAAATGCTTACGCATGAATTTCGGGTCACCGACTTCCTCAACAAGGATATTCTGCGCCGAGGCGTTCAAGTTGGCGAAAGCGGTCCTCACCAGCGGCGCGGTTTCGGCGTCGTTGAGGAAGTGCTCCAATGACACACGCAGGGCGGCGCGCTGCACCTCGGGGTCGTGATCATCCAATCCCGCCAGAACCTGCCGGCGCAATGCGGGCACCTGCATCAGGGTTTTGAAAGAAGAAGCCGCATTGAGAACCTGAGCATAATTTGCGGGCCGTGGCGTCGCTTCGAGCAGGAAACCAAGCGCCGCCATCACTTCATCCTGGCGTCCCCAGGGAGAGTCGCCGGGCAGCGATGCAAGCAATGGAAGGACAACGGCTTGGCTATCCGGATTGCCATGCTCGAGGATCTCGACAACCTTGCTGACCAGTTGAGGACTTGGCGCGCTCGGAGCGTCGAGGTTGAGGATGCCGCGCTGACCGTCCTCGTAGACATAGCGGACTGTCTTCCGGACGTCTTCACTCGGATCTTGCGAGAGGTTGAGGGCGGCGAGCGTGAAGCGCTCGTCGCCGGCTCCGCTCAAAGTACTTCCTGCCTTTAGCACTTCAATCTTCATCGGATCGTCAGCCCCTTGAAGGCAAGCCAACAGCGCGTTCTCCAGTTCCGGCCCGGAGCTCTTGAAGAAGTGGATCAGGTCGCTGTCGTTGCCGATGCGCGTCTGGAAGAAGCCGTTGTGAACGTCGTACTTGAAGTTAACGGTTTCGCGATAGGGCGGGTATTCATAGCCTGGAACGTGAAGGTCCGGAACCCCCCGGACGTATTGAGTAAGGACCGCGGGCAGGCCAATCGACACGGTGTTCTCTTTAACGGGCGGCAGAGCATAATGCCGAATGTGAAAGTCCCACAAGGCATTCAGAATGCCCTCGCGGCCCAACGGAGTGCCTTCCCGCAGAACCTTCGCGAGCACTTGGGCTTGATCGCGCACTACGGCTTCGTAACCTTCGCCGATGCGGCGCTTATCTGCGTCCTGTGAACTCGCCCGAATCCAGGCAGTGAGGTAGCCGGTATTCTCGTCGAGCAGATCGTAAACGCTCTCTTCAAGGCCGCGCCGCACCATGGGGTCGGTTTCAGTGTTGAGATGAGTAGCCAGTGCTTCGAGCGTGCTACGGCGCACGCCGGATTCATCCACCTGCCAGTAGTACCAGCGCCACAAGCCGGAAGCGGCTTCGAAGCGCACAAATGGAGCGGGGTCATCGAGGTCACGCTCCAAAGCCGCCAGCAACTCGCCATCCTCGGTTAGATCTTTGAAGTGTTGGTTGAAAAGGCGCGCGGCGCCCCAGCGGGTGCGCGCGTCCGGCGAGGCGAGTGCGGCGGCCAGCAATTTGCGCCCCTCCGCGGCAGCGCTCACTCGTCGCGACAATATCATGCGCAGCGCATACGCGGCGCTCGACTGCACCATTTTGCTGTGATCACCCAATGCCTTGATCAAGGCCGGCATCGACCCCGGATCGGCCATATGCCCGATGGCTCGCGCCGCAGCCTCACGGGCGAGCGGCTCGCTCTCCGTGAGCACTTTGCGAATCTGCTGCAAGACGGGCTCCGGCGCCAGGTCCCAGTATTGGTCGAGTTGCGCCAGCAGCACCGGCAAGTTGTTGATGGCGAGTTGGGTGGGCGGCGGAGGATACGCAGCATCCCAGTTCTTCGCCTTGGTAGTTCCCGGGTAAAGGGTTGAGAGCGCCATCACCGCGAACTGAGTGGCGCGAAATGGCGTGTTGAAGCCTTGATAGACCGGGTCACCTTCCCAACTCCCCTCCTGTCGCTCGGCCGCCAGCATTGCCTTCACCGCGCGCTCCATGCGCTCGTCGGACTCAGGCCGGCGCCCCGCCAAGGCCAGCGCATAAACGGCATTGTAGGAGATGAAGTCCGCCGGCTTGGCTTTCTTGTCAAAGGGATAAGGCCAGGCGCCTTCCGGAGTTTCGTAGCTGTAAAGCTGTTCGATCAACTTATCGATTTGGTCGGCGTACTTTGCCCGGTCAATCGTGGCCAGCATGATGATCTTCCAATCCAGATCGATCATGTTCTTGGGCTCAGCGGCAACTGCCAGGCGCTCCACCTTGTCCACTTCGGCCAGCCACTCATCTTCGTGTGTCTGGTTGTAAACCAGGTTGAAAGTCTGCCAGCTCTGCGTCCCGATCTCAAAGGGGCTGACGTCAGGCTCGCAGCCGTCGGTCTCATCGCCTGGCATCGTGGTCACCCCCTTGTAATGAATCTTCAGGAATTCGGCGTAGGGCGCGTCGAAGTTCCTGCGCGGCGGGTCGTGGGTTACATTCTCCTCAAACAAGTGCTCGATCACGGGCAGGCGGCTTGCGACCGTGCGAGCCGAATAGATGACGCGCACCCAGTTGGTGTTGGCCTCGCCGTACAACGGCCGGGCATTGTTATAAATGCGATCGGTAAGGAACTCGAGCGCCGCCCGCTGGGTGGGCGGGTAGCCATTCCGAACCGCAGTCAGGTATCCACGAGTGGTGAATTGCGTGGGGTGGCAGGCGATGCAGAGCTGTGTTTCGGAATGCTGCATGGTGGTGCGCAACGCAATGGCTCCGCGCCGTGGCGTGTTGGAAAGCCAGGTGTCTCCCATGTTGACGAGGAAGTCCATACCCGCGCGTACCGCGAGATGAGGGTCGGAGTAAGGCGGAACCGGGTAATCATAAGTGTGAAGCTGGAATGCGGGGTGGTCGGCGGCCAGGCGCACGTAGTATTCCTGGCCGGGTTCGAGAATGCGCGTGCGAAACTTATAAAGCCCCGGGTAATTCTGCGTCGCTTCGACCTGATAAACAAACTCGCCCTTGTCGTAGGGAATCACATCGGGCTGCCCGGCGGCATTCTTGCCGGCCTGGAAGATGTCTACGTCGAGCGGCACATCGCGATCTGCAACGTTGAGTACGAAATAGACAAGCCGTGGCTCCTTTCCTCGAAAGGTGAACCTGAACCACTCGAAGCCTTTCAGCATTGCCTGGTAAGCGTCTTCGACTCTGGAGGGTGCGTAGGGTCTTTCGTCATTGCTCCCATAAATCGTCTGTCCGAACTCAAACCGCTGAGCGGCTTGCCAATTCCCGTTGGGCAGCGAGGCGATAAACCCTGGCCGGAGGTCGCCGGTCTGGCTTGGCAAATGGGCCGCCGCCATGGGAATCCGGTTCAAAGCGGCGCCGATTTCCGGAATGTGGCTGTTCGAGGGAGCGGATATGCGGACGGAGATGGAGCCCGGCCCGCGCGGCCGCAGGGTAAGATAAAAATCCAGGTCGGCGCTGTGCAGCCACTTGGATTCCACGTCTCCTCGTCCATCTCTCACCGTGGCCAAAACAGCGTCGTCGCCACGAAGCGTCGCGGGATCTTTCACCCACACGGTCAAAGCATACAGCGTGTCAGGATGGGCGCGGCCTAACTGGATCTCGCGAACGCGCGCGGAGGCTGTTTGATCGGCGCGCCCGGATTGGCCTGTCTCGGTCAGCAGGTACGTTATCGACAAGGCGCCGGCTAGCAGGATGAGTCCCCAACGCAGAGTCCTCGTTTTATCGCGAAATACCCCCATGGCTTGAACCTCCTGGAGCCCTGACCGGAGTTTTTTGTAACCACCCCGAACCAATTTTAGTATAAGTTTTCGTACAGGCATTTCGCAACCGCATCTTTGCGGCCGCTCGTCGTCACGGAAGCAGGGCCTAGCTCGCGTTGTATGCGGAAACTCTGAGAAGAAATTCGGAATGTGTCATCCTGAGCGAAGCGAAGGATCTCGGCAGTTGGTCGTAAGCCGTTGAGCCATGGCAAACTGCGGAGATCCTTCGCTTCGCTCAGCATGACAGCAGGATACGAGTACTACTATGTTAAGTAGTATCGTCGAAAACTCGCTCAAACTTCGTTCCGCAGAAAGGACAAAGTCCGGTCCATCTCACCAGCCAGGGCTGGATCGTGCGGAGAATCCGTTCCCACGTCG
>JBELAJ010000480.1:0-6422 GCA_049508935.1 Terriglobia bacterium | reverse complement strand
CCGTCGGCGCTACCCGCAGTTGCCTCGACCGGCTCTCCAATCGCCTCACCAAAATCCTAACCGAAGCGCGCAAACTCGGCACGCCCTGAGAATGGGCAGAGATTGGCCGGTTAAACGGCCTTACCGGTAATATCGAGGTGCCTCCCATCTCGGTGGTCGGGATGAACGCCGGTCTGGGCATCGGCTTCGCCGATGGCAACTTCATCCAACATAACTATCGCTGGAGAGATGTCCTTACCATGGTGCGCGGCGTCCATACCTTCAAATTCGGCTACGAGGGATGGCACGGTGATGACCTGGCGCTTTTCTCGACCACCTACTCGATTCCCAATTACTCGTTCAACAACCTGTTGGAGTTGGTCCAGGATGACCCGTACTCGGAAGCGAATCTGGCCTACGATCCGTTGACCGGGACCGCCGGCAATGGGACCTATGAATACGCGAAGACTTCAAGCGGTGCTTTCGTAGAGGACGTCTGGAAGGCAAGACCCAATCTCACGCTGACGGTCGGCTTCCGGTGGGACAATTTCGGGAATCCATACCCCGAGCACGGCACGGTGCTGGCCAATTTCTTCCTCGGAAGCGGCTCGACACAAGCTGAGCAGGTGGCCAGCGGGATCATGAAACAGGTCCCCCACGTTTACAACCAGTCCATCAACGCCTTCAGTCCCCGGATCGGTGTGGCTTGGGATCCCACGGGAACGGGAACTTGGGCAGTGCGCGGCGGCTTCGGCGTGTACCACGACTGGCTGACCCTGGGAATCGACGAGAACGACCTGAAGGGCAATCCGCCTGGGTTCATCTTCCCCACTTTCATCCGGGGAACCACCGAAGCCCCAGTCTTCGCCTTGGGGACCAGCAATACCCCACCGTTTGGGTTTCCCTATCCTCCCTTACCGCCGACTATGCTCGATGCCCACGGTGGCTTGGTGGGCGATCAATTGGCGGTCGGTGCAATGGACCGGAACATGGGTGCTCCGCGGACCTACAACTATTCCTTCTCGTTTGAGCGCCGGCTGCCCGGCCAGTTGGTGGCTAGCGCAGGCTACAGCGGTTCCCATTCTGTGGATCAGTTGACGGGCTGCGTCGAGAGACAGGGCTGCATCGGGACGGACATCAATCGCTTTGCCGGCGACTTGATTGAAAACAAAGACGTCCTAACGCGCATACTGCCCTCATTTGGCAGCATTCAATACACCACCAACGGCAACACGGTCTCCTACAACGCTCTGATCGTTAGCCTCCAGAAGCGGTACAGCAACCACGGCACGTTTATGGCTGCTTACACACGTTCCAGTGGATGGTTTGACGGAGACTATTATCCCGATCAGAACGCCATCAGTTCCTACCGGCAACCGTTCCCGTTCGACGCTCCAAACCGCTTCTCGCTCAGCGGAACCTACACTCCGGGGGATCTGAAGACCGGCCCGCAGCCCTTGCGCTACGTGCTGAGCGGTTGGGAACTTGCCACGAACACGATCTTGCAGGACGGATATCCGTTTGTGGTATCAACCAACGCGCCGTTCGAGCCCATTCAGGATGCAAATGGCAACGTCATCGGCATGCAGCCGGGCAGCGGCGACTACCAGGCCGACGGTTACAATTACGCTTTCCCCGACGTGCCCTCCTTCGGCTACAACATGCCTACCAGAAGCCGGCAGGCTTACTTGAATGGCCTGTTCCCCGCCTCAGCTTTTCCGGTGCCCGCTATGGGGACCTATGGGGACTTGAAGCCCGGCCGCTATCGGGGGCCCGGCTTCGCTGACGTCGATTTTGGGCTGGTCAAAGACAACCGCATCACCGAACGGGTTGCCCTGCAATTGCGTTTTGAGTTCTTCAATCTGTTCAACCGTCCCAATCTGAACGGAGTCGACGGCAACCTGCCCGACGCAACGTTCGGCCAGTCGGTGTCAGCTTTCAATCCGCGTTGGGTGCAGTTTGGGATGAAGCTGAGCTTTTAATCTCCCGTCCCTTTGCTTCATGATCTGCTTCGCACTCGCCCGCAAGTGGCGGACGATAGCAGTCAAGGGCGACCCAAGGTGTGAAGGAATTTCCCGGCGGGGCACGCCATAGCGTGCCCCTACCAGAGGTGGCAACGGGTTATGTCATTCAAGATGATGCGCCCGCGGGTTTTCCTCTCTTTCAACATCCCGGGCCAGATTCCCCCCGCCAAGAGTGAATGACATGGTTCATCATGGCAAAGCAGTTTCACCGGCCTTTCGCGCACCTTATGTGGCGGTCCTGTCAGTTCTTTTAATCCCAGGGTCATCATCCCGGCTTCTGGCCGCTGATGCGATCCGTCCGACGGCGGTACCATTAGTAGCGTGTGACCCGTACTTCAGCGTCTGGTCGTTCACCGACCGGCTCACTGATAGTGATACGGTGCATTGGACTGGAACACGCCAGACTCTTAGCAGCCTTATCAGAATCGATGGGAAACCCTACCGCCTGATGGGCTCGTCTCCCACCGAGGTGGCTGCTTTTCCCCAGGTGGGCTTGAAGGTCTTACCGACCCGAACTCTCTACGAGTTCGAAGGCGCCGGGATTCACGTAAGCTTGATTTTCATGACTGTCCTGCTTCCCAGTGATCTCCAACTCCTGTCACGACCCGTGACCTATCTCACCTGGAAACTCAGATCAGTGGACGGCAAGGGGCATTTGACATCGCTTTACTTTGACAGCTCAGCCGAGCTCGTCGTTAACACCACGGACGAGCTCGTAATTTGGTCGCGTGAGCAGATTGGTGGCCTAAACGTGATGCGGATGGGAACGGAAGCCCAACCGGTTCTCGCCGGGTCCGGCGACGACCGGCGGATCGATTGGGGTTATCTCTACCTGGCCCTACCCGCAACGCAGGTATCCCAGTCAGTGATTGCGGAGGGCAGCCTGGCGCGCCGTCAATTCGCGGGCGGGGGCTCGCTGCCCAAGCAGGATGACACCCAGGTGCCGCGCCCTGCTGATGATCGAATGCCGGTGATGGCAGTCGTGTACGCAGGCATCAAAGTCGGACCCTCCTCGGCCGAGCGGCGTCTTTTCTTACTCTACGACGACCTCTATTCGGTTGAACTCTTGCATCAACGTTTGCGCCCGTACTGGCGAGCGAAAGGCGCCCTCGCGAAGGACCTGCTTCGCGAGGCGGCGAAAGACTTCGACGCGTTGCAGTCAAAGTGCGGGGATTTCGACCAGGAATTCATGGGCGACCTAAGACGCATCGGCGGCAGACAGTATGCGGAATTGGCAGCCCTCGCCTACCGACAGTCATTAGCGGCCAGCAAGATCGCTGCCGCACCCAACGGAGAGCCGCTGTTCTTTGAAAAGGAAAACTTCAGCGATGGCAGCATCTCTACCCCTGATGTTCTCTTCCCGCAATCCCCGATCCTGCTGCTCTTCAATCCCAAGCTCCTGCGCGCCTCATTGGTTCCGATCTTCGAGTACGTCACGTCGGGGCGCTGGAAGTTTCCGTTTGCCCCTGCCCAATTGGGGACATACCCGCTGGCGAACGGCCAGACTTACGGGGGCGGTGAGACGTCGGAAGCGGGACAACAACCTGTCGAGGAAACCGGCGACATGATGATCATGACCGCCGCGGTCGCCCGATTGGAGAAGAGCCCTGATTTGGCCACTCATTACTGGTCCGTTCTGCAACATTGGGCGGAGTATCTAAAGGCCAAAGGTTTTGACCCTGAAAAGCACTTTGCACCGATGATTTTGCGGGACCGCTGGCTCACAACGCCAATCTCTCTCTGAAATCCATCGAAGCCCTTGGAGCGTACTCGTTGCTTTGCGATATGCGAGGAGACCACGAGAAAGCCGTCTCATACCGCAAAACAGCGGAGGAGTTTGCCCGCCGATGGACTTCAATAGCCCGGGACGGCGACCACTTCCGCCTGGCATTCGACCAGCCCGACACTTGGAGCCAGAAATACAACCTCGTGTGGGATAGACTGCTTGGGCTGGACCTTTTTCCGGGGGAGATCGCCCGCGCCGAGATTTCATATTACAAGCGCCAGTTACTCGAGTTCGGTTGGCCGCTGGACAGTCGAAGCAAGTACACCAAACTCGATTGGGAGGTGTGGAGCGCGAGCCTGGCGGAGTCCCAGGCTGATTTTCAAAGACTGATGTCGCCGGTTTACAGCTTTGTCGATCAAACTCCCAGCCGCGTGCCGCTGCCAGACTGGTATTATGCTACTGACGGCAAGCAGTGCCTGTATCATACGAAGGCCGGGCGCCAGATCGGGTTTCAGGCACGACCGGTGGTTGGAGGCGTCTTCATGAAGGTCCTCATGGACGCTTCGACCTGGAAGAAGTGGTCGGGTAAGGCCCAGACGAGATGAATAGGCAACTGCGAGGGCAGCCATTGGCGATCACCGGGGCCGCGTGACTTCCGTCAAATACGCTCCGCATGGAGAGAGCTTCACAAAAGCGCACTTGGTTTTGGCTGGTGGCCCTATTGGCCTGCCTCGCCGCTGCTCCTTTTGCAGGAGCCCAGTCTGGCGCCCCCACGATCCAGTCAACCATCGAAGCACTTCGCGCCCACGACTACCCTCGCGCCCTGGAGATGACGCAGGCCCTGGCGCGCGAGTATCCGGAGGACGCGCGGGTCTGGACGCTGCAGGGATCGGCGCTCTTCGCGCTTGGTCGAGGCGAGGAAAGTCTGCGCTCTTACCAGCAAGCCCTCAAGATCCGGCCTGACTACCTTCCCGCGTTAGAAGGCGCGGCGCAGTGTGAATACGCGGCCGGACGTCCGGCCGCCCAGAATCTGCTGGACCGAATCATCCGCATCGACCCTTCGAACGAGACCGCCCACGCAATGCTGGCCTCTCTTTCCTTCAAGCGAAACCTGTGCGACAAAACGGTGGCGCATTTCGCGCTGGCAAAGAAGGCCATTGCGAATAATCCGCCGGCGCTGGCGGAATACGGAATCTGCCTGGCCCATGCTCACCAACTCGACTCTGCGGAGCCGGTCTTCCAGCGCCTTTTTGATCTTCAGCCAAACGATTGGCATAATCGGTATAACTTAGGTCTCATTCAATTCCTCGCCGGGCGGAACGCCGCGGCTATCGAAACCCTGAAGCCAATTGTGGAAGGCCCGGCCGCCCAAGTCGATGCGTTGAATCTCGTCGCCGCTTCATACGAGGCCAGCCATGAAACGCCGGCGGCCACCGTGGCGCTGCGCCGGGCGATCGACCTCGCACCGCGCGACGTTCGGAATTACCTCGATCTAGCGACCCTTTGCATGGACCACGCCGCGTTCCAGGTGGGTGTTGACATTGCCAGCGCCGGCTTGAACGAGATCCCCGACTCCGCCGCGCTCTATACCGAGCGAGCAGTTCTGAACGCTCAGCTCATGAAGTACGATGAGGCCGACGCCGACTTTGCGAAGGCGAATCAGTTGCAGCAGCGGCAGGAATTCGCGACGGTGGGCCTGGGAATTTCGCTGCTCGAAAGGAACGACCCCGAGCGGTCTCTGAAGGTCCTTCGTTCCCGTCTGAAGGACTCCCCCGACGAGCCCACGTTGAATTACCTGGTCGCAGAGGTTCTTACGCGGCGCGGCGCCGCTCCAGGAACGCCCGAGTTCGACGAGGCGGAAGCGGCCGCCCAGCGGGCAGTCAAAGCCAAAGCCGACTTTGCCCCAGCGCATGATGTGCTGGGCCGCCTATACTTGCGGGCCGGAGACGTGTCGCGGGCGGTCAAGGAATCGCGTTTGGCGCTGAAGCTCGACCCCTCGGACCGCACTGCGCTTTTCCATCTTATCAGCGCCTTGCGCGCCATTGGGGATCAATCGGAGGTCGCGGCCTTGACTGCTCGACTTCGCGACCTGGCCGCAGCGGAAACCAGGAACGAGGCTGAGAAAAGCCGGTTCCGCATCGTGGAAGCAGAACCGGCCAACTCGCGCCCCTGAATTCATCATGGTCATCCTGGGCCGCATTGGGATCGAAAGTCGAAGCCGCAACTACGAGATGCCGATGCCAAGAAAACATAAGACGTGTTTGGTCGCCTTGCTGGTCACGGCGCTGGCGTGTGCTGCTGGCTTTCTCACGCCCCCGACGCACGCTTTCTCGCCTTACTCCTGGGCGACCTATTACGCGCCTAAGCGAGTCCACAAGATCACGGTCGATGGAGACCTGTCCGATTGGTCCGGCATTAAGGGCTTCACCATGGACCAGGAGAAGTTCTTCTTCGTGGGTCAGGGCATGTCCTCCGCAAAGTGGAAAGGTCCCGCAGATCTCTCTGCAACCTTCAAGGTCCTTTGGGACGAACAGTACGTCTTTATCGCTGTAGAAGTGACAGATGATCATGTCACGGAGCCCCACGGATCATTGGTCTCGACCAACGAAACCGGATCTTGGGACGATGACAGCGTGGAGATCATGCTCGATAACGACGGGTGCGGGATGCCGAGATACTACGTTGGTGACCCG
>JBELAJ010000048.1:0-24251 GCA_049508935.1 Terriglobia bacterium | reverse complement strand
GCCTATCACGCTCTGGTGCGCAAGCACGTGGGATCAAAGGAGCCTCCCAAAGAAGGGCCTGCTTCCATCCACGATATGGTCTTGAGCAAAGAGGCCAACCTCGAGTCCTTGCTGCTCTACGACCGCTACGAACGACACATGTTCAGGACCTTTGTTTTTTCCGCCGCCAAAGGGTGGCGCGATTTCAGCCTGCTTCGCCTGGAGGAGAGCGAAGTTCTGGCTTGTGGGCCGTGGAAACAGCCGGCAGGCCGTGAGATTCCGGGCGTTGTGCGGCTTGAGAGTTCGGCGCCGATTCAGATTGGAGATTGCATAATGCAAATTGCGGCGCAAAAAACCATTACTACTAAGGTGCAAGGCGAATCGTGCTGGGTTGAATGCAAGTCCTCACTTTCCACGGCGCAGCCCTGCCCGGCCAAAACCGCACTGGGCACGGAACTGGTCTTTAACCTTCTGGCGCCGTCGGCTCCTGACCGCTACTTCTTGGCCAACGGGATTCGGCGGCCGCTGGATTTTCGCGGCGAAATTGACGCCGCCAACCTGACGCTCGTGGATGAATGGCAACGCGTGAGAATCTCCTTGGATGCACAGCCCAGGCCTCGCTGGTGGATCGTCCCGATCGAAACCATCTCCCAATCGGAACTGGGTTTCGAGCGGGTTTACCAGGGCTCTGCCATCCTCGCCGTATGGAAGATCGACCCCGCTGCGTGGCGAGACGTTACGGGCGTGGTGCGGGCGGAAATCTCTCCTTGGGTGAGCCCGGAGCGCGACGACGATTGATATTGAGACGGCAGCACGCTGCCCAACGGGTTAAGCTTTCGGCGTGGCGAATGCGCCGAGTGCCGCCTTAAAATAATCGTAGCGCCGACCTTTAGAGCCTGCCCTGAGCTCACCGAAGGGTCGGCAGATGCTGGCCTGAAGGCCAGCGCTTCGTTCAAACTCGAATACTACGACTTGCCGCTACGACTTGAAATTCCGGCACGAGCCTGATAAATTGCGAACGTTCGGAGGCTGATCATGGCCATCGCTAAAGAACTGCTTGATATCCTGGTCTGCCCGGTGTGTAAACTCCCTGTGAAACTCACCCCCGATGGCGTAGGGCTCAAGTGCGAGCAATGCCGGCGCGTCTACCCTATTCAGGATGACATCCCGGACATGATTATTGATGACGCCAAGATCGAAGGGGAGTAAGGTCCGCAAGGCGCCTTCCGGGGTTCAAAAGTTATGTCACCGGGTTCTCTGCTCGCCGACCTTCCCGAGCGTTCCCGAATTCTGATCATCCGTCTTCGGTCGATCGGCGACATTGTTCTCCTCACACCCGCACTGCGTCTGCTTAAATCCTGGCGCCCCGACTTAGTCGTCTCCGTGCTCGTCGAGGCGCGCTTTCGTGAACTTCTGGAAGAGAACCCGGACGTTGACGAGATTCTTTTTCCGGGCGAGGGACGTATCAAAATCGCCTCGCGCCTCGGCGCGGCGCTGGCGCTGCGGCGGAAGAAGTTTGCCGTTTGCGTTAATTTGCACGGCGGGCCCACCAGCAGATTCCTGGCGAAGGCATGCGGGGCCCGCTCGAGTGTTGGCTTTGCGCACTTCCGCTCGCCGCAGCAATATCAAATCCTGGTTCCCGACGCCCGCCTGATCCTGAACCAGCCCTCGCTCCACACCGCCGAACATCAAGCCTGTGCTTTCTTTTATCTTGGTATGCCCCGCCAGGAGATTCCGCGCGCCCGGATCTTCGTGCGTGGCGAGCACGAGGCATGGTGGGACGAGAGGCGTGCAATCCTGGGCCTCGCTCCTGGCCAGGAGTATGCGATGGTCCACCCCACAGCCCTTTACGCCACGAAGCAGTGGGCGGCGGAGAAGTTTGCGCAACTGGCTGTCGCCCTGGAGCAGGAAACGGGACTGAAGCCGGTTTTTTCGTGCGGCCCGGGCGAAGAGGCCATCCTCGACGCCGTCCAGCGTGCTTCAAGCTCTGCCATTCGCAGACTGGAAAACAGCGGCCTGGGCCAGCTCGCCGCAGCCTTCTCCGAAGCGCGCCTGTTTGTTGGGAACGACAGCGGGCCCGCTCATATCGCGGCGGCCCTTGCGCGGCCCCTCGTGGTCATCTTTGGCTCCTCGAGTTCAGCCATTTGGGGACCGTGGCCCCGACCTTCCTCTAATTCTCCCGCGCAGGTGGTGCAGAACTTCTACGAATGCAATCCCTGCCCAGGCGACCGGTGCTATCGCTTTGAGCGCCCGGAGTGTATCCTTTCTGTGAGCTTGGGACAGGTCAAGTCGGCCGTGGAATCCGTGCTGGCCCGGTCAGGAGCGGCATGAACAAACAACAGATCCGCTTTTCTCTTCACCAATCAGCATTCCAGAAGCTCAAGCTTTTGGTCCGGCGGTCGACAGCTATGTAGGCGGGCGGCTCAACATTGTTAATCTTCACCCCGACCTTGACCAGAGACGATCCCCTGGATTTCGTGCTCAGAATTTCAAATCCGCGAATCTTACCGTAGTCTCCTTGTACTCCCCAATCGCGAAGAAAATCCTGGTAAGAGTAAGTTGGGCTTGGCTGCCAAAGCTGATAGCCCTCCTGGAATTTCCCCTGCTCGAGAGTAGTCAGGAAGCGTGTCACCGCTCGCTCTTCAGGATAATTCCGGAAAGCGAAGTAAAAACCCGCACCCAGAAGAATAATCAGCACGCCAAGGACAATGTATCTCCAGATGTGCAGGGGAGGTTTGGGAGGTGTGGCGTCTAGCAGCGTCATGGCCTTTGCCCCTTTCAGTTCCTATTGTACCCGATTTCCAGACGCTTAGGCACCGGCTTGTCTACCCTGAATCGCGAGAATGGCATGGGGGGACGGCAAGCCGTCCCCCCACGCCTCGCAGGGAGCTAAAGCGTCCGTTGGAAAAGCCAGGTGGCGAGCAGCATGGAAGCAACCGCGAATAGACTGAGGTAAGTGAGATCACCGGCGATCGCAACCAGCGGAGTGTTCTTGAGCAACAAGCACTTGAATGCGTGCACGGCGTACGTGAAAGGATCAAACTTGGCCATAACCCGCATCCAGTGCGGGAATCCATAGATCGGGTAGACCGCGCCGCTGGGAAAGTACAGCAAGGTGTTGAGGACCCCGAAAATCGATCTCGGCACCAACGGGTCGCTCACCCTTACCATCAGCAGGAACATCATGCTGATTAGAGCGACGGAGGTAATGACGATGAGAATGAAGAGTTTTGCCAGGCGGATAGGATCCAGGGGATGCGGGATCCCGGCGATGACCGATCCCAGCGTCGTTAGGACCAGTCCGGACATGGACGCCTTGATGCTCCCCGACAGGATGAAGCCCAGGATCAATTCGGTTTTGCTGATGGGCGTCAGAAGGTAGCCCTCGTGAAGCCCTCTCGCCTTATCATCAATGTAGATAATGCCTCCGCCAATCATGGCTGAAATATAAATTGCCAGCACGATGGTGCCGGAAAGCAGATATTGGATGTAGGGAACATAAGGGTACAACTCGACTACGGAAAGCGTAACCCCGCTGGGCACGCGCGGGCTGAGGCCGCGTTGATTGTATGCCGCGACCAAATCGGAAAACGCCCCTTCCAGCCCCCCAACCGCGAAGTTGTCGGTGTTGTCTTCGATGAGCGCTACCTGGGGTCTGTCCTGCGCCAAATACCTCCGGGAGAAGTCCGGGGGGATCGTGAGTACACCGTTAATTCTCCCTTCCCGCAAGTCCGTGTTGGCCTGGGAGAGGTCAGTATAATCAACGGTCGTGAAGGTTCGGGCATTCGCGGCAATGGCTCCAAACATCTCGCGCAATTTCACCGTGGGAATGCCGCGATCCTGATCGACGATCCCCACGCGCAGTTCCTTGATCTTCCCGCCGAAGGCATAGCCCAGGACTACTAGCTGCACTATAGGAAGGAACATGGAGACCACAATCAACGTGGGGCTTCGCATGAACCTGCGCATATCGCGTTCGATAATGGCCAGCGTGCGTTTCATTCGAATCCGTCCCTAACGCCTTGCAGGCATGAAGCCGGAATCGTACTTGGCGTCCTGCAAGGCGTCGCGCAATTGCCTTCCGGTGTAATGCATGAAGACGTCATCCAAAGTGGTGCTCTGCACCGAAAGCGACGTAATTTCCACCTTGGCGAGGCTCGTCGCTTCCATCAAGGCCACCGTCGTCTTCGGCCCGTTATTCGACCCGATGCGGTAAACGTGATCTTCCGCCTTCACGCTCTGCACTTCCGGCAAGCTTTTGAGGGTCTCGAGCCAACCATCCGGCACCGCGGAAAAGCTGATTTCCAGGATGTCGTTGCCGGGAATCGATGCCTTGAGTTTCAGAGGCGAATCGAGCGCTACAAGCTTCCCGTGATCCACGATCGCGATCCGGTCGCAGAGTTTGTCGGCTTCATCCATGTAATGCGTGGTGAGAAGGATGGTGAGGTCTCGGCCCTGTTTGAGCTTTCGCAGCATATCCCAAACGCCGATCCGGGAAGCAGGATCGAGCCCTGTGGTCGGCTCGTCGAGAAAGAAAATGTTAGGCTCATGTACAAGCCCGCGCGCGATCTCAAGCCGCCGCCGCATGCCGCCTGAAAAGTTCTTAACAGGTTTATCCGCCCATTGCGTCAGTTCCACTGCTTCGAGCAGCTCTTTTACGACCCGCCGGCGCCGCTCCCGCGGAACGCTGTAAAGTTTGGCAAAGATGTTCATGTTCTCGACAGCAGAGAGTTCCATGTCGGAAGTCAGCGCCTGGGGAATGACGCCAATTGAACGGCGCACATCGCCGGCCGAGCGCACCACGTCAAAACCGTTGATCCGAGCGCCTCCGGAGGTGGGAAGAATCAGCGTGGTGAGCATTCGGATGAGCGTCGACTTCCCTGCACCGTTCGGACCGAGCAAGCCAAAGATTTCGCCTTGTTCGACGCTGAAGCTCAGGCGGTCGACCGCGCAAAACGTCCCAAAGCACTTTCTGATTTCTTGAACTTCAATCGCGGGCACGGGCTTTCCTCATTCTGGGTACTTCGACATCCACCCCAATTCATGCCAGATCTTTGACCGTCAGCACAGGCTCTGCTCATCTTAGATACTTCGGAAACGACTCTTGTTCAACCCGAAACTTCGACCGCGAGCACGGCTCTCCTTGATCCACGATTTCAAACTTGAAATTTCAAATTTGAAATTCCGCACTCACCTGGCTTCCGGCAGCGGCACATTCACGTAGGCTGTCAGTCCCGGCCAGAGACATCGATCGCTATTATCTACCCGCAGACGGAACTCGAAGGTTTTGACGTCGCGCTTGGTGCGGTTCACGTCGCGCTGTGTCGCGTAGTCCGCGTCTACGCCTCGGTAAAACACTGTTCCTTCGCGTTCCGCCCCGGAAGGCAATCGCACTCTCATCTTCTGGCCAAGGCGCACGCGGTCAATATATGTCTCTTCAACATCAACACGAACCCAAAGATCGTCCGGATTGATGATTTCCAGGATCGGCTGAGCGACATTCACCACTTCGCCCTGGCGGGTCGGCAGGCTGGCTACGTAGCCGGGGATGGGCGCCCGGATTTCCGTATAACCGAGACGGACCTCGGCCTTCGACATCTGCGCCCCGGCGGCCGCCAATTGCCTCTGCATCGAGAGGAGTTCGTTCCGCCGCACCGCGATTTGATCCTCATTGGAGCGCGCCAAGGCCAAGGCGGCGCGCTGCGCCTCCACTTGCTTGTTGAGAGAATCCACATGCGCTTTCTGCGCTGTAGAGGTGGTGCGAGCCTCATCGAGCGACTGGGCTGTGACGATCCCTTCCTTGAACAGTCCCTCAGTCCTCTCCAAATTCACCTGGTCCAATTTGAGGTTAGCCTCGGCTTCGTTGACCTGCGCCTGCGTTGATGCCAGCGAGGCCTCGGCTTGGCGGATCTGATCGCGGGTCTGTTTCTCCTGAAACTGCAGCGCAGCCTCTGCCTGTTGAACCTGGGCGGCGGTTCCGCGTTCCGAATCCGCGTAAAAGGCCCGGTCAGCGCGCAACTCCTGCGGTTCGATGACCGCGACGAGCTGCCCCGGCTGTACCGTGTCGCCTTCTTTGACCAGTAATTTGGCCAATTGGCCCTGAATCTGTGCGCTGACAATGACGTCGTTGGTAGTAACAATACCGGTAATGACCATGTTATGGGACTTGGCCGTAGCTTTGTAATAGGCCACACTGCCGGCCAGCGCCAGCAGAATGAGCGCCGGAATCAGTAGTTTGCGCTTCATCGCACCTCGCTTTCCGCATTAGTGAACAATGCGTTGCGGACGAACTTCAGCACTTCGCCCCGGCGCCGTTCCACATTGGCCTTGGTGTAGGGGTCGATTCCGCCCACCGCGCGCAAGACGGGCGCCGAACTGAAATAGAACACCACCAGAGAGACCAGCGATATGGCAATGTGGAAGCTGTCCATTTGCCGAAGCTCACCGGCCCGCTTTCCTCGATCGATTACCTTGAGAATGGCTTTCATGCGCGGCAATCCCAGCTCCCGCGCCAGCCGCACCCAGGATTTTTCATCGGTCATCAGCATGCGTTGGAACAGCGGGCCGTGGTGGCGATGAGCGGCGACGAAATCAAAATGGAGATTGATATAGCGTTCCAGGACTGAGCGGGCCGAATCCTCCGAGGAAAGCACTTCCAGGGCTCGCCGGTTAAAGTCGGCCACGTAGCCTTCCAAGACCTCGCGGTAGAGCGCCTCCTTGCTTCGAAAATAATAATAGAGCAGCGCCTTGTTGACACCCGCCGCGGCGGCGATAGCTTCCGTGCGGGCTCCTTCCAGGCCTTCATCCGCAAAGATACGTTCCGCGGCCTGCAAAATCGCCTGCCGCGTCGCCTCGCTATTGCGATGTCTCGAGTGGCGCGTCGCCGACCTGTAATATTGTCCATTTCGCATTTAACTAACCGGATAGTTAAACTACGACATCGCGCCTGGGTTGTCAAGGCGGGCCAGTCGATTCTTGTAGGGATAACCTTTTTGGCTGCCCGGTGGCGGCCACAGGGGGCGCTCCTCCAACGCGAACACCTACTTAGGCGAGGCGTAGTCGTAACGCGTGCGGAGCTTGTCGCGGTGGCGTTCGAGGGCCAGTTCGACGAGACGATCAAGGAGCTCTGAATAGGGGACGCCGCTGGCTTCCCAAAGTTTCGGATACATGCTGATGGATGTGAACCCGGGAATCGTATTAATTTCCAGGACGAAGAGTTTCCCGCTCTTCCGGTCCAGCAGGAAGTCCACCCGGCCCATGCCGGCGCAGTCGATGGCTTTGAATGCCCGCACCGCCAACTCCTGGACGCGCTTAATTTGACGGGGGCTGAGGCGGGCAGGAATCTTCAACTCCGACCCTGCCTTGACGTACTTTGCTTCGTAGTCGTAGAACTCATTGACCGGAACGATTTCGCCGGGGAGGGAAGCTTCCGGCTGATCGTTTCCCAGCACCGCGCACTCAATCTCGCGCGCGTCGACGGCCCTTTCCACAAGGATTTTGCGGTCGTACTGCGCGGCCAGGTCCATGCCGGCCTGAAACTCCGTCCGCAAGTGCACCTTGGTGATCCCCACGGATGAGCCTAGATTAGCGGGCTTGATGAAGATCGGGTAGCGCAGCCGTTTCTCGATCTTTCTGCGAACTCCCGCGGGATCATTCTCCCACTCCGTCCGCAGCACCAACTCCCAGGGAACCACCGGCAGCCCGGCGTCCCGGAAAAGCCGCTTCATAACGTCTTTGTCCATGCCCGCGGCCGAAGCCAGGACTCCCGCGCCCACGTAGGGAACATCCGCAAGCTCGAGCAGGCCCTGAATGGTGCCGTCCTCTCCGAAAGTACCGTGGAGCACCGGAAAGATGACGTCCACTTCAGGGCGAGCGTCGACCGCACCGGAGGCCTTCGCCAAAGGAAGGAGTTTAGGTCCGGTCGGATCCACCGACGGCGTGACGGCTCGACCTTCCTCGAGCACCGTCTGTAAGGACGCGGTTCGCCGCGCCAGATTTTCTTCCGTCGCTTCCGTTAACAGACCGAACGCCTTGGGCCCCACGCGCCATCTGCCTTCGCGCGTGATGCCCACCGGGACGATTTCGTACTTTTCCGGGTCGAGCGCCTTCATCACGGCAGCGGCGGAAGTCAGGGAGACTTCGTGCTCGCCAGACCGTCCGCCGAACAGAACTCCCAAACGGATTCTCTTAGTCACAGAATCTTCTTCCCCAACGCCGAGCTGACCAGACCGACGCCCAGTATCGCTGTCTTATTCATGACATCAATGATGGGATTGATCTCCACTAATTCGAATGCCACCATTCTCCCGCTGTCGGCGACCATCTCCAGGGCAAGATGAGCTTCGCGATAGGTAATTCCGCCGGGGACGGGTGTACCGACGCCCGGCGCTTCATCCGGGTCGACCACATCCGCATCAAATGAGACGACGAAACCCGCCGTTCCATTGCAAGCCAGCGCAATACTCTTCTCCATCACCGCAGGCATCCCCAGCTCGTCAATAGTCCGCATCGTAAACACGCTGATGCCCGACTCTTTCACAAACCTCCGTTCGCGGGCGTCCAGCTCGCGCACACCGATCAGCGCACAGTTTTGGGGCGGGATTTTGGGCGCATAGCCGAAGATCCTGGTCAGCGCCTGTGGGCCGCGGCCTAACGTCGCGGCCAGCGGCATGCCGTGAACATTTCCGCTGGGGCTGCTCTCCGGCGTATTCATGTCAGCGTGCGCGTCAATCCAAAGACAACCCACAGCCTGCTTCCGATCGCGGTAAAACTTGGAGACGCCCGCCTGCGTGCCGACCGCCACAGAGTGGTCGCCACCCAGCGAGACTGGGAAATAACCTGCCTCAAGAGTCTTGTAAATCTGCCTAGCGGTTTGTCGCGATGCTTCAGCAATCTCCTTCAGGTATTTCGCTCGCCGGTCGCCGAAGTGCTGTTCCTCCGGCAGCCTGACGTGAATGTTTCCGGCGTCCTCCACACGATGCCCCAGGTTCCGCAAGGCGTGGTTAAGCCCCGCGGCTCGAACCGCTGAAGGCCCCATGTCCACTCCCCGGCGTTCCTGCCCCAGGTCGAGCGGCACCCCTAGAATACGAATCTTCATCCGTCAGCCCCCACAACCTCATGGCCCAGAGTAACTCCTATCATAACTGATGCCTGGGAAGATTCGTAGCGCCGACCTTCAGAGCCTGCCCTGAGCAGTGCGAAGGGTCGGCATCCTTGGTGCTGACTTGAAGGCCAGCGCTACATGGGCTGTTCGCCCTCACCACTGTGGGTGAGAAGCGGGCGCTGACACCACGCCGGATGATGGTGTAGACTTGCAATGCCTCGGGCCCAAGATCTGGCTCAGACCGGAAACTTGTCGGGGGATTCACCTTATGCGGAAGATTCTCCTTATCGCCATCTGCACGCTCAACGTCGCGGCGCTGCCGGCGGCGGATGATCGTTTGCTTCAGTGGATGGACAGGGTCGCGCAGCAACAGCTTTCCGAACGCGAGGTGGCGATCGCGAAGATTCACACCTTGAGTGAAGCGAAAGCGCGCCAAGCCTGGGTGCGGGCCAAGCTCCTCGAGTTGCTTGGCGGCCTCCCCAACTACAACGGGCCGCTTAACGCCCGCGTCACGGGCCGGATCGAACGGCCGCGCTACACGATTGAGAAAGTGGTCTTTGAGAGTCTTCCCGAGTTCTACGTCACGGCCGACTTGTATCTACCGAAGGAAGCCGGCAAGCATCCGGGCGTGCTCATTCCCATGGGCCACTGGGAGCAGGGCAAGCTCGCCGCGCAGCCCATTGCGGCGAACCTGGCCATGAAGGGATTCGTGGCGCTGGCTTATGACCCGGTGGGCCAAGGCGAGCGCCAGCAGGCCTACGACCGCAGGATCGAGGGATCTCTGATCGGCGGCTCGACAGATCAGCATTTCATGGCCGGGGCGCAAAGCATTCTGGCCGGCGAGAACTTCGCTCGCTACCGCATCTGGGACGCCAAGCGCGCCCTGGATTACCTGTTGAGCCGCCGCGAGGTGGACAGCGATAAGATCGGCGCCACCGGCTGCTCGGGAGGCGGAACGCTTACGACCTACATCTCAGCCCTCGACCCACGCATCAAGGTCGCCGCGCCGGCTTGCTACATCAACTCTTGGCGCCAACTGTTCGCCGGGCCCATCGGCGATTCCGAGCAGAGTTTCCCCTTCTTCCTGTCTTCAGGGCTGGATATAGCAGACTATATCGAGCTGTTTGCGCCTAAGGCTTGGCTCATCAACTCCACGGTCGGCGACTTCTTTCCGATCGAGGGCGCGCGCCATGCTTACCAGGAGGCGTTGGACTGGTATCGGATTTACAACGCGGAAGACCGTATTCGCTGGGCGGTTGGTCCAGGGCCGCACGGGACGCCGCTCGAGATTCGCGAGGCGATCTATCAGTGGATGATCCGATGGTTGAAAGACGGCCGTGGCGACTTCCGCGAAGAGCCCGTCGAGATGGCGCTCGATTCCGATCTGTTGGCGACTCCTTCCGGCCAGGTTGAAGGGCGCGAGATGTATCAAGTGATTCAGGAAGGCTTCCGCGAGAGAATGAAGCAGGGGAACTCTGAGCAGTTGTTGGCGGAAATCCGCAAGTGGTCCGAAGATCGTGCTGGCCAGCAGCCCCTCGTGCACGTGCTGCGCGAGAATCCAGAGGAGGTGTTTCGCACTCAGGAACTGGCCTTGGAAGTGGAGCCCGGTCTCGAAATCTCAGGCACGGTTTACGCGCCGGTAGCTTCGGGCCGCAAGCCTGCGGTGCTGTTGGTCGATTTCGACGCGACACTGGCGGAGCGCCTGGCCACGCGCGGCGCCGTAGTCCTGAACTTGTATCCGCGCGGCCTTCCGCTGCCCTCCACAGGCGAAGATCAAGCCGCCACCAAGCAGGATATCCGCGCCTGGGTGATAGGGAAGAACATGGCCGGCATGCGGGCCGCCGACATTCAGCGCGGCGTGGACGCCTTGGTGGCGAGGCCGGACGTCGATAGCGGTTCCATCCGCGCCATAGCCCGCGACGTATCTGGCGTGTGGCTGCTGATGGCCGCCGCTATCGACACTCGAATCGGCAAGATCTGGCTGGACCGCACTCCCTACAGCCTCCGGGCAGCCTTGGACGTTCCGATCGCGCGAGGCCTGCACGACGCCGTCATTCCGGGATTCGCGCTGCACTGGGACCTGGACGACCTCGTGAAGGCGATGGCTCCGCGCCCGGTCCAATGGAGCGACCCCACCGACTGGCTGCAGAAGATTGTCCCGCGCCTGCCTGGCTTTCTTTACCGCACCTTCGAGGAGAAGGATGACCGGTTTGTAGCCGAGCTCATGAAGTGAGCCGGCTGGGAGGGGCGTCCCTTGTGGCCGCCCGTGGCCCTCGGGTAGCGCCGACCTTTTGGTCGGCACCCGCATTCTGGCCTGAAGGTCAGCGCTACGAGAATGCGCGGGCGCGACTCACGCGCCGCAGTGCTTGACCTCGGGGTCGCGCTTATGTTCTCCTGTAATTCGCGAAGTGGTGTTTTATGCTCGGAACGGATTCACAAATGGCGCCGGCATTATCGGGCTTGAACGAGCCTTGGTTCGCGATTTACACGCGACATCAGCACGAGAAGATGGTGGCGCAGATTCTCTCCGCAAAGGGACTGCAGGTATTTCTTCCGCTTTACAACAGCACCCGCCGCTGGAAGGACCGCACCGTGCAACTCACGCTTCCCTTGTTCCCCGGCTACCTGTTTCTGCGCGGAATGGAGGAGCGCCGGCTCCAGGTGGTAACCACGCCGGGGATTGTTTCCATTCTGACCGTCAGCGGCGAACCGGCGGTCATTCCTGAATCCGAAATCGAAGCTGTCCGAAAAGCCATCGAATGGGGGAATCGAGTCGAGCCTCATCCGTTTCTGCGCTGCGGCGACAGGGTGCGCGTTATAGCCGGACCTTTGCAAGGGGTGGAAGGGATTCTGGTTCGCAAGAAGAACCTATACCGGCTGGTGCTGTCGGTGGAATTGCTCGAGCGGTCCGCCGCCGTGGAAGTTGACGTCGCATCCGTGGAGAGGGTTGCAAGCGGCCGCCACGACTCGCCCTGGGGACGGGGCGCGAGTGATTTGTGATTTGCGATTTGTGATTGCGGAGCCGCGATTGCTTGTGCCAATCAGAAATCACCAATCAGAAATCACCAATGTCAGGGCTCGTCGTTGTCGAACCTTTCCTTATATTCCATCTCGTCTGGCTTGCCGGGCGCTTGAACGCTGATCTCGGTGCGGCCCATGCGCAACCCCGGAGAGTATGCGCTGACGGTCGCGTGCCCCGTGCGGTCGGTCGAGCGAAAGGCCATCTGCGCGAGACCCGCCACGGTATCCAGCGTCCACCCCGTCCCATGGCCAAGCGAGCTTTGCCGCAAGAGTTCTCCCGGCCCATCGGAGGTGAAAGTAACGGGCAGCGCGGCCGAGGGAACCACCACGCCTTTCTCGTCCATCACGCGGACCGTGATATAGGCAAGGCTTTCGAGGTCTCCGGACTCGAGTTCGCGCTTGTCTGCTTCCAGCACCAGGTGATGCGGCGCACCCGCCGTGCGGCGCTCGTCGCGAATCTCCTTACCCGCATGTCGAGCCACTGCCACTAACGTTCCGGGATGATAAGGGACAGACCACACGCGCGGCGGATGCGGCAATTCTCCGTCGGGCGCGTCCGTTTTCGCCCCCAGCGATTTGCCGTTCAAAATCAGCTCGACATCGCCGGCGTTGCTGAAGACCTTCACAGTCCTGGCCTGGCCGTCCGCCGTCGGCCACGTCCAATGGCCGAGGATGTGCACCATCGGCTTGGCGGTCCATTGGCTCTGGTAGAAGTAATACACGTCTTTGGGAATGCGGTACACGTCGCCCATGCCGAAGGCGACGATGTGCGGGATCACGGTGTCGTAGGTTTCGCCTTCGTAATCGAACTGGTGCCAGATCATGCCGCCGGCCATCCAGGGCCGCCGGTACAACTCGCGCAAGTACTTCTCGTGGTTCTCGCAGGCCTGTTCTTCGCTCTCCGGGCCGCCTCCATAAATCCCGCGGCCCATGGTGGCGGCGGAGTACTCGGCCACGAGGTACGGCCGGCTGGGAAAGCGCTGGTGTTTCGCTTCGGTCTCCTTGCCCACGCCGAGGCCCACCACGTCCACCAGGGCCTCCGCGTCCTCGCCGCGTGGTTCGTGCATAGCCGCCGGCCGCGAGGGATCGAGCTCGCGATAGCGCGCGGCCACGGCCCCAACCACCCTCCTGGTGACCGCCCGCGATGCGTTCACCTCTCCTGCAATACCCCACACAATAATACAAGGGTGGTTTCTATCGCGACGGATCATCTCGCGGGCCAAGGTCTCGACGTTCGCGATGTACTCCCGCGGTTCGCCGATCTCCTTGCCGATGGGAAGTTCTTCCCATACCATCAGCCCCAAACGGTCCGAGGATTCCATGGTCGCCGGGTCGTGCGGGTAGTGCGAGGTCCGCCAAAAGTTCACTCCCATGGCGCGCATGATTTCCATGTCCAGGACGTGGCGAGAGTTGGGAAGCGCGTTTCCCATGCCGGGGTAAACCTGGTGCCAGTTCGTCCCCTGCACCTGCACCCGCTTGCCGTTCAGGAAAAACCCGCGCTGCGGGTCGAATTTGAACCAGCGGAAACCCAACGGATTCTCGACCGTGTCCACCAGCTCTGTTCCCGCGCGCAGGCTGGAGCGAACGCGATAAACGTTTGGAGTCTCCGGCGACCAAAGCAGCGGTTCCTCGACCGTAGCGTCTTGCGTGACCTCGAGAGGTTCGTGCGGCGAAACACGAGCCGGATGCGAAAAAGTCTTGATGATCTCGCCCTGCGGATTCAGAACTTCCTGCACCAGGGTCAATTCCCGGGCCCCGGACGTTTCGTTGACGAGGCGCGAGCGGATTTGGAGCGTCGCCGCGCTTTCGCTGACCGAAGGGGTATGCCAGATAACGTCGGAAATGTAAGTGGGCTGCGTAATTCGCAACCACACATCTCGATAGATGCCGCCGTAAAAGGTGTAATCGGTCTTGACGGTGGGGGGCAGCGTGCCGCGAAACAGGTTGTCGGCCTTAACCGTCAAAACGTTTTCCGCATCATCGAACTTTACGTAGCGCGTAACGTCAAATTCGAAGCTGGTGTAGCCCCCCTTGTGCTCTCCGACCCGCTGGCCGTTCAGCCAGAACTCCGCCACGCTGCTGGCGCCCTCGAATTCCAGAAACACTCGCCGGCCGGAATACTGGCTGGGGAGTCGAAAATGCTTCCGATACCAGCCGACGCCGCGCCAGTAGCCGGGCGCCTCATCTCTCGAATCGAATTGGTTCCAGGTGTGCGGCAGGTTGATGGCGTCCCAGTCCGAGTCGTCGTATTCGGGCCGGTGGGCGTTGCGAAAGCGCGGCTCGACTTCAGCGGCTGCGCCGTTCTCGCGGTCGAAAGAACCGAGGGCGCCGGTCCCGTGCGCTTGCCGGGCAAACCGCCAATCGTGGTTGAAGTTCTCGCGCCGCCGCCGACCGCCCTCCGTCGAGGCAGACTGGGCGGAGGTTTGTTGATCAATCGGGCTGGCTCCCGCCGCCTCCCCTGATCGGACCACGAGCGGTGTCGTTGCCGCCCCTGCTGCTACCGTCTCCAGGAATTCTCTTCGGTCCATGTTTGGTACCCTTACGATGCCACCTAACTCCGATCCTTTGTTTTCATAGACATTCTCGCTTTGTTCCGTCGATTATTGTAGCGCCGACCTTCAGGTCGGCACCCTTCGCTCATCAGTTCCGAGGGTGCTGACCTAAAGGTCAGCGCTACGTCCTGTTTTGGGACTATTTCACAACGATCCTTTGTTTTCATAGACATTCTCGCTTTGTTCCGCCGTTTTTCGTTATCAAGCCCCGGTTTCACGCCAAGACGCAAAGAACGCGAAGGACGCAAAGTCGCAGTACCCAACCCCTCCCCATCCGAGGAGGGGAGCCCCGCGATTCCCCCCTTGGATAGGGAGGGTCAGGAATGGTCGATTTCTGTCCGGTCCTTTGTTTTCAATGACATTCTCGCTTTGTTCCCTCAGAAAGCGGCCTTCGGCACTCAGCTTTCCGTTCTCTCGAACGCCATCTTTGGCTAGCGCAGACCCCGACGTGTGGGGCCTGGGATGTCCCGAAGGCACAGGCCAAGTCAAGCGGTGCAATCTGACCGAACTGCGCCTTCGGCCCATCACAGGCGTCGAGACACAACGTCTGGGCCAGCCCACCTGCTCCTACAGTCCGTCCGGCCAGACAGACGCTCAATTCTAACCTATAAGCTCAGGCGTGATTTGCCAAGGAGTTTCCGTGCAGTGGGATATTTGAGTGCCCCAACGGCGAGTTTGAAGGACTGGCGCGGACGCTGCCATTTTGGGGAAACAGTCAGGTGTGGTGGGCTGTTCCCTCGGGCAGGGAGCAGGAGGATGGACTTTACTCCGCCCGCAGCGCTTCAGCAGGCGAGATTAAGCTCGCTCGCACCGCAGGAATCAAGGATGCAACCAGCGCGGAGAAGCCAAGTATAAGGACAGCCGCCACGATGACGGCCGGGTCGTAGGGATTCAAACCGTAAAGCTGGCTGCCCAGGAAGCGTCCCGCTGCGAGAGCGAGCGGAAGTCCCACCACGAGACCAGCCGCAACCAGCGCGAAGGCGCCTCGCAGTACGAGCGCAGCCACCTGCGCTCGAGTCGCGCCGAGCGCCATCCTCACCCCGATCTCGCCGACGCGGCGCCCCGCATTATAGGCAGTAACTCCGTAGAGTCCGATCGAAGCCAGGACGAGTGAGAGAATCCCGAAGAACGAAGTGAGTTGTGCAATCAGGCGCTGCTGCAGGAACTGGCCTGCTACTTGCTCTGCCAAAGTCTGGATCGAGATAATCGGTAGATTGGGATCCGCAGAAGCCACGGCCCTGCGCACCTGCGCAGAGGTCAGGCGGACGCCTGGCCTCGTCACAATGACGATGTCATGCAGGAAGTGCGAGCCGGGATCGGAGTCCGCCGATTTTGGTTTCGGCAGATAATCATGCTGCGCTTCCGGCAGGAAGAAAAAGGGGCCAACCCGCTTGTCGAGATCGAAGTCCAGATAACGGGCATCCCGCACGATGCCAACGATTTCGTATAGTCGGGACGTGCCCATTCCAATCTGTGCAAAATACCTCCCCATCGGATCCTCATTCTTGAAAAACTTGCGAGCAAAGGCTTCATTGATGACTGCGACGTGTGGTGAAGCGGCTGTATCCTGCTCGGAAATGCCGCGTCCTCTGAGGATAGGATTGCCGACGGCGTCGAAATATCCGGGTGTGACTCGATCCCAGGAGCTAAAGGCATCGTCGTTGGGCCCGGGGGCCGGACGGCCATCCACCCAGACGCCCGCGCCCCAGTTGTTATCGCTTAACGGAGAGTACAGCGCGACGGCCACGTCCGACACGCCGGGAAGGCTCGACAGTGAATCGTGAAGGCGCCCGTATAGCGTCGTGAGTTGGCCGCCGTCATAGCCGGCCAGCGTCGGGTCAATCCTTACGATCGTGCGCTTGTCCTGGGCGAACCCGAACTTCTGATTTTCGAGGTTGCGCAGGGCGGCCGTGAGAAGGCCTGACGCGGCCAGTAATACCAGCGCGAGCGCCGCCTGCAAAACGACCAGAGCCTTGCGGGGGAGCGTGCCCGTGCGGGCAGTGGAGCGAGTGGCGCCGCGCAGAGCCTCGATAGGATCCACCCGCGTGGCCGACCAAGCAGGTGCAATGCCGAAAACAATTCCTGCGATGGTCGATACGCTGAGCGTGAACAGCAGCACGGGTATTGAGGGTGCCGCGCTGATGGGGACGCCTCCCATCCCCGCAACATGCGGGAAAGCGAAGCGCAGAATCAGGCGTGTGCCGGCGTATGCGATCGCCAAGCCCGCTGCGCCGCCAACGAGCGCCAGCAGAAGGCTTTCCGTCAGCGCCTGCCTCACCAGTCGCGACGCTTGTGCCCCCAGCGCCATGCTTAACGAGGTCTGCTGCCGGCGCTCCATGCCGCGCACGAGCATGAGGTTGGCCACATTAGCGCAGACGATAAGGAGCACAAACGACGAAACCAGCATCAGGATCTCGAGCCAGTGCTGGTATTCATCGCGCATGGCCGTAATGCCGGCGCCACCGGGTCCCAAGAACAGAGTCTGCTCTGGGAATTTTGTGCGCTCGTTGGCGCTCATATCGGCCCAGTGCGAGCGCAGCCACTGCTTGAGCTCCACACGCATGTCCGCCTCGATGGCTTTGGGGTCCGCGCCCGGCCGGATGCGCCCGATCAGATCCAGCCAGTGGGTGTCGACGTCGTTCGGATCAGCGGCGGCTCCCACAACCGGTTCGGTGTTAAGGGGCAGAAAGAAATCGGGCGGAATAGCGCGCAGCTTATCGCCAAAGAATCCCGGCGGAGTGATTCCCACAATCGTAAAGGGCTTGTTATCCAGGCTGAAGAGCGCGCCGACCACGGAAGGGTCGGACCCGTAGCGTTGCTGCCACAGGCGATAGCTCATGACCGCAAGGGGAGGGGCGCCGGGCTGATCGTCTGCTGGAGCCAGCAAGCGTCCGGTATACGCGCGCACGCCGAACATCGCGAAGTAATTGCCGGAAACGAACTCGCCGGGGTAGCCTTGGGCTGCCTCCGCCGTCCCCGCGCGCCGCACGCCGAACAAGGCCCCGCCCGCCTGGAAGGCCGCCAACTCCGCAAAGCCCGGGGTGTTGTCGCAGAAGTGTTTGTACAAATCGTACGAGAAGATGGAGAACTCGTTCTCCTGGCTGTATCCTCCCCAGTAACAGCAGCGCGCCACCTTTCCCACGCGGTATAGCTCGGCCGGATTTGCGACCGCCAGCGACTTGAATAGAACTGCGTGGACCAGGCTGAAAATGGAAGTGGTCGCGCCAATGCCCAATGCCAGCGTGAGAACCACCGCGACGGTGAAAGCCAGGGCATTCCGCAACCGGCGCAGCGCGTAGCGCGTGTCCTGGAACAGCGTTTCTATGAACGGCAGTCCCCGCTGTGCGCGGTAGTCTTCCTTGATCGCCTCAATCGATCCGAAATTCAGTACGGCGCGGCGACGCGCCTCGCCCGGAGACAGCCCGGCGCCCAGATTCCTGGACGTTTCCAGAGCGAGATGTTCCTCGATCTCGGCGTTCAGGCGCTCTTCATCCCGCCGCCTGGTTGTCCACGAAACTAGTCGCTTGATGAACCGCTTGAGAATTCTCACTTCAGATCCTCCGCTTTCACGGCAAAGAACCTCTCGATAATAGCGGTTGTTTGTTCCCAATCGCGCGTCTCGGCGCGAAGTTGTCTGCGTCCGGCACGCGTCAATCGGTAGAATCGCGCCTTGCGGTGGTTCTCTGAGGCGCCCCATTCGGAGGCGATCGAGCCCTCCTGCTCCAATCTCAACAACACCGGATACAAAGTGCCTTGATTCACGGCCAGCACGTCGCCGCTGATCTGTTCAATGCGACGGGCGATGCCATAGCCGTGCAGCGGCCCCAGAACGTCCAGTGTCTTGAGGACCATCAGCGCCAAAGTGCCTTGCTGGACTTCCGTTTTGTTTTTCGTGTCGCTCATTGGGTTACCCACAGGAAGAGTAGCACGCCTCCTTTGGGAAAACAACAGGTGTTTTCAACTTGGGTCGCACGGTCACGGCCAAGATGGCCGTGCCACAATAAAGTGAGTCACTCCTGATGACCCGGCAGGGGAAAAAGCGCATCCGCAAAGACTACGGGGGAAACGTCGCAATCTGGATAGGCCCGCTTGTGGTAAGATGGAAGTTGGTTGGCGTGTTCTCTTTCTGTGTCAGGGGGCCGGCCACGAGTAAGGATACCTGGCGATGGCGTACGATTCCGGCAGCGAAAAGCAGCAGGCGCATGAACTGATCGAACGGCTGGCGCCAAGCCAAGTCTCTGCTGTCGTCGGTCTGCTCCAAGCCATGCTTGATCCAGTGGCGCGTGCCATCGCTGACGCCCCCCTTGACGACGAACCTGTAACCGAAGAAGAGCGCCAGGCGGTAGCTCACTCGGAAGCCTGGTTTGAGGACCGGGGAGGCAAAGGCATCCCCATGAAAGAGGTCCTCGCTGATTTCGGGCTGACAATGAAGGACTTAACGAGTAAAGATGGTCCCCAACATTGAGTGGTCTGAAGCCGCGAGGGCTGACGTTCGCCGCCTCGACAAGCCGAACGCACAAAAACTCTTTGACACACTGCTTCGTTTCGCGCGCACTGGGCAAGGGGACGTCAAGCAGCTAAAGGGCGAGCTTACCGGAAAGCTCCGCTTACGTTCTGGTGATTACCGCCTGGTTTTTTCCCAATCAGGCGACACATTGCGCGTCCACTCCGTTCGTCATCGCAAAGAGGCGTACCGCTGATGCCTAGGCTGCGCGCAGCGCTGACCAGCGGTCCAGCCTCCCCCCTAGCAAAGCCCATCCCCAATCGCCGGTATCGCAAATACACAGTCGTCGTGATAGTCCCCATTGCCTCTCCCTGCGTCTCATTGAACGGACCAGCGAATGGACGGCCAACGCAGCCGTGACGCTGGCAAGCGAATTTGTGAAAGGGAGGGCATATGAACGTACGAAGTTTTAGCAGCAAGTTGGGCGGCATAGCTCTTGCAGCGGCGTTCGGACTGGTCGTAGGCGGGGTAGGCATCAATCGCCTTCGCGGCGACATCGCAACTGCCAATCCACCGGCCTCGCTGAAGCTTGCAAGCCCCAATGAAGGTCCAAGCAGGAATAGCTTCGCGCCGGTCGTGAAGCAAGTGCTGCCGGAAGTTGTGAACATCTCCACCAGCAAGGTGGTGAAAACGGGCTTCTCGGGACAGATGATGCCGATGGATCCGTTTTTCCGCCAGTTCTTCGGAGATAATTTCGGCGGCCAATTCAACAGACCACGCGCTCCGCAAGAGGATCGCGAGCGCAGCCTGGGTTCCGGCGTGATCGTCAGCCCGGAGGGATATATCCTGACCAACAACCATGTTGTGACAGGAGCAACAGAGATTCTGGTTACTAGTTCAGACAAGCATCAGTACAAGGCTCGGGTTGTGGGCACAGATCCGAAGACCGATCTTGCGGTGCTTAAGGTGGACGCAACAAACCTGCCTGCAATCACGATTGCAGACTCTTCCAAAGTTCAGGTGGGCGACTACGCTTTGGCGATCGGCGACCCCTTCGGCGTGGGAGAAACCGTAACCATGGGGATCGTGAGCGCCACCGGGCGGGCCAACCTGGGTATCGAGGATTATGAAGATTTCATCCAGACGGATGCGCCGATCAATCCAGGCAATTCCGGCGGAGCGCTGGTGAACGACCGTGGCGAACTGATTGGCATCAACACCGCGATCCTCTCGCACGGGTCAGGTGGCAACGAGGGTGTGGGATTCGCAATCCCTTCAGACCTGGCGCGGAATATCATGGACCAGATTGTGAGAAACGGCAGAGTGACGCGGGCTTATATGGGCGCCTACATCCAGGGAGTGAGCCCGGAACTGGCTAAGGCGTTCGGTGAAACTGCGCCCAACGGCGCACTGGTGGGGGATGTCGAGCCCGGCAGCCCGGCAGCAAGAAGCGGCCTTGAAAAGGGCGACATCATCGTGGCTTTGAACGGCAAACCCGTCACCGACAGCAACCAAGCGCGCATGAGCATCTCCATGATGGCGCCCGGCACGACCGCCAACTTGAAGGTATGGCGCAACGGCAGCGAGCACGACCTGGCAATTAAGTTGGGGGAAATGCCAACTGAGAATGAGCGGGCGAGCGCCGAGCCGGAAAATCCGCAAGGAGCGCTGGAAGGCGTTACGGTGGAGAACGTCAACGATCAGACGGCCCAGCAATTGGGATTACCCGCTCATACCAAAGGCGTGGTGGTAACGGAGATTAATCCGTCGAGTCCTGTTGCCGACTCAGGCTTGCAGCAGGGAGATGTGATTCAGGAAGTCAATCATCAGAGCGTGACCACCGTCAATGACTTCGAGCGGGCGGTCGAGAAGGCGGGGAAAAATCCTCTGCTGCTCGTCAATCGCCAGGGGCATACGCTGTTTGTCGCAGCGTAAGAGCAGGGAACAGGGAATAGGGAACAGGGAATAGGGAATAGTGAGGCGCTGTTCCCTTCCTTCCCCGTTCAGTAATAGGGAACAGGGAATAGGGGACACGGGACAGGAAGAGGTGGGCAGCCTTTACTGTTCCCTGTTCCCCGTTGCCTATTCCCTGTTCCCTATTCCCTGTTCCCTCTTCACGAAATGATTCCTTTCCTCACTGCATACAAAATCAACTCCGGCACGCCTCTCAGATTCAGTTTCTGCATGATCTTTGCGCGGTGGGTTTCCACGGTGTAGGTGCTCAGGTGCAAGAGGTTCGCAACTTCCTTGCTGGACTTTCCCTCCGCGACCAATTGAAGCACTTCGCGCTCTCGTGGGCTGAGAAGGTCGTAGGAATCTTCGGCGCCGCTCCGGCGCAGCTTGCGCATGTAATCCTGCAGCAGAACCTTGCTGACTGCGGGGCTGAAGAATGACTTTCCTTCGACGACGGCGCGGATGGCCTGCACGAGATCAGTGGTGGCGGAATCCTTCAGCAAATAAGCGCGGGCGCCCGCTTTCAGCGCCCGCAGAACATAGCCTTCGTCGGCATGCATGCTCAGGATCACCACTGCGGTGTCCGGGCGATTGGCCGTGATCTGGCGCGCGGCTTCAATGCCATTCAAGTTGGGCATGCCGATATCCATCACCACAACATCCGGCTTCAGTGACTCGACGAGTTCCACCGCCTGCCTTCCGTCATCAGCTTCGCCGACTACGCTGAAGTCGGGCTGCTGCTGGACCACCAGGACGAGGCCGGCCCGGATCAACTTGTGGTCATCGGCAAGCAGGACGCGAATGGGTTTCATAATGCTTTGGGAGCGAGAAAGTCGACGGACTGTCATCCTGAGCGAAGCGAAGGATCTCTGCAGTTGGTCAAGGGTTGCGCAAACTTCGAAGAACTGCGGAGATCCTTCACTTCGCTCAGGATGACAAGTTTCCGAATTCGATCACGCATTCGTTCCCGCAGAAAGCGGAAACTCGGCGCGGACGGTTGTGCCGGAGCCCGGCTTTGAGTCGATGGCGAGCTTTCCTCCCAGGCGCTTGACTCGCTCTTCCATTCCCAGGATTCCCAGGCCGCGCGCTCTCTGCGGATCAAAGCCGCGGCCGTCGTCCGAAACGGTGACCAGAATTCTGTCCGTTTTCTGTTCAACCGTGACTTTGGCATTTCTAGCGGCGCTGTGCCGCGCCGCGTTGTTGACCGCTTCCTGAACCAACCGGTAGATGCAGATTTTGTACTCGTCCGGGATCGTTTCCGAAACGTCAACGGATTGTATCTCAACTTCCGTTTCACTGCGGCGCGAGACCTCGCGGCCCTGCCACTCGAGGGCGGCGATCAATCCAAGATCATCCAGCATCGAGGGGCGAAGCAGCAAGGCGATGTTGCGCACGGTTTCAACCGCGGTCTCCGCTACGGATTTGATTTTGTTGACATGATCGCTGATCTGCGGCGCGCCGCCGGGGATCGCAGCTTCCAACCGGCCAACCTCCACCAACAGGGCGCCAAGAGATTGCCCCACTTCGTCGTGCAGTTCGCGGGAGATCGACCGGCGCTCAGTTTCCTGGGCGTCCACGAGCCGCGCTGATAAGGCTTCGAGTTCGCCGCGGCTGCGGGCGAGCTCCTGATACCGCTGCTGTCCCTGCTGTTCGAGATGGAGAAGGTAGAGGGCGCTCGAGAGAGAGAGCACCAGCCCGGCGGCGAGAGAGATAGCCAGCAGCCTCGATTGGCGAGCTTGCAAGCTCGAAAAGCTCGCAAAAATCTCCTGGTTTGCCGCGCCCAGTTGCTGCCTGTTCCAAACGGCGATTCTCTCCGTTGTTTCCTGGATGCGGGCTTGTTCAGGAAGAACCTGTTCATGCAACAACCGCAGAGCCTGCCTGTGGCGCTCCTCCGGATTCCATGAAAAGATGGGATTCATCATGCGTTGCTGCGCCGTGAACAGGCGCTCAAGGTTGTCGAGGAAGGTTTGTTCTTCCGGCGGACGAGTATCGGGAAAAGCTCTTAGCATCGAATTAACTTCCGCTGTCAGCCGTGAGAATTCATCGGCAGTAAGTCCCTCGGCTTGCGGGTCCTGGCTCAGTAAGTACTCCTGCACCCGGTCGTTGTAGACGCAGATCGACGATGATAGAACCATCAGGGGCTGGGTATGCGCCAGAAAGCTGCGGCGAATGTTCTCTTCCTGCGCGTGCAGTTGGCGTGCGAGATCGAGAGCCTCGAGGCCGGCGACAAGCATCAGGGCCAGCAAGCCACCGAAACCAATCATCAAGGTCAGCCGCACCTTCTTCGAAGGCAAACCTTCTTCACGCTTAAGATGGGAGTCGCTCACTTGCAGAACCACCTCCTTTTGGCAATGCCTCGCCTGAACTCCAAAATCCATGAAAACACTTTCTTGGCCGCAAGGCAACTTGCGCTCGGGCGCGGTGGTGTCCTGATTTACCTTCCAGCGCTGGCCTTTACGCGTTGCGGAAAAACCCTTTTGACTGTCATCCTGAGGAGCCGCAGGCGACGAAGGACCTCAGTAGTTCGTTGCAACTGCCGAGATTCTTCGCTTCGCCCCGGACCGGACGGTCCGGCGCTTCGCTCAGAATGACAGGGTTCGCGCGCGCTTTAGACGTTGGCACGCTCCTACAGATTTCAGAATTGAAGATACGGAATTCCGTACCGAATGTTAAAAGCTTGGCCTCGCGCCCCGTTTATCTTGTATAATCAGCGACTTGCTCGCCAGGTATGGATATTTCTTTTGGAAGGGAAATTGCTCCCACGTTGACAGGGAATGCAGTACCCGTTCGGCTAGAGAATTATATTGAAAATTCGAGTGCGGAGAGGCTGAGCATGACAAGAAAAGTCATTGAAATTACGGTCTTGTTGTTAGCGGTCGGTCTGGCTATCTCGACAGGGCGGCTCTGGAGCCAGGCGGTGGCCAACGCGCAGATTCAAGGCCTCATCACGGACCCAAGCGGAGCGGTAGTCCCAAACGCCAGTGTGACGGCCAAGCAAACCAACACCGATTTCGTACGAACAACGTTGACCGACACGAACGGGACCTACGTGCTCCCGAATCTTCCCGTGGGACCTTACGACCTCCAGGTACAGGCCGGCGGTTTCCAAGCTTACGTGCAGACGGGCATCGTCCTCGAAGTCAGCAATAATGTCACGATTAATGTGGCGCTCCGGCTGGGGCAGGTGAGCCAGGAGGTG
>JBELAJ010000479.1:0-6428 GCA_049508935.1 Terriglobia bacterium | reverse complement strand
TGCTTCTGATCTTCGGCCGATACCTTCACCTCAAGGGGGCGTCGCGACATGCCCCAGTATAGGCCCAAAGATTCCTCAAAAACAATATATTATAGAATCTTTTCATGCGGTCAAAGACCTAGCAGGAACTCTGCGCCGTCAGGATTTAATCCTTGAATCGAGTGAGGAATTCCCGTCGGGAAATACCACAGATCGTTTTCCCTTACATCGGCGACGAAGCTCTTGCCGTCGGCATCGATCGCGGTGATTCGTGCGTTTCCATAAAACATGAAAGCCCACTCGGCGGCAGTATGCCAATGGAGTTCGCGGACGCCGCCGGCCGTGAGTCTCATGTCCACGCCAGCCATGGTTTTGGATACCTCGAGTTCGCGTACCGTCACCTCCCGTGACCATCCGCCCGAATGCAGCCGCTTGTGCCCGAAGGAGAATGGATATTTGAAGGGCGGCAGTCCGCCGCTATCCGTCGGCGGCGGATTGCCGGAACTAGGGTTCTGGGTATCTACCGACGCGTTCGTGGGGCCGGAATCGTTTTCACTTCGGTCGTGGTCCGGGTTTGAGGATGGTGAGCGCCGCACGTTTGTCATGGACGTTACTCCGGCGGCCGCGAGCGCCCCGGGACTGACTTCCAAAAAAGCGCGCCGTGAAAACTTCACTTCGTCTTGGTCGTGAGCCATGTGTCCACCTCCACGTCAATTCTTGTCGCGAGATCGCATGTTTCTTGCATCTGATTATCGCATCCACTTGTCGTTCGCGCAGCTCGCAGGTTGTGGATCCCGTCGCCTCAGCGGATCGGCTGGAGTCCACCCCCGGGTTCGTCAAACCAACGTCCCAATTGGTTGTATAGTCGGCTTCGCTGATACGTGCCATCGCACCTGATAACAACGTTTGGGAGGTAGATCCCCCCTAGTCGAAGGGTCGACTTATCCAGCGCCAACGGATTACTCGCCATTACGCCGTCATCCAGGACCGATCCCGTTAGGCGTTTGGATTACGGTCGCCGCGAGCCCATCCGGAACCACTTCCGACTACCCCCCAATTCGGGGGGAATGCGCCGTTGCCCTACCTCCCAAGAAGTACTTCTCGAAGCATTTTGACGGCCTGCTCCACAGTCTGCCCCGCAGTTTCAATCACGAGATGTTCACGATCCCATGGATGGTATTCCCTAGAGATTACCTCTTCCCAAGTAGGCAACCTCAGCCCGGGAATGTCGGTGGTTCGTGTCTCCACCCGGCGTCGATGTTCGCTGACGTCAGAGCATTTGACCTCGATTTCGACGGCGTTGACTTGGGCGCGCTCCGCCACCTTGACCCAAGCATCGCGAGTTAATTGAAGCGGATTGACTGAGTCCGCAATCACTGTTCGACCGACTCGGAGGTTATCCTCGGCGACAGCGTAGGCGACGAGGTATCCCGCATCATTGAGACCCTGGCTAGCCGCTCCGGAAGCCCGAATAGCTTGCTCCATCGAGTCGATACGCAAATGCACTGCTCCGATCTGACGCGCCAACTCCCGAGCTATGGCCGTCTTGCCAGTGGCTGGCAGGCCGCCGATAACGATTAGCATCTGCCGTTGCCCGTCGGTCATCTGTGGGCTGCTCCCACCATAGAGCGATTGTACCCCGATTATACGCATTCGGAAGTCAGCCACATCCATCAGCTCGCGATAGATCCTGTGTCGCCAAGGGTACCCTTGCACACGTGCACAACGCTCACAATGACTGCTGCCTGTCCCGGCCACTTCAATCGCTTCCTTGCTTGGTAGATTGTGCCGCCGTGGGTGCAAATCCAGCGAAGTCCCGTGGAACGTGTGTCTCCCTGCCCGATGGTGTTCGTTGCAATCAATCCGAAGCAACCATCAGGACGCAGCATGTTAAAGGCACGAGGGAAAAAATGTGCCACGAGGTCGGAATTGCCATGCGACTCTTCGTGAACGGCTTGGAGCCAGTCAAGATATCCCTCGGCGTGAGCGTCAATGAGTGTGTTCTTACCAGCAAACGGCGGATTGCCTACAATCACATCAAAGCCACCTGTCACGTTCCCTTTCGGGTCTACCGTGAATACTTCAGGGAATTCGATGTCCCAGTGGAATGGTGCCACGCCTTTGGGCCCCTTCCTCAGGCCGTCAATCGAAGCTTCGATAGGCGAGACAAGTTCAATCTTTAGGGGGTTCTTAAGCGCGGTCTCGAGTTGGTCTTGAAGACTTGCGCGAATATTTTCCCGCTCCTTCGGCTTTTCCGCGGCGAAAAACGCGGCAATGGCTGCATCGCCAGCCATCCGTATCCAGGAGAGAGCCCCGTCTGCCTCATCGAGTCTCGCTTGCAAGACGGAATAAGGGGTGTCATCGGCGGCAACGAGGATGCGTTTTCGGACCTCGCTGACACGATCAATGCGCTTTCGCAACTGCTCTTCAAGGAAGCTTTTTTGTTCACTCGGGAGCCAGTGAAATGCCGCGATCTGCCGCCGGGTGAGCCCGACCAGCGAGTCGCCGGCGCGGAGGGAGTGATTCAGGAAGGTAAACGGATGGTCTTTGGCGAGTGTGGCAAGCCACAGCGACAGCTTCGCCAGGTCTGCCGCCAGCGGATTCTTGTCCACGCCGTACAGACATCTCTGTGCAATCTGGCGGCGGGCATACAAGACTTCGTCCTCGTCTCGCGGAATCACCGGAACTTGATTGTGGACGTGCCAAGCCTTGACGAGCGCGTCACCGAGTTGGCGGCACGCTTCAACTAGGAACGCCGCAGAGCCCATGGCGGGGCCACAAACCTTGAGCTGCAAGATCTGGTCAGGGGTGGGATTGGGATTGTCGCCAAGTTGCTTGAGCACAGGCCTTAGGGCAGCTTCGACGATGGGGCCTGTGAGGCTGCTGGGTGTGTAGTGGGACCCGCTGCGGCGACGTTCGCCAGAGGGCTGGAAGATCATCGCTCCCTTCGGCACCACATTGGGCGTCACAGACCGCGCAATCTTCCGCTCCAGAGCAGCCAAAAGGTCTTCAATAGAGCTCGCATCCTTGAGCGCGTCTGCTGCCTGCCCCGTGAGCTTCTGATCCGAGTTATCTGCTAACCACTTTAACCGCTTGTCAGGCGCAATTAGAAACAGTTCCTCCAGGTTTATTGTGGCAGGAGCCCCATTCTTGTCGGCGGGTTTGATGGCAATAGACTGACCGCCGGCAACATGGAGTTCGAATCCCATAATTGCTTGGTAAACGCTTCCGATCTGTTCAACGGCTAGAGTCCTGTAGCTGAGGCGCTCACCGTCTAGCAGGAGCAGCTTCGAGAGCACACGGAAAAGCACCCCGTCCGACACACGGGGGATGGACGGCAGGTCGTTCCGTTGGCTGCGGCCCTCGAGGAGAAGATAGCGGTCCGGGTCAAAGAGATATCCTTCCCGCGCAGGAATACGCATCCCGGCATGGCTGCCGCCTTGGTAAATGAGACGAAAGAGGGCCAGCAGGTGCGCCCAAGCCCCATACCGCTGATCCATTGTGTCTGGGTAACGGCCAGCATCAGCTCGCAACCGGTCATACAACCCGCTCACGGAGTAAAAGTTCGTGTAGATGGGGTCAATCGAAAGCAAGCCACGGTCTTCCGCAAAGAGCACGAATACCAATCGTAATAGGGTCGTTAGCAGTCCTGCTTAAACGTGATCGGGGTCGCGTTTCAGAACCTCTCGCAGGAGTTCACCATGCATCTGATCATCGGCTGCCTGGAAGCCGCGTAGAAGCTCGTAGAGAGCTTCAAGGACCTGACCCGCAAGCTGCGTCGAGACAAGGTTCTGGTACTTGCGGCTATTCTCAAGGATGGCACGAAGCCGCTGATTCTCTGCCATGCCATACAGGCGATCAGAAGAAAGCAACATGACGAGCGCGGCAAGCATAGGACGCCCCGCCACCTGGAGCATTTCTGAAAGCTTGAACGTCATGTACCCGCTGGTCTCACCCTTGGGTGCGTACACCAGGCGCATTTCGCGTCCGTTCACCAGCAACCCTGCCGGAACTCGGGTTTCTCGCAACAGCCTCTCAAACCGCGCCTGTGGGGGTGCTTGCCACCTATGCGTATCAACTTCTGCCGCAGCGTCAAACTGCGCTCCCGTGGGTATGACGTTGATCAGCAGAATCCACTCGTGCACGGAGTCCTTGGGCTGAAACTCGTGCAGTGCAAATGACGGACGGAGGGTTTCGTTGTACTCGGGGAGCGGCGCTTCCAGGGATTCGGGAATAGCCGGTGCACCGGGCGCACCATAGAGATCTTCAGTGCCCCAACCCGCCAACGATCTGGCGGAGATCATCCTTGAGCCGCCGGACCATGACATCGTCGAGCATTCGCTTGCTCGCCTTGACGCCCCGGCAGAATCTCTGCGGATCAAGGATTTCAAGCAAAGCCGAAAAGCTGTTGGAATGCCCGTTGTGAGGGGTAGCGGACAAAAAGAGGCGATGCTCGAATCGCGGACTAAGATCACGAACTGCCCGCGTGATGTCAGAGTCGATAGCATATCGCTGACCGCTGGATGGGGCTGCGTGGTGGGCTTCATCCATGATCAGCAAGCTTCCTGGCCGAAAGGTCCCCAGCCAGTCTCGTAGCGGCGCAGCGTAGGCTTCATCGATCAGAAGTCGGTGCGAGATCAGGAAGCGCGGATTTGTCGTCCACGGGTTGACACCGAAACCTCTTTCACGCCTGACCTTTTGTAAGAAAACCTTGTCAAGGATTTCGAAGACGAGGCCGAACCGGGCCTCAAGTTCATCGCGCCACTGCAGCAACATCGAGGGCGGGCAGGCAACCACAATCTCACGGACCTTCTTACGCATGAGCAGTTCGCGCGCAATGAGTCCGGCCTCAATCGTCTTGCCAAGGCCCACATCATCAGCAATAAACAGATTCACTCGGGGGAGGAGTAAGGCCTTCCGCAAAGGCTCGAGTTGATAGGGGTCGAGACGGATTCCGGCACGAAATGGGGATTGGAGTAATTTGGCGTCGGTGGATGTGACGCAGTTCCACCGGAGAGTGTTGAGGTACGCTCCAAAGCGCTTCGGCGGGTCAAATCCGCGAGAGGCGATTGCCGCCCAGTCCTCGCCGGTTAGGATGTGCCCGTCGAGTTCCCCTTCCCATAGGACTTCAAGCTGCTGCCCCTGCGCATCATCGTCGACACAGGATAGCTCGACAAGGGTGGAGTCGCCCGATTTGACCGGGCCCACAACTCGTTCAACCAAGTAAAGCCGCTGGCGGACTGCTACGACTTGACCGACGCTTGGAATAGCGATCTGGGTGCTCATCAGGTAATCCAAGGAACAATATGCAAGCGCAGAGTATAACTCTTTCGACAGCAAACGGCGCTGCAAAGAAGGTTACATCTTTGGAAATAAGCCCCGGACCCAACGCACTCCCTAAATACACGTAATATCCGGACTGCACTCGCATTGTTCCCAGGCGCCCGATCTGAAAACGGGCATTGCTCGCACAGGCAAGTATCAACGCATAAGTTCGGGGCTCCGGCTCAATGACCATTCCCATCAATGTCCTATTCTGGACTGGCAGCATCTCCATCTGCAAAAGTCACGCCTAATCTCATTGCCCATAAACTGGTGTTTCTGGGCAGTCTCGCAGAGGGGCTGGCACCCCAATCGCATCAAGAGCTTACGGTGGGTTGCGGAGAAGGGTTTTTGGGCAAGGTGAAAAACAACCACGACGAATCCTTCTTGCCACTGCTATGTGTCTCTTCCTCAATTGGGCCTCCTCTCGATTACACGCAAGACCTTTTCCCGTCATTTGGGGAAAGCGCCAGCTGGCGCACACACCGGAGCATTTCCGCCGGCCAGCCAGAGCGGAGCATGAGGTCCGTGGAGTGACCCTCAACCCCGATCCCGATATTGCCCGGGTGGAGCCACCACTTGGACCCAGGCTTCAGGAACAGATTAAGAACCCAACAGGACCCGCTGCTTCTGGGTGGCGCACACTTGCGAGCCCTCCCAGCTCGGGCTCGGTACGACCGAGGCAGTTCCCGTTTCAACAGAGTAACAAAGATTAAGGGTGCGCGACATAGAAGTTGGAATTAGGCGGCAATAGCCGCCCGACGGCTCTCCCAGTAATCCTCAAAGCCGCCATTGAGATAAGCACAGCGCAGGGCCAGGATGGCGTTGGCTCCGCGGACGGTCCAGAACATTCCCGAGCGTTTGAGGCGAGAAGCGACCACGGTTTTGCATCCGGCTTCGATGACGCCCGAGCCCACAAAGAGGTGTTGGCGGCGGAATTTGGGGTAGCGCATGCGCTCGGCGTTCCTTTCGAAATAATCGGCTTCCGTGCGGATCTTCTCCGCGATGGCGCGATGGCGGAATGGGAGGGCGCGGAGCACGCCCGCAAGCTTTTCGATTTTCCCCTTGTCCAACAGGCGCTTCTGGTGAACCTTGATCCAGGCCTTCAGCTTCGCGGGGTCATGCGG
>JBELAJ010000478.1:0-6432 GCA_049508935.1 Terriglobia bacterium | reverse complement strand
GTTCGCGCCTCGATTCCGCGCACTTCGCCGAGAATGATCCGGTCGGGTCTGAAGCGAAGCGTGTCCTTCAATAGGTCGTCGAAAGACACATTGGTCTTGAAAGTACTGGTCTGAGATCCGACTGCAACTATGTTCGGCTTCCGGATCTGAAGCTCTGGCGTGTCTTCGATAACGAGGATGCGTTCATTCTCCGGAATTGAGTTGGCGAGTATTCGCAAGAGCGTCGTCTTTCCGGTCCCGGTTCCGCCGCTGATGAGCAGCGTTTTGCCGCTGCGAATTTGCTCCGCCAAGAGATCTGCAATCGCCTGCGTCAGTGTGCCCCGAGCAATCAGATCATTGACCGTGTAATTGCGGCTGGTGAATTTCCGTATCGCAATCGCCGGGGCCGGACTCACAAGCGGGGGAATCCAGACCGCAATCCGGCTTCCGTCGGGAAGCTGCGCATGTAGTCTGGGGTTGTCTTCGTCCAGCCTTTTTCCTAGTTGATTGGCGATGACTTCAAGGCCAGTGCGCAGCCCGCCGGCGTCGAAGGAAATGTTTGGCTCCTGGCACAATCTTCCGTCGCGCTCGCAAAACCACGCGTCATCCGGATTGCCCATGATTTCGCTAACCTCTTCGTCGAGCAGCAGCGCCTCAATGGGCCGAAGGAACGGCAGGATCAATTCGAAGCTCATAGGGGGAACCTCACAGCGTGGAAGCCCAGCGATTAGCCGGGCTTCCGAGAGCCAAAGACAATGGCTTATGCGGCCGTTTCCTCTTGGGGCACTTCATCGTGCTCCTGGTCTTCCGGAGCGGCCTTTTCAGCGCGGTCGAGCTTCAGGATCGAAGCGACCCGAATCTCCCAGACGCGCTGCTTAGTGTCGGTTTTCTTGCTGGTGTATTCCCGGCTGCGCAGCTCGCCTTCCACCTGGATATGCGCTCCTTTGGTGAGTGTCTTGGCGAACTCCGCGAGCTGGCCGAACACGACGCAACGGTGCCATTCGGTGTGCGAGATGTACTTCTCGTCCTTCTTATAGGAGGACTTGGTTGCCAGCGAGAGAGTGGTAAAGCTGCGATTGTCGTTGGTGCGAACTTCCGGGTTGCTGCCGAGGAAGCCGATGAGGGTTACTTTGTTCTGGTACATAACAGTGTCTCCGTTTGTTGAATTTTCCCGTTGTTGCTCGGGTCACACAGGGCGAAGCCTAGCGAGTGGGCCCGGCTCCCAAGTGCCGAAGGTCTGCTTTCTGGGAGGGGCCCGAAAGAAGTTTGCGCGGCGCCTTTTGCCGTGGTTTGCAAACTTGTTTTGGGAGGAACCGAGACCCCGAAGGGGCGCGGAATGCGAAGCAGAAGACCGAGTGCCGCCGGGCGCCGGAAAGGCCCCGAAGCTGTGACCGAGCGAAAGACGGGATACATAACGGCAGACACGCTCAAGAGCAAAGTTCTCATCTGCCCATTGGCTGCGGAAGTTCACCGCAATTGCAGTGCGATTCGAGCCGGCATGTCCGCCGTAAGAAGAGCGTAATCGGCCACCGCCGTTGCACGTCGGGAGGCTCATGTTCGGACGCTCCAGTCGGTACCGAGACAGGCGGGGAAAGTCAGCCGGATTAGCAGCAAGAAACGACATGAATAAGCCTCTGTGAAGGTCGATGAATGCTTCATCCTTAGCTGAACGCCTGGTCGGCCCGGAAGCGCACGATGGTGAGGCCGAGAGGGTTCACGGCTAGCTCATTGTTCTTCACGTTCTCGCGGAAGACATAGGTAACGCTGGCTGTCCATCGCTCCCGCTTAAGTTCGGTATGATCCGCCGGATTGCTGTACACCTTCTCGAACTCAATTCGCGCCGAATACGGCGACTGCCGCAGGTCGTCAAGGATGACGTTCTTGATCTCGGCATCGACATACGGCAAGGTGCTGTCTTTGACGTAGTTCTGAATGCTGTTGTCCTTGCGTTCCTGGTCGATTACGGCGCGTTGCACGTCGCTGTTAAGGAAGTACAACGACTGCGTTTGATTCCGTTCGATCGTGAATCGGTTGCGGCTGAAATACAGTTCCGCCCAGCGGGTGAGGTAATACTTGTTCTCCGCTTCCTGCGGGCGGTACTGGAAGTTGCGGTAGTCGATGGCTTCCGCGTGGCCTACGTCGTTAATCCGCACAATCATCGGGTGCATGTTGGCAAGCGCTGTTTGGCTCTTGAAGATCAGCGCCGCCAGCACGAAACAGACGGCGGCGAGAGCAAGAATCGTCACCTTAAGGTAGGTGTTCATCACCAGAGGGTCGCCGTATTGTTCCAAGTAGCGTTCCGCGGCACGGGTAATTTTCGGGTCGGGTTTCGTTTCGACGGTCATGGTTTCTTCTTCCGCGTTCATTTGTGGACCTCGTTTCTCCTGCGGTTTACATCAGGGCCCTTATCGCTAACATCGCCGCGCCGAAGCCCCCGGCGTGTCCGCCACCGCCGCCGCTGAATAAACTGTGGGTCATGGTCGGAATCTTGAAGAGAATGTAGACGTTGACCAATACGAGAAGGACGAGAAGTGGCAACGTCTGGACAATCGTTGACGGGTCCGACACGCTTTGGCCAAGCTGGATGTAATAGTTGGTCAGAACGTGGGCCAGAACATTCATCGTGGCTGCGGCGACAACCTTATAAAAGCTGAACCCGAGATACGCCTTGAGCCATCCCCAGAACAACCAATCGAGCTTGTCAAAGACGAGAAACGGAATAAAGATCGGTCCAAGCAATCCGACGATTGTTGCCGCAATTGCGCCATAGGCCAGGATGGCGGAGACGATTGCGGCCAGGAGGGCCAATAGGAACTGCACGGCAAAGTACACAATGGCGTAGTAGGGAGACATCATGCTGGTCAGCAACGATGGCCCAGTTTTCGAGGATGCCGCGTGGATCTCGCTCAGCATCGTGGTGGAACCATCCGAGCCAATCAGGCTGACCAAGTTCGTGGTGCCGCCGTCGATGAAGCTCTTAATGGAAAATCCGAGTCCGGGGATGGAGCTGTCGTAGTAGTTCACCATCGCATAGGCGAAGGTGAGCAGCATGAAGAGGTTGAGGAACCTCCCCATGCTGAATCCGCCCTCGCCGTGCGCGGATGCAAGGGCTTCTTGGACACCGAACCAAACCATCATGATGGTGGCAAGGGCTATGACGATGTGAATCCCCATGGCGGTAATGGAGGGTGCCGCCGTGGCTGCAAGCGCCTGGCAAGCCTGAGCGATGTACTCAAACAGTCCACCCATATTTCATACCCTCTGTCTTTGCTCCTACTCAGAACGCCTGGGTGAGGAGATTGGCCGCTCCGCCGCTGGTTGTGGCGATGTTGGCGTTGTAGTAGCTTTCGTAGCCCGACGAGTCACGGAATGCGGATTTCATCGCGTCCTGCTGCTGCTTTTGGGCAACGATCTGCTGCAGGGCAAGATTGGCGTTGATCTGGTTTGCGTCCTGCTGGGTACGGAGTTGCAAAAGCAGGGCCTGATTGATGCGCTGGAGTGTAGCCATGATGGTCTGCTGCGAGGCGTCCTGGTTTTGTGTCGTGGCCTCCAGGTTGGTGAGATCGGTTTGCCTTGCGGTCTGATTGGCGCGGATGGTCCCGAGCATTTGCAGGTTGTTGGTCATGACGGAGTCGCCGAGATCAACGGTGGCTCCCTGCGCGGCAATCTGCAGCTGCCCGGCAACACTGGCGGTGCCGTAGCCGGGAATCATGTTGGTGGTGTTAGGCACGCTGACCTGCTGGTAGGAGGCTGCGGCCCCGTTGCCGGTATTTGCGGAATTGAGCCACCCCATGGAGTTGCCGTAGGTGTTCGAGATTTGTTGCAGCATCCTCAGGTCGGTCGTGGGAGACAAAAACCGCTGATACAGCATGGTCGGCGCGAGGATCATCTGGTGCACAAGTTGGTATTGCTGTTTGGCGACGTTGTATGCCTGTAGAGCGGTCGTCGCAATCTTGACGGTGTTGGTGAAGATTTGTTGGCCCTGCTCGATCTGCTGGGCTTGGTTGGCGATGGATTGTTCTTCGTGTTCGATCTGCGTGACGGCGTGGACCGACTGCGTCGGATCGTAGACGATACCGGAGCCGAATTGCGCGTGCGCCGCCGGTTGGAGTGCTGCACCAAGTCCGATGGCGAGTGCGGTGAGGAGTAGCTTCTTCATTGCCTTATCCTTTCGTTTGCGGTTGGTGTGGCAAAGCCTCACAGCAATACCGTGTTACTGCTGTGCGGCAAGAATCTCTCTTTGGATCTGTGCAAGACGGTCGGCCTCTGGCTTGCACCGTGCGTCTCGCTCTTTTTTCTTGGCGTCGAGCGTCGCCGCCTGCTCCGCGGTCAGCTTCTCTCCGGTCAGCATTCTTGCCGAGCCGGAGGTCTCATCGAGGCAGTCCTTGGCATAGGCCGGGTATTCGGCGTTGTATTGGTCCTGCAACTTTTTCACTTTTTCAGCTTTGCTCTGACAGCCCGCAAGGGCGAGAGTCGATAGGAGTAATAGGGAGAGGGCAACTGATCGCATCGGAAACCTCCTTAAAACGTTTGTGGAATGGTGTGATTGGAGTACGCAGGAAGAAGCAAGTCCTGCGTGAAATACACTTTCACGCGATGGCCCTCCCGAATCGTGATGGTGGGCGGTATCTGCATGAAGCGGTTAAGGATGGTGGTTGCAGACTGCGAAACACTGGCTGCGGTCCCATTGGTGAACGCCTGGGAACCGCTGGTGGTAATCGTGCCGCCGCCCTGCGTGAGTTCGCCTGCTCCGGCGATCACGCCCAAAGCTATCGAGGTGCCGAAAATCTGAAGGTAGTGATTGTTGACTTTGTCCTTGAGCCCTTCTTCGCCGATCTGGTCGAGGCCGTGGAACTGGTCGAGATCAACGGAGTAACCGTCCGGCATGATGAGGCGATGAAAAACCACCGCCATCCGCCGCTGCTGGCCGAAGCCCGCTGCGCCAATCTTCTTAGCCTCACCGAGAACAACGGTCCCTTCGGGGATGATGACGTGCTGACGATCGTGCGAATACAACGGGTTTGAGACCAGGACTTTCACCGGCCCGACGGCGTCTCCATCCAGGCGATTCATCAGAACGGTGTCGAGAACGGAGCCCTCGTAGACGAGATAGGGTTGGCCGACGGCGGAATCGACATTGGCTTCCAGCGGGCGCTTATAGCCTGCGGACGTTTCCTCCTGTTTCCCTTCGACTTCTGGCGCGACGGGACTGTGGTTTGCCTGCCGTTCGGTATGGTCATACTGGGCAGGCACGATCTGACCTTGCTGCGGCGGTTGTTGCGGCTGTTCGGCGGAACGGGAGTAAACGAGGTTGGAAGCGAAACGGGCGTCGTCCGCCCGTTCGCGTTCTTTCGCGGCGATCAACTCTGCCTGTTGCTGTACAGGAGTAAGTTGCATCTGCATGTTGCCCTGCTGCAGTTGCGGGCAAGGCCGGCCCGGAACACAGGGCACGGCAACGCCGGTCGGGCCGTAGGCCGCGGCGGCGGCCTGCTGCGGGGGCGTCGCGGACGCAAGCGCGGGATCTGCCATTGCAGCGGCGGCCATGGTTGCCTGCTGTTCTTTCTGGCGTTCGGCCTGAAGCTGGTTCTTCAGCTCCTGCACGTTGCTGTCGGTGTTGTCCTGCAAGGCTGGTTGCGGTGGTTGCCCCTTAATTGCGCCCTGTCCTGCGGGCGTCTTCTTGCCGGACGAACTGAAGAGTGCGGCCACAATCACGAGCAATGCCGCACCCAGATAAACGAAGGTCTTGAGGTTCTTCTGCAAGACGCCTTTGGGCAGTTCCAGATTGCGGCGCAACGTTGGTTCTGCGTGTGGGTCGGTGCGGGCCTCTGTGTGAGAAGTAAAGTCGCTGTCGGTCATGACACTTTATCCCTTCCTGGTGAAGCTCATCCGTTTCTTACCGAGTTCCACGTATCCGTCGTCCATAACTTTCGGGATGATGTAGGTCCCTTCCCGGAGGTCATAGCTAACGAGGTTGGGTTTGCCGTCCTTCATTTCATAGACGCTGAACTTTTCTGACGCATTGGTCTTGATGTAGGTGAACTTGTCGTCGTGGTAGATCGACTGGATATCGAAGGGAGATTCGTTGGCCTTGTAGACGTAGTCGAACTTGAGCTGTGTCGGATAGGCGCTCTTGTATTCATCCACGGCCTGCTCGACGTGCGATTGGAGAGCGGCAACCTGCTGCCGCGATTGTTCCAATTGCGCGACGGGCACGAACTGCGGAGGGCCGCTCGCGGCCACAATCGCGGAACGGTCGGCCGGTTCGACGATTACCTTCAGGTCGGGACTGGCGGGAGAGCCAGAGATCTCCTGGAGGGTAAAACTGTAGATGTTTCCTTTGTCCGTAATGAGATTCAAGTTCGAGCCGATGCCTTGTTTGGCCGGATGTACAAAGCAAAAGTTGCCAACCACGTCCACGATCCAGAAGTCTTTGTCGCCCGTGGCGGCTTCCAT
>JBELAJ010000477.1:0-6441 GCA_049508935.1 Terriglobia bacterium | reverse complement strand
CGCCACGGCGGCGGCGGAAGCGCGAGCGGTTGGAATCCACATGCTTTCGACGCTGGTGATGGAAGTGGATCGCGATCCGCGCATGGGCCGGAACGAGGAAGCGTATACCGAAGACCCCTACCACTACATGCGCATCGGCGAGACCATCGTGCGGGCGACGCAGGGCTACGACATCTCCGCTCCGGACAAGGTCGTCGCGGTGCTGACGGATTTCCCCACCCAGAGCGAACCCGCCAGCGGCCTCGAGCGCGGGGCCATCGAAGTATCGGACCGTTCCTTGCGCGAGAACTTCATGCCCCCCTGGATCGGCTCAATCACCAAAGCCGGCGGCCTGGGCGTGATGGCGGGTTATCCGGAGGTTGAAGATGTGCCGTCGCACGCTTCGGTGAAATGGATGAACGACGTCTTGCGGCAGGAAATTGGTTTCAAAGGAGTGGTAGAGAGCGAGGGCCACGGCTTCCGAACTTTGCAGTATGAGCACATCGTCCCTACCCAGAAGGAAGCCGGCTTGTTGGGATTGAAGGCGGGAGTCGATCTGAATATTACTTACGAACCCGCCTACATGGGGCCGCTGGTCGAGAGCGTGGAAGAGGGTCGAGTCCCCATGGCCCTCGTGGACCGCGCTCTGCGCAGGGTTCTGGAACTGAAGTTCCGCCTTGGTCTCTTCGAGAATCCTTATGTCGATGTGGAACGCGCTGCCCGAGTGGTTCATTCGCAGGCGAGCCAGGAACTGGCTTTGCGCGCCGGCCGGGAAGGGATTGTGCTGCTTAAGAACGACAAAAACCTGCTGCCCCTCAAGAAGAATTTGAAGTCGATTGCGGTGATTGGTCCCAACGCCGATGACGTGATGAACCAACTGGGTGACTATTCGCCGAAAGGGATTTTGCAGCACGTGACGACGGTGATCGAGGGGATCAAGGCCGCGGTCTCGCCACAAACCAGGGTCACCCAGGTGCGTGGCTGCGATATTACCGATCCGGACAAGAGCGGGTTTGCCGAAGCCGTGAAGGCCGCGAAGGGCGCCGACGTTGCCATTGTGGTGGTTGGGGAGAGGCAGCACCAGACGAACGGGCGCGACCTCCGCGGCCGGCCCACCGACGGCGAGGGGCACGACGTGGCCAGCCTGGATCTCACGGGAGTGCAGGAGGAGTTGATTCAGGCGGTTTTCGAGACGGGGACCCCCACCGTGGTGGTGCTCATCAACGGCCGGCCGCTCTCGACGCGCTGGACTTCGGAGCACGTGCCTGCCCTGGTGGAGGCGTGGGAGCCCGGCGAGCGGGGCGGGGAAGCGGTGGCCGATGTGCTCTTCGGAAATTACAATCCCTCCGGACGCCTGCCCATTTCGGTGCCCCGGCACTCGGGCCAGTTGCCGGTTTACTACAACTACAAGCCTTCCAAGGCGTACATGATTGTGAAAGATGGCTACCCGCTGGGGCCAGGATACGCAGATATGCCCGCCAGCCCGCTTTACCCCTTTGGTTATGGGCTGAGCTATACCCATTTCGAGTATAGCAATCTGCGCATTGCGCCGGCGGAGATTCATCCGGGCGGGGAAGCGCGCGTTTCCGTCGATCTGAAAAACACGGGCGAGCGGGCAGGGGTAGAAACCGTGCAGCTTTACGTCCATGAAAAGTACGCGCCGGTGGCAACTCCCGTCAAGCAGCTTCGAGGCTTTGCGCGCGTGGCCCTCGATCCCGGAGAATCCAAAACCGTCAGCCTGAATCTGACTCCAGAAGACCTCCAACTGCTCGATATCGACATGCACTGGCGTGTGGTGCCGGGTGATTTTGAGATTATGGTGGGGAAGTCGTCGGCGGATATCGCGCTGCAAGGAATACTAAGGGTGCTGCCCTAGAGTCAAATGCCTGCGGGCGTCCGGAGTTTCCACATTCTTGGCGGGTAGGCTGCCCTCTCCCTTGGGGAGAGGGTGTCCCGCGAGGGCGTTTTCACCAGCCCTCGCGGGACGGGTGAGGGGTCTTTTTCGCGGCCATGGGTAAAGGCGTCCAGAACTTTACGCAGCCGTTGTGGGGTGTCCTGCTTTCTGCCCCCGGACGACCGAACGCTGTTCGTTGGGGTCAGTTTGGTGGCGCAGCGGTTCGTGAGGGCATCCGGTTGCGTCGTCGCTTGCGGCGCGAGCGGGGCAGGGCTAGGCCGGTAGGTCGAAACGGGCACCGTGGCGAGCGGAACTAACCCCTCACCCTTCACGCTCCGGCTGATGAAGGCGCCGGAGCTTGACACCCTCTCCCCAAAGGAGAGGGCTGTTGGCTCGGCTTGGGCGAGCAGGAAATGTAGAAGCTGCAGGGGAAGGCAATGCCGTCCCCAAAGACAGGGCGGCGGAGCCGAAGGTGCCAACTTACTTCCGAACCTCCAGCAACTCGACCCTGAACTCCGCCGGAAGTTGAACTTGGATGCCGTTCCGCAACTGCTCACCAGTAAAGTTGCCAATCGATTTGCCGGTCATGACAGAGCGAACGCGATAGGTTCCATCCGGGAAGACCGGAAGTTTTATTTCCGCCTGATCCGGGCGGGATTCGTTCTTGAATAGCGCGATCAAACCTTCGCCGTGGCGGCTCAGGCGCGCGAAGCCATCCCAAGTTGCCGCTGCGGGTTGAGCCCAATTGCCGAGCGGGAAGAAGCCCTGCTGGAACGGGACTTCCTTACGAAGCGTTTTGAACCATCGAATCTTCTCGCCGTACCAATCCCGTTCTGCGGGTGTCAGCTTCCGCAGGTCGCCGAGGAAAAGCGGGCCCGAACCCATGGCCGTTGCCAGGCGCTCTTCGATGGGGTGCATGTCGGCCTGGAGATTCCCGATCAACATGGTTTCAGCCGGTATGGCCAGCGAGCGGAGATAGAGCAACGTTCGCGCCTGTCGCGGACCCGCCGCTTCCGCCGCATCGTCGTCCACATTGCTGAGCCAATCCAAATCACCCGCGCCGAGCAAGCCGTAATCGATAAGATGCTTCTGCCCCCAGAGTTCGAAGGTGAGGTCAAGTAAGACGTCCGGGTGATCGTGATAGATCCGGCTGGTCACGTATTGGATGCCTTCGTAGATACGGTCTAGAGACTCGGCCCAGGTGCGATGGTCATGTCCCTGGGCGTAACAGCCGGGAGACTCACCGTAGGCGTTGAATACCGTCGTCAGGTCCACCTTGACGTACTTCAGATGATAGCGGCCGATCAAGTCGCTGATTCTTCTCGCGGCGACCTCCCGGTAGGGCGTGGCGAGGCACATCACGGCCTGCGCGCCGGCCATAGTACCCGTCATCTTGGGGCGCCCATGAATGTCCTTGCACAGCCACTCCGGATGCTGGCGATAAACCTCGGTGTTCGGACTGACGGCGGCCAGCGGCACCCACAGTCCCAAGCGCATTCCCTGCTTTTCAACCGCAGCCTGAATTTCCTCCAGACCGTTCTCGAACAGGTTGCGATTGATCGTGTTTTCGCCGTAATCGGCTTGCCATCCATCGTCGATCGTGAACACGTCCAAACCCATACGCCCGGCGGCGGCGACGAGATCCATGGTGATGGACTTGGTGATGCGGCGCTCGAAAGGCTCCCAAGTGTTGTAAATCCACGGCGGCTGATAGCCTGCGCCCTTCTTCATTAAGACTTGAGAGGTGTAGGACGGCATCACCCAGCGCGGGTCGGCAGTTCCCCGGCCATCTACAAAGAACGCTATCGAGCTCTTTGCGCTCGAGAATGTTTCACCGGGCTGCAAGCCGCGCTCAAAGGGGAAAAGGTCAGTGTCATACATGACCTCGACGCCCTCGCCCCAGCCGGAGAGTTCCGTGCGTTTCAGGTAGCCGGGTGCTTCGTTCATCGCGATGAAGCCTTCACCGGTTTTTGAATTCCTCTCCAGCACGGCGGTGTCATCAACCCTTCCGGTGAAGAAGAGTTCCCGAGGCTGGCCGGCGTAGAACGCCGAGGCTTCGAGCACGCTCGCGGGCCCGGGGGCTATGTTCACGGCTTCGAAGCTCAAATGTGAGAGTGTTATCTCCTTCTCGCCCCGGTTGGTGATGGCGATCCATTTCCGCACCACGGGATGCCCTTCATAAGCCGCATAAAAGACGGTGACATCGATGGGCTTCGCCTTCGTCCGCAGTCGGATGATCAGGAGTTTTCCCGAGGGCGGGAGGTCCTGGGTCTCTGCGCCCACGAACTGCCATGCCGAGCCGTTTGAACCGGCAAACGAATCTCCACTTGCCTCGAAGGAGAACTCGCTGCCCGCATATCTCGCGGGCCCGGCGGCACTCATGAAGTCAGTGCCCGTTAAGATGTGGCGCCAGCTTACCGTGTGCAGACCGCGCTGCGATTCAAAATGCACTTCGCGCTCCACCAGGGCGTTCCCGATCGTCCAGCTTTTCCCGTCAGCGCCGGTCCGCACAAACGCGGAACCGGACTGAGCATTCACAGAAACCGTAAGGAACAGAATTGAGAGCAGCACTGAGAAGGTTTTCATGAAATCACCAAACGCTCCTTTGGGCATGACGCGTTTTCTCATGAGGGGAGTGCAATACGTGGGCTCTGTACCTGGAGTACGAAAGCCTCCGCGCGTTTATGGCCGCAGTCGATCCCCCGAAACAGGGCAACCTGGTCCTGTAGCGCATAATACCTGTCAGGCGTTTGCGAGGCGTGTGCGTAGCAGGCGGCGCGTTTGACGGGTTCCGTCTCCGTTATATCCACGTACTCGGTGGGCGAGAACTGCAGCGTGTCTTCTCCGTCTGAAACCTCGTAATAGTAAAGTGCGAATTTCCTGCCCAGCTGGAGCCACGCGTCGAACGCCAGGGCTGAGATGGCGCGATGGTCGCGGTGGTGATCGATGGGCCATTGCGTAAAGAAAATATCGGGGCGCTCGTTTTCGACAATCTTCCGGAAATCGTCGAAATGAGCGGCATCCAGGATGGCGTGACCATTGATCTGCCCGGCGAAGGCAGGGCGCGCCTTGAGTATCTCGGCGGCTTTGGCGGCTTCGGCCACTCGCACGGTCGCAGGTGCGCCACCCTGTTCTTTTGGCCACTCGCCATTGTTCAGATGAAGCAGGACAACCTCATGACCTAATGCGGTGAAGCGAGCGATTGTGCCGCCACAACCATATTCGGCGTCGCCGGGATGCCCTCCCGCAATGATGACCTTGAGTTTCTGCTGCTGCGCATCGGAGCTCTCTCGGCTGGCAGCGTTCGCCATCGTGGAACCCAGAACGTATCCTGCTCCCACTTGGCCAGCACGGGCCAGCGCTGCTCGTCGGGTAAGAAATCCCATCTTCAATCCTCCTGGAGGAGTTTTCGGGGCGAGATATTATCATCCGATGCGGCGGGGAGCAATTGCACCACCTTCGCTGTTCCAATTGGCTGTCGCCATCCGATAGTGTAAATCGACGAGTCGGGTAGCGCGGACCGCCGTTGTTGGGGTCCGCGGCTTTTACGGAGGACCATAGACAGGCCGCGGACCCCAACAACGGGGGTCCGCGCTACCAGAAGGTGCTGGCGGCGGAACCATTTTCATGGTTTCTGGGCCCCCGTCCACCAACGGGCATGAGCGACTGCTCAGAAAACGACTCCCCTCCTCCGCGGGAGGAGGGGCAGGGGTGGTGGCGCTTCAGTCAACCAACCCTGACCCCTCCTTATCAAGGAGGGGAACCAGCGCTACTTTTCGAGCACCAGGACCCAGTCTGCAGCTTTCTTACTATTTGCGCCGGGTGTGGTGAAGGTGTGAGAGCCTGAGTTGGCTACTTTGCCGATGGTTTGATACGTACCGTCTGTGGGATCGTACCAGCGCGCCAGCAATCTTCCCGGCCCAGCTCCCATCTTCGACATGTTGACAGTGAGCTGAAACCCTTCGCCGCTTTCGCCGGGGTAGTAGCATACGCCCAGCGAGCCATCGTTCGTAAGCGCTGCGGAGACGTAGGTGTAATCGTCCTTGCCAGGGGATCCGTGCTGGCCCGTCAGGAACGAATGCGACCAATCCGGTACGAGGTCGTACCATTTACGACCAGCGAAGAAAGCCGTGCAATACTGGGCCTGCTCGACGCCGGGAGTCTTCCCTAACCATCGGATTGGGTCCTCGGTACAATCCGGTGAACCTAGGATACCGAACCCAGAGCCGCCGTTCAGCACGGTTCCCCAGACTTCTTCCCTCAGTGTCTCGGGCGGCGTGAGAATGTGCTTCGGATTCCCGGCCTCGACGTGTTCGTACATGGTCTCGAAAATGCACGTCGGCATCACCGGGTCGACCATATTGTAGTGATACCAAGTCGCCCACTGCGGAGCGTGATATTCGTACCAAGCGTTCAAATTGACCCAACGGTGACCGGCATCGTAGAACTTGCGAGGTCCTGTCGCATCGCTGCTCCAGTCCGGCGGTCCGCCAATCCAATCGATGGTGATCAGCCGATCCGGCATGTACTTCATGAGACCGCTCACGACGCTGTCGACCTGCGGCGAA
>JBELAJ010000476.1:0-6444 GCA_049508935.1 Terriglobia bacterium | reverse complement strand
CGCAGTCGACCGTACTCGATGAATCGAATGTTGGGGAAATCCGGCGGCAGCACATCCGGTTTGAAACCGAGCCTGGAATCAAGATCGAAGCCCACCTCTATGTTCCTTCTTCGCCGGCGGGCCGAAAGCCTGCGGTGCTGATACTCGAGGATGGCGGCCCGTATTTCCAGGCCGCCTCGATTGACTCCTGGGCGAATCGGATGGCGGCCAAGGGACGCGTGATCTTGACGCTTGAGCCGCGCGACTCCCCCGGAGAAGACAGACACGAGCCCTTCATTGGAAACTTCATCACCAATTCGCGCGCCAACCAGATTGGCCTGAACTTACCCGCAATGCGTGCGCACGATATCCTGGCCGGAGTTGATCTTCTGGCGGCGCGCAGCGACGTGGACCCGGGCTCGATTCGCGGTGTCGGGCGCGGCGTTAAGGGAATCTGGCTGCTGCTGGCCGCGGCGGCGGACCCCAGAATCAGCAAGGTCTGGCTCGATCGCACCCCCATCAGTCTTCGCGCTGCTCTCGAAAACACTCTGAACATGGACTTGTTTGACGTGGTTATTCCCGGCTTTGCGCTCCATTGGGACATTGACGATCTGGTGAAGGCGATGGGAGATCGTCCGGTAATGTGGACCGACCCCGCGAATTGGATGAACCGGATTGCCGACCTCCGGGGACCCTACCTGTACCGGTACATTCTCGGCGATACCACGGAACTTGCCGACGCTCAAGACGACGCCTACATCGAGCAGTTTCTAAAATGAGCGTCGAGAACAACAGAATGGCTGCTCGCATGCTCAGAATTTCCCGGATTACTTTGAGGTGGTGGGGAAGACGCAGGAGTGACCATGGCAGAAGAGACGCGCAGGCAGTTTGTGAAGAGATTCGGCGTGGCGTCGGCGCTGGCAGCGGGCGGGTTGTTGAACTGGAACCCGCGAGCCCTCGGCGCCAACGACAAGGTGATACTCGCTCTCATTGGAGGCCGAAACCAGGGGCGGGGCGACGCCCTGCGGGCCATTGAGCAAGGGGCAGAGCTCAAGACGTTTTGCGACATCGACCAGGCAATCCTCGATAAAGTCAACCCGGACTTCGAGAAAGCGCAGGGCAAGGCCCCAGGCATGACCAAGGAATTCCAACGAGTGTTGGAAGACAAAGACATCGATGGAGTCATTATCGCCGTCCCCGACCATTGGCACGCGCGGATCGGCATTCTGGCATGCCAGGCGGGAAAAGACATTTACATCGAGAAACCGCTGACCCAAACGATCCACGATGGTCACGAGGTTCGCAACGCGGTGCGAAAGTACAAGCGCGTTGGCCAAGTGGGCACCCAGAATCGAAGTGCGCCACACTTTCAAAGCGCCATCGAATATCTCAAGACGGGCAAACTCGGCAAACTCTGCGAGATCAATACGTGGGAGTGCCAATTACGGCCCAGCATCGGAAACCCGCCTGATAGCGATCCACCTTCGACAGTAGACTACGACGTCTGGCTAGGCCCGGCGCCGAAGCGACCGTTCAATATTAATCGCTTCCATTACAACTGGCGGTTCTTCTGGGATTACGGAAACAGCGAACTGGGCAATCAGGGCGTTCACATGCTCGACGTGGCGCTGTGGGGAATCGAGGCGCTGCGCGGCGGCCTCGCGAACGCGCTACCCACCCGGGTGAGCGGCAATTCCGGAATCTACTGGCTTAAGGATGCGAAGGAAGTCCCTGACACCCAGATGTTGACTTACGAATATGGCGACTTCATGCTGACCTGGGAACTTCGCAGTTTTGCAAAGCAACATCCCGTTTACGGACATCGCGAAGGCATAGCGTTTATTGGCAGCGACGCAACGCTGGTGGTTGCCCACGACGGCTGGGAGGTGTTCTTCCAGGATGGCAGCGCCGGACCCAGCGAAAAGGCCGACGACGAGCGGGAGAGCGGGCTGCACGAAAAGAACTTTCTGGATTGTGTGCGCAGCCGCCAAACGCCCAACGCCGATATCGAGATCGGGCGAATCTCCACCACCGTCTGCCATCTTGGAAACATCACGACGCACCTCAAGCGAGACGTGACCTTCGATCCCAAGACGGAAACGTTTGGCCACGACAAAGAGGCCAACGCGTATTTGACTCGCGAGCACCGCAAGCCGTACGAGACGCCGAAAGTTTGATGGTCGACCGTCGAACGCGCGATTGCAATTCTGTCATGCTGAGCGCAGCGAAGCATCTCTGCAGTTGTTCGTGAATCATTCTATCGGAGGGACTGCGGGGATTCTTCGCTTCGCTCAGAATGACACATTAGAGGCTGGGAAGGGCAGTGGCCGTCCTTTTCGCGCCTTCGCACCGATCTGAAAGGATTTGAGTCATGAGGAAATTCTGCCGCCGCGAATTGCTGAAGAATTCTCTTGGGGCGTCCGCCGCTCTGATGGCGGGAGTCAGTTATGAGCATCGAGCGCTCATGGCGAATATGAGCGCTGCCGCGCAGGAATCGCCGTCGAAGGAGCCGGTGAAAGGGCTGCCGCGGGGAAGGTTCGGCAAGTACGAAGTTTCGCGACTGATCATTGGCGGGGACCCGGTTTCAGGAATTGCCCACGCAGGCGAGCTTGTCTACCAAGCGGACTTCATGAAGCAGTATTTCAATACGCAGAAGATCCTGGAAACGCTGACGCTGGCGGAACAGAACGGTATTAACACTTTGCTGATGCGTGCGGATGATCGTATTATTAGCCATTATAATATGTACAAGAAGGAGCGGGGCGGCACGCTGCAGTGGATAGCCACCTCTGCGCCGGAGCAGGGCGATCCGGTGGAAAACGCCAAGCGCGCTCGCGATAACGGCGCCATTGCTGTTTACCTGCACGGCGGAGTCGCGGACGATCTGGTGAAACATGGGAAGGCCGGCGAAGTCGGCGAGATCGTTGCAGGTTTCAAGAAACTGGGACTGATGGCGGGTGTCGGCGCTCATCAGCTCGATACGGCGCGCGCTTGCGTTCAGAACAAAGTCGATCCGGACTTCTATATGGTCACCATCAACCGCGTCAACTATTATTGCAGCGAAGCCGCTGAGGTCGGGATCTTCATGCGCTCCATCAAGACGCCGTGGATTGCCTTCAAGGTATTGGGCGCGGGGCGAGTGAAACCCCAGGAAGGCTTTCGCATGGCGTTCGAGCATGGCGGGGATTTTCTCGCCGTCGGCATGTTCGATTGGCAGATTCGCGAAGACGTTGCGCATGTTCAGGGCATGTTAGCGAACGGCATCACACGGGACCGGGATTGGGCTTAACAGGAGACACTCAAGATGCGGCAGGGGCAATTTCTGTGGTTGCCCCCAAGGCGGCCATAAGGGCCGTTTTTACGACGCTAGCCTCACGTCCATACCAACAAATACCTTGAATCGGCAAACCGTCTGACGTAAGATGCCCGTTCTCGCGAGACAGGAAACACTGGCTGTAGGAGCGGCGCAGAGCGACAGGGGAGGGGTGCGTCATGGCGAAACGGACGGGCGGGGTCTCGCGGGCAACAGGGAAGTGGGTGCTGGTGGCATTCGCGCTTGGCGTCGCGCTTAGCGCTTGGGCCGAAGAGCCACGCTACTTTGCCATTCGCCATGCGCGCATCTTGCCGGTTTCCGGACCTGAGATTAAGAACGGGACGGTGGTAATCGCCAAGGGCCTGATCGTGGCGGTGGGCGAGAATGTGAGCATTCCGCCGGAAGCCTGGGTGATTGAAGGCAAGGGCCTGACGGTTTACCCTGGCTTCATCAATGCGCTTAGCGACCTGGGACTGGGGCCGCCCGCTCCGGCAGGGCCCGGAGGAGGCGGCGCCATGGGCAGGGGTCAACCGCAGCAGGCCCAACAAGCCTCGCACGGGCCTGAGGACCGTCCGGCAAGCACGCCTTGGGTGAACGCCGCGGACGAACTGAAGCCGGACGACAAGCGGATCGAAACCTGGCGCAACGGCGGCTTCACTTCCACTCTGGCCGCGCCGATGACTGGGATATTTCCGGGCCAAGGTGCGGTGGTCAACCTTGCCGGAGAGCGGCCCAGCGAAATGGTGGTGGCTGCTCCGAGCGCTCTTCTCGTTACCCTCCAGCCGGCGCGAGGCTTCGCAAATTTCCCCGACTCATTGATGGGAGTGATCGCCTACGTCCGCCAGGTCTTTCTGGATGCCAACTGGTACAACCAGGCGCAGCCTATCTACCACTCTCACCCGCAAGGTTTGGAGCGGCCCGCCTATGACCGGACGGAAATGGTCGTGAACGACACGCTGGTCTCCATCCGTCCTGTCTTACTGCCGGGAAACACAGCGCAGGAAATGCACCGGGCGCTCGCGATGGCGCATGACGTTGGCGGGCGGGCGGTGATTTACGGCGGCCAGCAAAGCTACGAAGATGCCGATGAGCTTGCGACCGCGAAAGTCCCGGTTCTGGTGAATCTGAAGTGGCCGGAGAAGGAAAGGGACGCCGACCCGGAGGCGGAGGAACCATTGCGCGTGCTCCGCCTCCGGGATCGTGCTCCGTCTGCGCCTGCAGCGCTCCAGAAGGCCGGCGTCAAGTTCGCCTTCTACTTCGAAGGGACCGGGGTTCCGAAGGACGCGCTTAAGAATGCGAAGAAGGCGATCGATGCGGGTCTCCCGGGGGATGCCGCCCTCCGTGCTTTCACTCTAAACGCAGCGGAGATTCTGGGAGTGGGGGACCGTTTGGGTTCCATCGAGCCCGGCAAGATTGCCAACCTGGTGGTGACGGATGGAGATCCGTTCAATGAAAAGACCAAAGTGAAAATGACCTTTGTTGACGGGCGCCGCTACGAAGTGCACGAGCCCGGCCGGCCCACGGCGCCACCGAGAGTCAAACTCACCGGGAAGTGGAAGATCAGCCTGACAAGCCCACAGGGGCCGGAAGAAGCTACGGCGGACCTCAGCATGGCGGCTGATGGCACGCTCACGGGATCACTCACCGGCGTTTCCGGTTCCATGCTCGGGTCGATAGGGACGGTCTCGATCAGCCAGGGCTGGGTGAGCGGCAACCAGTTCAGCTTCACGCTCAACCTCGCTCTCGGAGGCAACCCGATCGAAGCCACCTTCAGCGGGACCCTCGAGGGCGAGCAGATGAAAGGCACGGCCAGCGGGGGCGGGATGTCGGTGGACTTCAACGGCACGCGTGCCGGCGGCGCGGCCCCGGCTGTAAACCCCGGCCAGGAGGTTGAATAGATGAAACGCGCACCTCTCTTGATCAGCGCGCTGAGCCTCCTGGGGGTTTGCGCCGTTGGTGCCCACGCTGCGGATGTCACCTTAATCAAGTCGGGCACCGTCCTCACCGTCACCCAGGGGACGATCGAAAATGGCGACGTGCTGATCCGCGACGGCAAGATCGCGGAAGTGGGAAAGGGCCTGAAGGCGCCCGAGGGCGCCAAAGTGATCGATGCCACAGGCATGTATGTCATGCCTGGCATCATCGACTGCCATTCACACATTGCGATTGCGGGCAGCGTCAACGAAGGCAGCGTCAGCGTATCCTCGATGGTGAACATCGCCAATGTCTTGAACCCCGAAGACATCGATATCTACCGGGACCTCGCGGGCGGCGTCACGACGGCCAACATTCTGCACGGCAGCGCCAACGCCATCGGCGGCCAGACGATTGTCATCAAGCTGCGTTGGAGGAAACTGGCCAAAGACCTTCCGTTCGAAGGGGCGTTGCCGGGAATCAAATTCGCGCTGGGAGAGAACCCCAAGCGCTCCGGGTTCTCGATTTCCGGGACATCGCCCCGCTACCCTGCTTCGCGCATGGGCGTGATGGACGTTTACCGGGAGGCGTTTTCAGAGGCGGTGGATTACAAGAAAGCCTGGGACGACTACAACCGCAAGAAAGCCTCCGGCGAAGCCAACTTGATCCCGCCAAGACGCGACCTGAAACTCGAGCCGCTGTTGGAGGTCCTGGAGGGCAAACGGTTGGTACACATCCACTGCTATCGCGAGGATGAGATTCTGCAAATGATCCGAGTGGCGGAGGAGTTCCACTTCAAGATTGCGACTTTCCAGCACGTGCTCGAGGGTTACAAAGTGGCGGATGAAATCGCCAAGAGCGGCGCGGGCGCTTCCACCTTTTCCGACTGGTGGGCGTACAAAATGGAGGCCTACGACGCCATCCCGTATAACGCCGCACTCATGACAGAGCGTGGCATCGTGGTTTCGGTCAACTCCGATAGCGGCGAGGAAGCCCGGCACTTGAATCAGGAAGCCGCCAAGAGCATGAAATGGGGCGGGCTCTCGCACGACGAGGCGTTGAAGCTGGTGACCATAAACCCGGCCATTCAATTGCACATCGCGGACCGCGTGGGCTCGATTGAACCCGGCAAGGATGCGGACTTGGCCATTTATAACAAAGACCCGCTCAGCGTCTATGCTGTGCCTCAGAAGGTTCTGATCGACGGCCAGGTTTATTTCGACCGCCAGCAGGACCTT
>JBELAJ010000475.1:0-6470 GCA_049508935.1 Terriglobia bacterium | reverse complement strand
GTGGGCGGGTGAGAAGGAAGTCATACTCACGGCGCGCAACGGATTCGCCCACGCCCAGCGAGCCCAGGTCGGCCGCGGCAAACAGCAGCAGAAAAATCATCACCAGCGCGACGTGCTCGACGCCATAGCGCCACACGTCCAGGGCGTCCGCGACCGACTTGGGATGTGCCCATACCCAATGGCCGTGTACGGACTTCATGGTGACAGGCAGGGTCGCGAGCAGCACCAGGGCGCAACCCAGCACGAGATACGCCACCAGCCGGAATCGGTTCCTCAACCAGCAGTTCCAAAAAAACACGGCGGTCTCCTTTTTGAATAGTCAGCCCTCTCCCCTGGGGAGAGGGTGGCCCGCGACAGCGCTTTCACCGGCTGGCGCGGGTCGGGTGAGGGGTAACTTCCGCTCGGCCCACCACCCCCTTGCCCCCCTCGGCCAAGCAGGGGAGTCCTCGTCACACCTCGCGAAACTTGATCCACGCAAGCGACGCTCCCAGAAAGCCCGCGGCCAGAGCGAGCCAGAATGTGGTCGCGCCCCATTCAAAGGCACTCAGGGGCCAGGCGCCGTACTTGAATGGCGCGAGCGTCCACTCGGCGGCCCTCAGCAGTGCGTCGCTGTGCCACCACTCATGGAGGGCGGTCGGAAGAAAGAAGTAGGTCAGGAATGTGGCCACACTGAGGATCATTCCTTTCGAGGCGCTGCCGGTTACCAGCGTGGTGAAATGGGAAAGGCCATAGATCGCCGCCCCCATCACCCATAAGGCGGGCAGGGCGGCCAGAACGTTCCCCGAGCCTTTGGCATGAACCGCGGCAAGGAAGGGAAGCAGGGGGAGAACGAGGCCGCTCAAGATAATGACCATGGCCGTCAATCCCACCAGCCAATCCGTGAGGATGAAGTTTCGTCTGGCGCACGGCCGCGTCAGGACGAAACTCATTGTGTCTGCGCCATACTCTCTTCCGACGCCTGTGCTGCCCAGAATCAACCCGGTCAGCAGAACTAGAGTCATGCCAAAACCGCCAACTTCCCAATCGAAATCAACACCGGAAATGAAGGCACTCGTCAGGCTCCAGCCTGCGACCGTCCAGTGGAGAGCGTGGAAAGTAATATCCATTCTGAAATCGTTGCTCTGAACGAGACGGTGTAATCCAGGCACGGCCATCCAGATGGTGTTATAGTTCGCCCAGGTTATAATATCGAGCCCGCACAATACACCAATACTGAGTGCTACGCCGATGTAAAGCACTACGCGAGCGCGGCAAGCGTGCCAGGCCTTCCAGAGATACATGGCGCCTCCTTTCGCGTGAGCCCCAGGAAAACTTCTTCCAGGCTGACGGGCAGGATTTCGAGAATGGTCATGCCCTTGGCGCGCAGCATGGCTGCGAAGTCCTCAGCCTCGCGCGTCACCAAGTAGCTCCTGAAATTCTCCGAACATTGCACCGCAATGAGATCGGGGGAAGAGATGGTCGGGGCCGCATCAGCGGCGGCGCGAATGAGGCGATAATTCTGCCGGATGTCCTCGAGGCGTGTCTCGAGCAGGATTTTCCCTTTCTCGATAATCCCCACCCAGTCGGCGATGCGCTCGACCTCGGCGAGTTGATGCGAGGAGAGAAAAACCGTCTTCCCTTCGCTGACGTGATCTTCCACCAGCACGCGCAGCAGTAAATCCGTGATGACCGGATCGAGGCCGATGCTGGGCTCATCGAGAATCAGCAAGTCGGCGCCCTGGCAGAGCGCCAGCAGGTGGCACACCTTGGTCTTGTTTCCCAGCGAGAGTTTGGAGAAGGGCGTCTGCATGGGAATCTCGAATAGGTCCGCATAGCGCGCCACCAACTCGCTCGACCATTTGGGGAAGTATCCCTGGTTGAAATGCACAAGCTGCGCGGGCGTAAGCCCGCTGAAGAGTGTCTTGTTCTCCGGCACGAAACCCGTGCGCTCCAGGATGGCTATCAAATCCCGGCGAATGTCGTAACCTAGGACTTCGGCGGATCCGGCGCTGGGGCGCAATAAGCCAAGAAGAGTTTTCACGGTCGTGGTCTTGCCGGCGCCGTTTCGCCCCAAAAATCCGTAAACCGAGCCCCGCGGAACTTTCAAGTCCAGGCCATCAACGGCGCGGGTCTTCCCGAACGACTTCACCAGGCCCTCAGTGTGGATTGCCAGATCGTTCATCGCTTTCCTCCCAGTCCATCCAGTTCGTCCTCCACCAACTTCACCACATCGCCGGCCGCCAGTCGCAATTGAGTGCTCTCGACCGCCAGTTGCCGCGCTACGGGCCGCAGGCGGCGTAGCTTTTCGGATTTCAAAAGGCCGGGGCTGTTGTCCGCCACGTAAGTGCCGCCGCCCGGCACGGTGCGGATCACACCCTCGCGTTCCAGATTCTGATAAGCCTTGGCCACCGTGTTGGGGTTGATGCGCAACTGCGCGGCCAGCTTGCGCACCGACGGCAGGGCGCTGTCCTCTTGCAGGGCCCCGGCGGCGATCGCCTGCTTCACTTGCGCCTCGATCTGCAAGTAAACGGGGAAGCCCGAAGAGGTGTTGATGTGCAAGAGCATACTGTAATAGTACAATAGTACAGTTAAGAGGTCAACAGTACGATGGTGCTAAGTCGCAAGGTGGATGGTGATCCGTGCGAGAGACCCCTCACCCGTCGTGCTCCGGCTGATGAATACGCCGGAACGCGACACCCTCTCCCCAAGGGAGAGGGCCGTCCACAACGATTGCTTTGAGCCCTCTCCCTGGGGAGAGGGTGGCGAGAGTAGCGAGCCGGGTGAGGGGTTTCTTCCCATCCAGCCTCGCAACTTCAGAATTCGGATTAAACGGGAGGAGCCTCCCGCCTTGGCTAAAGATCACGCCGGCTTGAGGCCCAAGCCCGGACCATTCGGCAGGATCAGTTTTCCATCTTTGACTTTAACTCCCACAAAGGGATCGTTAGCGATCAGCAGGTTGCCGTCGAGGTCGGCGTAATTGACTCCGGGGGAGAGATGGGCTGCGGCGGTGACGCTTACAGAGCTGGAGACCATGCAGCCCAGCATAGTTCGAAGGCCCAACGCCCGCGCCATCTGTAGCATCTCGAAGGCTACAAGCATTCCGCCGGACTTATCCAGTTTAACGTTGACGCCGTCGAAGATGCCGACGAGCTTAGGGATGTCGCTGGGGCGCTGGCAGGCCTCGTCGGCAATCAGCGGCAGGTGAACGCGCTCGTGGACCCAACGCGTTTCCTCAAGCATCTGGGCTGGCATCGGCTGCTCAACGAACTCCACTCCTTGAGTTGCCAGCCAATTGATCTTCCGCGCTGCTTCTTCTTTGTTCTTCCAGCCTTCGTTGGCATCGACGCGCAAGGGTTTGTTTGTAACACTGCGCACCGCAGCAATCGTCGCTTCATCCGTGTCGAGGCCCACTTTGATTTTTAGGACAGGATATGATTCAGCCTCGCGAACTTTCTGGCGGGTAATTTCCGGAGTATCGATGCCGATCGAGAAAGTAGTGATGGGAGCATCGTGGGGATCGAGGCCAAAATAACGATAAAGTGGAATGCCGAGTTTCTGCCCCACCCAATCCATGACGGCGATATCGAGGGCGGCTTGAGCTGCGTACTGGCCCGAGAGGCGTCGAGCAATATCCGAATGGAGCTTTTCGAACTCCCAAGGGTCGGCGGAGGTCACCAAATCGCGAACGGACTCCGCAGCCTGCCGGGCGCCTTCGGCGTTTTCCTGGTAGCGAACGATGGGCGCGCCCTCGCCGTGGCCGGTTATGCCGTCGCGAGTGTAGCGCACGTGGAGCGTGTCGCGGTAGGCGCTCGAGGACATGGTGGTGGTCCAGGTGTGGCGCAATTGCAGGCGCACAATCTCCATTTCGAGCACGGGTAACACAGGCACTCCTGCCTGTGCCCTCACAGCCAGGAGTGGCTGTGCTACGGTCAGCGCACTACCAGCGGTCTTCATCCAATCCCGGCGGTTCATCTCAGCCTCCGGCAGGCAACGAGAAGTTTGGTCCAATACGGATCGGTGAGCCTGCAGATCTGCACTCCGGGATGTTCGTGGGTTGTGTCGTTGATAAACTCGCCGTTTCCGATGTACATGCCCGTGTGCGTGATGTTCTGAGGTGAGCCGCCGAAGAAGAGCAGGTCACCTGCTTCCAGCTTGTCGGGCTGAACCTGCGTCACACCCTGCCACGCTGCCTGAAGGTCCGCGTCGCGAGGCATCACGATGCCGCGGCGGCGAACCAGCATCTCCGTAAAACCCGAACAGTCGAATCCGAAGGTGGAAGTCCCGCCCCAGAGGTAAGTGAGGCCCAGGAAGCGCTTGGCCAATTCGATGGTTTCCGCCACGCTGAGAGGCTTAGGGTCGGGGTCGATTTCGCCGCGTTGAATCCATGCCGTACGTTCGTCGGGCAGGCAAACCTGGATCCAACGGACCTCGTTCTTTGCCGGGCCGGGAACCACCTCCAGGCGCGTCTCGAAGGGCAGGACCAGCACGGGCTGGTGCTTGGTGACGGAGTCTTCGCGGTAGAGATTCGCGAAAATGCTAACCACCTGCACGATGCTTCCGGATGCTCCGTAGTTGTGCTCGCCGGGTTTGTAACGCCGCAGTGATGCGAGGGGCATCCAGCCGGGGTAATCATCGGGTGTGCGAACCTTGACCCACTCTCCCTTTTCTTCGTCCACAATCACGCTGACCCCACAGATGGCTTGCGACACCACATCGGCGTCTTCAGTCGGAGCGGAGTACATGTTGGCAACGGGTTTTATGACGACTGCCCCAGGTGAGGTCAGCGCCGCCAAGGCGAACACTAGTAAAATGCTCATGAAATTCTCTCCCGGCTCATCAGCTAATTTACGAGGCGCTGATGGCCGCCCAGGCAACCACACGGGTTGACCCTTTCGAGCGCCACCTTACTTGAACGAGATCACGCGGCCATACGAACTCGAGCGGCTCAGCCGATTGAAGTAGTCATAAGCAAGCCGTGCGACGTCCTCAACGGCGCGCTCGCCGTCGTCGTCTTTGGCATCGTAAGTCGTTGTGATCGACATAATAAACGGATGGCCTGGTATTTCGATCAGACCAGTGTCGCAGCGCACACCCTCCAGAGCGCCGGGTTTATCAGCGATAGAGGCGTCTTCCGGCAGCGCTTTGTGAAATTCGCTCTCCTTCGGCAGCCTGAGCAGGTCAAAGTATTCCTTCGTATGCGCCGCGTCAATCACCTGGCCAGAGTGTACTTTCTCTACCAGAGTGAGCATTTCACGGGGCGTGGAGACGTTTTCGTTCCCTTTCCGCGCAGCCTCGAGGTCGATCATGTGACGACGCAGCTTGGTTTCTTTGAGGCCGAGGCGCATAACACCTTCATTGATATTATCCATTCCCAAACGATCGATCAGGATATTCGTCGCCGTGTTGTCGCTGAGCACCACCATGAAGATGGCGAGATCGCGCAAGCTCAGGGTGACCGTACCGTCGCTGAGCATCGTAAGGATAGGCTCCGTGTCACCGACGGTCATCTCGCTGCGCCGCAGGGTGTGCTCCTCCTGGAGTGACAGTTTCCCCTCTTGCGCCTGGCGCATCAATTCCAGAAGGACGGTCAGCTTGATGGAACTGGCTTGAGGAAAGACCGTGTCGGGGAGGCGCAGAAACGTCTCGCCGCTTGACAGGTCCTTGATGGCGTAGCCCAGCACACCGTTCAGACGCTCCGCCGTGGGCGTCAACTCGGTCTCGAGTTGCGTGTGCAGCGTTGACTGAAGCGTTCCCTGCGCGCGCAGGGACGGCGTCACGGTCAACGCAATTATCAGAACTGCAAAAACACGAGACGGAAAAGGAATCCTCACGAGTGTGCTCCTGTAGAAGGCGGAGGAATGGTAACCCAGGGCGAACACCCAATCAACACGTTAGCGGTCCAGCACCGCCAGCAGCGCCTGATAGTTATCCACGAGCATACCTTCATAGCCGTGGGGCCTGCCGTCCCAGGATTTCCAATCGTAAGACTTGCCGCCCGGGCCGAACCCCTGGAAGCCTCCATTCTCATAGCCTTTCAGTAGGGGAAACAGCAACGCATCACCCTCGGCGCGGCGGCCCAACTGATACAAAGCCTCGAGGGTGAAGTATTCGAACGAACCTGTTGCGCCGCCATTCTGGTAAACCTGGAAGGGATCGCGTGTGCCCCATACGTAGTCCTCTGGCCGGACCGGGATCAGCACTCCCGGCAACCCATAATCAAATCGGCTGTAGCCCACCTCTTTGATCTTCGCAAGCAGGCGGTCCATGATCTGGTTTGCCTTGTCACGCGGGACGAGGCCATAAACGATTGCCGCGCCGTTCACAAACGAAAAGTAGTAATCGTGAAGCTTCCCGTCGGCGCTCTTCCAACCGGCAATTAAACCCGTTTCCGGATTGAAGAAGGTCTGGAGATAGACAGACCGCAGTTTCTCTGCGCGCGATGAGTAGAGTTGCGCATCTGTTGGCTGGTGAGCTTGGCGCGCCAAGTCAAC
>JBELAJ010000474.1:0-6509 GCA_049508935.1 Terriglobia bacterium | reverse complement strand
GAAGAGTTCGAAGAGGCGTTCGAGTTCGAGGAGACGCCCGATCAGTTGAAGGCGCTGGCGGATATCAAGACGGATCTGGAAAGTCCGGAACCGATGGACCGGTTGCTGTGCGGCGATGTGGGTTACGGAAAAACCGAGTTGGCGATGCGCGCCGCTTTCAAGGTTATCCAGGACGGCCGGCAAGTGGCGGTGCTGGCGCCCACCACCGTGCTGGCGTTTCAGCATTACGAAACTTTCCGGCAGCGGCTGGCGGCGTTTCCGATGCGAGTGGAAATGCTCAGCCGGTTCAGGCAGCCCGCCCAGCAGAAGAAGGCGGTGGCTGAAGCCGAGGCGGGCAAGGTGGACGTGCTGATTGGCACTCACCGCCTGCTGTCGAAAGACGTTCGCTTCCGCGATCTGGGATTGTTGATCGTGGATGAGGAGCAGCGCTTCGGAGTAGCGGCAAAGGAGAAGCTGAGGAAATTCAAAGTGGGAGTAGACGTACTGGCGATGTCGGCGACTCCCATCCCGCGCACGTTGCACATGTCGCTGGGCGGATTGCGCGACCTCTCGGTTATCGAGACGCCGCCGCGCGGCCGGTTGGCGATTCAAACCACCGTCGCGCCCTTCAACCACAACCTGATTCAGTCCGCAATCCTGCAGGAGATGCAGCGCGAGGGCCAGGTGTTTGTTGTGCACAACCGGGTGGAATCCATCTTCAGCATCGCGGCCATCGTGCAGCGGCTGGTGCCCACGGCGCGAATCGGTGTTGCGCACGGGCAAATGAACGAAAAAGAGCTTGAGAGAGTGATGCTGAAGTTCATGCAGGCGGAGTATGACGTGTTGGTGGCGACGGCGCTGATTGAGAACGGGCTGGACATCCCGCGGGCCAACACCATCATCGTCAACCACGCCGAGCGCTTCGGTCTGGCCGATCTTTACCAGCTTCGCGGCAGGGTAGGGCGGTCGAACCGGCGCGCTTACGCTTACTTCCTGGTGGCGGCTGAGGAAGCGTTGACGCCCATCGCGCGGCGGCGGCTGGCGGCGCTGAAAGAGTTTTCGGAATTGGGTGCCGGCTTTCGCCTGGCGGCGCTCGACCTCGAGTTGCGCGGCGCGGGCAATCTTCTGGGGGCGGAGCAGCACGGGCATTTGAATGCGATTGGGATCGACCTCTACCTGAAAATGCTCGAACAAACAGTGGAAGAACTGAAAGGGGCGCCGCAGAGGATCGATGTGCGCACCTCGATCAACCTGGGACTCGATATCAAGATCCCGGACAACTACGTTGCCGACGAGAGCCAGCGCCTGCGCCTCTACAAGCGCATCTCCAGCCTGGCCACGCCCGAGGCCCGCGCCGAACTTGAGACCGAGCTTAATGACCGTTACGGACCGATTCCTCCCTCCGTCGCAAGTCTCCTTTCCTACGGGTTACTGAAGTCTGTCGCGGAGCAGCTTCTGGTGCAGTCCATCGAGAGAAAAGCAGACGAGATCTGGATGCGGTTTCACGAACAGACTCCGGTCGAGCCGGGAAGGATCACGACCTTCATGCGCCGGCGGCGGGAAGCCAGCCTTCGCCCCGATGGGGTGCTGCGTTTCAAGCTGCGGAGTGGCGAGGACAAGACCCTCGAAGAGGTTCAAAATGTCTTGCGGGAACTGCAACCCAAGCATTAAGATAGTCCAGTAGGACAGCCACTCTTGGCTGTCTCGGCAAGGTACAGGCAAGAGTGCCTGTGCTACAGGATGGGTCAACGAAAATGAGCAGACGGATATGGGTTGTCGTGGCCGGTGTGGCGCTGGTGGCGGGATCGGTGGGCGCTACGCGCGGGGGCGCGAAAATAATCGAGCGCATCATTGCGCGCGTCAACAACGAGATCATCACGCAAAGCCGTTATGATGATGAACAGGCGCAGTTGCGGAGCAAGCTCGCGGAACAGTACTCGGGCGCCGAGCTGGACGCGCAAGTGCGCGAACAAAGCAAGAATCTGCTGCGCGACCTGATCGACGAATCATTGATGGTGCAGAAGGCCAAAGACCTCGACATCAACGTGGAGACCGATGTCATCAAGCAGCTTGACGAGATTCGGAAGAAGAATAACCTGGCCACCCTCGAGGACCTGGAGACGGCAATCGAGAAGGAAGCATTGAATTACGAAGACTACAAGGACAACATCCGGCGCAGCTTGCTGATGCGCGAAGTGATGGAGCGGGAAGTCGGGTCGCGTATCCAATTATCGCAGCAAGATGCGCGGAAATTCTACGAAGCCCACAAGAACGAATTCAAATCGCCCGGCATGGTGCACCTGCAACAGATCCTCGTCTCGACCGACAAACGGAAGCCGGAAGAAGCCGAAAAGCGGGCGAACGAGGCGCTGGCGGAATTAAAGGCGGGGCAGAAGTTTTCCGAGGTTGCAAAGAAGTACTCCGACGGGCCGAGCGCCGAGCAAGGCGGAGACGTGGGCATGTTGAAGGAAGGAACCTTGGCTCCTGATATCGCTGCCGCGGTAGGGAAGTTGGATGTTAATGAGTTCAGTAACCCCATCCAAACCAAGTACGGTTACATCATTCTGAAGGTGATGGAACGATACAGTCCAGGGATTCCGAAGTTTGAAGAAGTCGAACAGCGCGTCGACGAAGTCCTCTACAACCAGAAAATGGAACCGCGTTTGCGAGAATATCTTACGCAGCTTCGCAGAGAAAGTTACATTTATCGAGCCCCCGGATACACCGACACCGGGGAGCAACTGCCGACCGATACCCTCACGGCCAAGAAAGCGCAATGAAGGAGCGCTTCGTCACCGATCTTCGCCCCAACAGTCCGGTCCGGACTACTTTCCTGCTGCAGGCCCGAGAACGAAAGATCGCGCGCACGGGAAACGCCTACCTCGATTTGGAGTTGCGTGACTCGAGCGGCGTGATCCGTGCCAAGCTGTGGGATTGCGACCGGGTACCGGTGGATTGCGACGTGGAGGACATCGTTGAGGTTGACGGCGTGGTGGAAGACTACCAGGGGACGCCGCAGATTCGGATACGCAGGATTACGAAGTGCGCGGCGGAGGATGTGTCCCTGTCCGACTATCTGCCGCGTTCACGGCGGGACCCTGCGGATATGTACGCTGCGCTTCTCGATCGCGTGAAGCGCATGGGCGAGGGACCTTTGCGGGAGTTGTTGCTTTCCATACTGGAGGATCCGTCCATCGCCGAGAAATACCAGCAGGCGCCCGCGGCGATGAGTTATCACCACGCGTTTCTGGGTGGGCTGCTTGAGCACGTGCTGTCGCTGGTCGAACTGGGCGATCAACTTTGCGACCACTATGCGTATCTGCGTCGCGACTTGTTGCTGGCCGGAATGGTGCTGCATGACCTGGGGAAAGTCGAGGAGTTGAGTTTCTCGTGTGGGTTCCGGTATTCCACGCGAGGACAGTTGCTGGGACACATTGCGATGGGCCTGGAAATAGTGCAAGAGAAGATTCGGCAGATTCCGGCCTTCCCCCCGGAGTTGAAGAGCCAGCTCGAGCACATTATTCTTTCGCACCATGGCAAGCTGGAGTTCGGGTCTCCCAAAGAACCTATGTTTCCCGAAGCTCTGGTGATGAATTTCCTCGACGAAATCGACTCCAAGCTGGAAGCGATGCGGGCCCAGTATGCCAGCGATCAGGATCGGCCAGGGGATTGGACCGCGCGCAATCCGGCGTTGAGACGAGAGTTGTTGAAGGTTCAAAACAAATAAACAACCGTGAGCGACGCAAATCCACTCCCTGATATCCTCCAGATCCTTCCGCATCGTTACCCCTTCTTGTTCGTCGATCGAGTCACCGAATTCGTTCCGGGGCAGCGAATCACGGCCACCAAGCACTTTTCGGCGGACGACGAGGCCTCGCGAGGATTCCTTCCGGGCTCGCCCATCATTTCAGTCGCCGTGCTGCTGGAGTTGGTCACCCAACTGGGAGCCGTCCTGGTCATGGAACGGCCGGAGATGGCTGGCAAAGTTGCGATGATTTTACAGATTCCCGAAGCGCAACTGACTCAACCCGTGGAGCCGGGGGATACGCTTCGTGTGGAGGCCGAGGTGCTGAAGCTCGGCGAGCGCCTGGGCGAACTGCGCGGCGCGATTTTCCGGACCGGCGAAAAGGTGGCGGAGGGAAAGGTGCGATTTGCAATTGTTGACGAGGCGCAAATCAGGAGTCGGGAGCCAGGAGTCAGAAGTCAGAAGACAGAATAAGGACGAACGACGGCGCTCAAAGGTTTGGACGGCTCAGAGCAGCCCGGCGCCGAACCTTCATGTGCATCCCCGATCGCAGGTGTCTCCATTCTGACTCCTGACTCCTGAATCCTGCTTTTTCATGCTTTACGAAGAACTGCAAATTCGCGACGTGGTGATCCGGCCGGCCCACATTCTAGCGCCGATGGCGGGGGTTACCGATACAGTGTTCCGCCGCTTCATCAAACGCCTGGGTGGATGTGGGCTGATTATGACGGAGTTCGTCTCCAGCGAAGGGATGCTTCGTCAAAACCTGCGCTCCAGGCGCTACCTGTATTACACGCCCGAAGAGCGGCCGATCTCCGCGCAGATTTTCGGCGCTGAGCCGGACCGGTTGGCGGAAGCGGCGCGCATGATCGAGGATCTCGGCTTCGACCTGGTCGACCTGAACCTCGGGTGCCCTGCCAAAAAAGTAGTGAAGTGCGGCGGGTCGGGCTTGCTTCGCGACCTACCGCTGCTGGAGAAAATCCTGCGAACGATTCGCGCCGCGGTGCGGATTCCGTTTACGATCAAGCTGCGCTCGGGCTGGAGTGACACCGAGATCGTCGCTGTGCAGGTGGCGCGACTGGCCGAGGAGTGCGGCGTGGAGGCGCTTGCCGTGCATCCGCGGACGCGCCTGCAAGGTTTCAGCGGCCGCGCGCGGTGGGAGATCATCCAAGAGGTGAAGTCGCAAGTGCGCCTCCCGGTCATCGGAAACGGTGACGTGGTGACGCCGCAGGATGCCTTGGCGCTCCACCAGCAGACGGGATGCGATGCGGTGATGGTGGGACGCGCGGCCCCCATCAATCCCTGGATATTCCGCCAGCTTGCCGATTTTTTCCGAACCGGGACGTTCACGGAACCGAGCGAGGTTGACCGCTACCAATTGATTCGCTCGTATTACCAGATGTTGGTGAGTGAGGAAGCTCCGGGGGCCATCGGCAAGATGAAACAATTTGCAAGCTGGTTCACCCATGGGATCCGCCGAGGAACAGAGCTGCGCAGGTCGATCCAAAGCGCGGGCAGCACGCAGGAAGTTCTGGATCGAGTCGACCGGTTCTTCAGTACACCGGGGATATACTCACTGAGCCATTGATCTGTGGCGGCGGAGGCGCGGTTGCGGGCGTACCCAAAAAGACCATTTGTCTAGTCTTTCAACGGAAGTGACCCCTGGTTCGGCCCGTGGCGGCTGAGGGACGCGCCGTCGCGAGCCGCGCGCTTCCCCGGGGAAGTGGCTACGGCTCTAACCCGAGGTTAGGTCTCTGACTTACCGCGGATGGACCAGCAGGGGCGAGACCGGCGGGGCGTCGCCCACGAGCGGTTGCTCGGGGCGGCTCTGGAAAAGCAAGTCGCGCACCAGATTGAGAGCACTGAGCCTTATCCAGATATTGTCCGCACACCCTGCCACGCGCACCTCTCGAGCGCCGAACTTTATCACCTCTGCGAGCGTTGCGCGGGAAATGAGGGAGGGTTCAAGCGGCCCTGAGATTTGGGTATCTTTCGCGTCACGCCCGCGGTACAGCGCTTCGAGAGCCTTTTCAATTTGCGACTCCTGGGCAACACAGGGCTGAGTTCGAAAGTCGAGCATCTGCTCGATTGCATACAGCGCCGTGTAATCAACCCGGCTGGAGAAGGCTACGTAAAGCAGCCCGCTGGCGGAAAGGTAGTGGACTGGCAGCATTTGAAATGAGAGTAGTAAGCCGAAGGGAAGCAGGTGAGCCCAGTTCAGCTGCCGCTCCCCCCTATCCAAGGGGTAGACCGGAAGGGACCACTGCGCGGCCAGCGCCTGTGTGATCTGGGGTTCCGTCACCGCACCCTGGCGCAGCAACCAATCGCCCACGCGCCCTTGCCCGGCTTCTCGTTGCGCCTCCAAGGCGGACTGTAAGGACTCCTTGGAGACCAAACCCAACGAATGCATGACCAGACCTAAGGGAAAACGATGGGGCCGGCTTTCGCGGCTCGCCCGCGTAGTTTCGATGACCGGCGCCAAGAATTGCCCGAGTGCCTGATTGAGACACTCCGGCGAGCAAAGCCATTGCTTATTCAGAAACACACCTCGGGGAGGTTTGAGAATCGTTCGCCACACACTTCTTTGCTGGGTACAATGTGGGTTCGCGCACCTCGGGCCGAGTTTCATCATGACATTGCTCCTGCGTGCCGCCGTAGGCAGGCTAAAGCATTTCCATTTATTATGTAGCGTATCGGGCGCTAAAAAAGAAGCCTTTGCAGTCTGCGGCGGAAATGGACTGGAAGGCCTTTTTCGCTGCCTGCAGCAGTTGTTCTTCGGTCCGGG
>JBELAJ010000473.1:0-6518 GCA_049508935.1 Terriglobia bacterium | reverse complement strand
CGATCCTTGGCGATCGCGAGGCTTTTTTCCGCCGATTTGACCGCCGTGTCCTGATATTGAATCTCCACCGACAGGATGCGCAGCGACGCGAGGTTGTCCTCAACTTGCTGAAAAGCCGTTAGTACCGTCTGCCGGTAGTTTGCCACGGTCTCGTCGTACTGGGCTCGGAATTGCTGCATCGTGGCCCGGCGCAACCCCGCGTCAAAGATGGTTTCCGCTGCTGCAGGGCCAATCGAGAAAAAGCGGCTCGGCCATGAAAACCAGCTTGTGAAGGAAGAGCTTTCAAATCCTGCCGCTGCGCTCAACGTGAGGTTGGGGAAGTAGGCTGCTCTGGCAATACCGATCTGGGCGTTGGCCTGCGCCACCAGGCGCTCCGCCGCGGCGATGTCGGGGCGCCGCTCAAGAAGCTGGGAAGGAACGCCGACGGGAATCGCCGGAGGTCTTGAGGTGAGCGGTTCCATGGGAATTGAGAACGTGGATGCCGGTTGGCCGGTCAGCATGGCGATGGCATGTTCGAACTGCGCCCGTTGGATGCCAAGAGCGGAATCCTGTGCTTGCGTGGCTTCAAGCTGAGTCTCGGCTTGCGCCACGGCCTCGTCCGTGCCGACGCCTGTCTCGTACTGAGCCCTAGTAAAATCCAGCGAATTTTGATAGGCGACCACCGTTGCATCCAACAACTGCTTTAAGGCGTCCTGGCCGCGAAGTTGAAAGTAATCCATGGCAAGGTCGGCCTGGGCAGTGAGGCGGACATTCTCGAGATCCGCCGCGCTCGCCTGCGCTCCGTAAGCGGCAGATTTGATCGTGTTCCGGATACGGCCGAACAAATCCGGCTGCCACGTGGCATCAAAGGGGAAGGTGTACTCCTCAAAGGTTCCGCCTCTCCCCGTGGAAGAAGTGGAACCTGTTCCGGAGCTGGGACCAGAAGCCGCTGCGCTGCCTGACGTGGCTGGGGACCGTGCCGCCGTGATGGCGGGCCCGGCCGTCACTGTTGGGAAAAGCTGGGATCGAGCTTCCTTAACCAGGGCGCGCGCGGCGAAAAAGCTTGCCGTAGCCGAGGCAATGTTCTGGTTGGAGATGTTAACCTTCTCTTCCAGCGCATTCAACTGAGGATCGCCAAAAATCTCCCACCACTTACCGCGAAGCGCATCATCTTTCGGCTGCGCCAGTTTCCAACCGTCCGTATTTTTGTAGTCGGCGGGCGTGAGTTCCTTGTATGCCGCAGGAGCTTCCGCGGGCGGTGTGTGGTACTTCGGGCCGACCGTGCACCCTGCCAGGAGGCAAGCGGTCATTGCGAGACACATTCTGGCTCTTAAATGGAAAGAAGTCATAATCTTATGCACCCCATGATGGCTCCAATTAAACTGCAGCGCTGGGGGCTGGTCCGGCCCCATGGACAAGGACGTCGCGCTGCTTTCCCTGCATCCGTAACCGCAGCCGGTCGAATGTCAGATAGACGACCGGCGTGGTGTAGAGAGTGAGCAACTGACTCAAGATTAGCCCTCCCACAATCGTGATGCCCAGCGGCCGGCGGAGCTCATACCCCGTGCCCGTGCCTAGCGCCAGCGGCAGAGCGCCCAATAACGCCGCCATCGTCGTCATCAAGATCGGACGGAAGCGCAACATGCACGCTTCAAAAATCGCGTCGGCTGGGCTCTTCCCCTGGTTGCGCTCTGCTTCTAGAGCGAAATCGATCATCATGATGGCGTTCTTCTTTACAATTCCGATCAGCAGCACAATGCCAATGATGGAGATGATGTTCAGATCCACTTTGAAGAGCATCAAGGCGAGCATGGCGCCCACGCTCGCTGAGGGCAGAGAGGAGATGATGGTCAGGGGATGGACCAGGCTTTCATACAAAATACCCAGAACGATGTACACCGCCAGCAGCGCCGTGAGGATCAGCACGGGCTCGGTGCCCAGAGATTGTTGGTAGGCCTGAAGCGTTCCGGCATAAAAGCCTTGCAGCGTGGAAGGTGCACCGAGCCGCTTTTGCATTTGGTCGATGCTCGCCGTCGCATCGCTCAACGACTTATTCGACGCGAGGTTAAAGGACACGGTGACGGAGGGGAATAAACCCGTATGGTTGACGGCCAGTGGCGTGGTGTTGGCCCGGCCCTTGGCCACGGCGAGAAGCGGAATGTTACTGCCGCTGGACGAAAGGAGATAGATGTCTTTCAATCCTTCCGGGCTTTGCCAATACTGGGGAGCAACTTCCAGCACCACGTAATACTGATTTAACTGCGTGTAAATGATGGACACTTCCGATTGGCCGAAGGCGCCGTATAACGCCGAGTCCAGGGACTGCGCGGTAAGGCCGAGCTTGGCCGCAGTGACGCGATCGTAGGTCATCATCTCATCAAGACCGCCATTCTGCTGGTCTGAGCTGACGTCCTGAAGACCAGGCAAGTGCTGCATCGCACCCTGTAGGATCGGTCCCCACTTGGAAAGATCCTGCGTCGTGTCGGATTGGATCGTATACTGGTACATCGCGTTACCGGACCGGCCGCCGATGCGCAGATCCTGCACTGCTTGGAGAAACGCTGAAGCCACCGGCAGACGGTTCAATTTGGGACGCAAGCGGTTGATGACCTGAGTGGCACTGACGCTGCGCTGCCCCAATGGCTTGAGCGCAATATAGAGAGAGCCGGTATTTGTGGCCCCACTGCCGCCAGAAAACCCAGTCACGTTCGCGACGGCAGGATCATTCTTGATCACGTCGATGATCTGCTGAACGGAGCTGTTCATCGCCGGAAAGGATGAATCCTGCGGCCCGCGCACACTACCGGAGATCGCTCCCGTGTCCTCCACGGGGAAAAAGCCCTTGGGTATCTTGACGATCACCACCACATTGAGGGCAATGGTGAGGAAGAGTACGCTGAGGGTGAGCGTCGGATGGTCGAGCACCCAATGCAGGGTGTGGCGATACAACCGCAGCACCCATTCAAAGACATTTTCGCTGGCGGTGAAGATGCGGCCATGTTTTGCCGCGCGCTCGTTCTTCAACAGGTAGGCGCACATCATGGGCGTGGTGGTCAGGGAGATGACCATGGACACGACAATGGACGTGGAGAGGGTGACGGCAAACTCGCGAAAGAGGCGGCCCACGATTCCGCCCATTAACAGAAGAGGAATGAAGACGGCAATAAGCGAAATGCTGATGGTGAAGACGGTGAAGCCGATTTCTTGCGCGCCCTTCAGCGCCGCGGCAAAGGGCCTCAGGCCGTCCTCCAGATGGCGAGTGATGTTTTCCATCACCACGATGGCGTCATCCACCACAAATCCCGTGGAAATGGTCAAGGCCATCAGCGAGAGGTTGTCGAGGCTATATCCGAACATATACATCACTGCGAACGTGCCGATCAGCGAGACCGGCACCGCGACGGCGGGAATGAGCGTGGCGCGGCCGTTGCGCAGGAAGACAAACACTACGACGATGACGAGGCCGATGGAAATGACCAACGTCCGCTCAACGTCACTGACCGAGGCACGGATGGTCAGGGTGCGATCAAGAACGATGGTGGTGTCGATGCCGAGAGGAATGGATGCCTGGATAAACGGGAGTTGCGCGCGGATGCGGTCGACCGTGCCAATGATGTTTGCGCCAGGCTGGCGAAAGATGATGACGGTAACCGCGCGCTTGCTGTTCAAATAGCCGGCAGCGCGGACGTTTTGCACGGAGTCGGTCACCTGGGCGACATCAGAAAGGCGGATCGCCGCGCCGTTGCGAAAACCGACGACGAGCGGCTTGTAGTCGGCGGCGTGCGAGATCTGGTCGTTGGCAATGATATCTGCGGTCACAATGCCATCCGAGATTTGGCCTTTGGCCAGGTCAGCGTTCTGAAGGCTCAGCACGGATTGCAAATTCGCCAGGGTAAGTCCATAGCTGGCCAATTGTGTGGGATTGGCGTCCACACGCACGGACGGCAGCGCGCCACCTCCGACCGTGACCTGCCCTACGCCCTGGATCTGCGACAACTTCTGCTCGAGGACGGTGGAGGCTTCGTCGTATATTTTATCGGGCCCGAATTTGTCGGAGGTAAGACCCAGAATCATAATCGGCGAATCGGCGGGATTGACCTTGCGATAGGTCGGGTTGGCCGGCAGGTTAGCGGGCAGATAGGTCCGCGCCGCATTGATGGCGGCCTCCACATCGCGCGCCGCGCCATCGATGTCGCGGCTGAGATCAAACTGAATGGTGACCGAAGTGCTTCCGAGCGTGCTCGCGGAGGTCATCTCCGTCACTCCGGCAATATGGCCGAACTGCCGCTCCAGGGGAGTGGCGACGGAGGACGCCATAATTTCGGCGCTGGCTCCCGGCAAGCCTGAACTGACGGAAATAGTCGGAAAGTCGACCTCCGGCAAGGGAGCAACCGGCAGCACCTCAAACGCAATCGCCCCGGCAAGGGCAATCGCCACGGTGAGCAGCGTCGTAGCCACGGGCCGGCGAATGAAGGGTTGGGAGATGTTCATGCCGGCCCTGCCAGTTCTGCGTTTCCGGTTTCCGGCGGGTTCGATTTGTGCGCAAAGCGCTGCGCCAGATTGTCAAAAAAGATGTAGATGACGGGTGTGGTGTAAAGCGTGAGCGCCTGGCTCAGCAGCAGTCCGCCCACCATGGCGATGCCCAGCGGCCGGCGCAACTCGGAACCGTAACCCGTTCCGAGCGCCAGCGGCAACCCCGCCAGCAGTGCGGCCATGGTGGTCATCATAATGGGGCGGAAGCGGAGCAGACACGCCTCGTAAATTGCCTCCGTCGCATTCTTTCCGTGCTTCCGTTCGCCTTCCAGCGCGAAGTCGACCATCATAATTCCGTTCTTTTTCACAATACCGATCAGCAGCACGATGCCGATGATCGCCACCACGCTCAAATCCTGGTGAAAAAGAAGCAAGGCGAGGAAGGCGCCCACGCCCGCTGACGGAAGCGTGGACAGAATCGTAATCGGGTGGATAAAGCTCTCGTACAAAACACCCAGCACGATGTACACAGTGACCAGCGCAGCAAGAATGAGCAACGGCTCATTGGCCAGCGAATTCGTGAAGGATGCCGCGGTGCCTTGAAAACCCGCCTGCAGGCTGGGAGGCATGTGCATGTCCTTCTGCGCTTTGTCGACCGCTGTAATGGCGTTGCCCAATGCGGCATCCGGCGCTAGATTGAACGATACGGTGATGGCCGGAAATTGACCCTGGTGGGTAATGGCGAGTGACTCCGTGGTGTTCTCAAAATGCGCGACTGCGCTCAGCGGCACGGCACTGCTGGTGGCTGAACTGGTAGTACCCGCAGAGCCAGCTCCCTTGCTGGAAGTTGTCGTGGAGGCGCTCGCCGAAAGCGCGTTCAAGGGAGGAGCAAGGGTATTTGCCGCCGGAGTGTACAGTGCGGAAGTCGTCAGCCCATTGGATCCCGCGGAGGATGATCCGGAAGACGCGAAAGAGGAAGAGGCCCCCGCGCCGCTTGCGCCAGAAGACGCATTGGACTGAATGTAAATCTGATTCAGCTTGTTGGGGTTTTTCTGAAACTGCGGCTCACTCTCGAGAACCACGTGGTACTGGTTCACTTGGGTATACATCGTGCTGATCTGCCGCTGACCGAAGGCGTCATACAGGGTGTTATCGATGGTCGTAGGCGCGATGCCCAGCCGCGAAGCGGTGACCCGGTCGATCACCAGTGATACGGCCAGCCCTCCCGATTGTTGATCGGTGGCCACATCCTCCAGCTCCGGCAACTGCTTCAGGCGGTCGACGAAACGGTTGGTCCAGTCATTGAGTTCATTGACATCGGGGTCTTCCAGTGCGTACTGGTATTGCGTGCGACTCACCCGGTCATCCACGGTGATGTTCTGCACAGGCTCCATAAACAACTGTATTCCCTGGACCTGGTTCACCCGTGAGTTGAGCCTGCGGATGAGGTCTGAGGCGCTGATATTGCGCTGGTCGAGCGGCTTCAAGTTGATCGACATCCTACCGCTGTTGGTCGTTACATTCGTTCCATCGGCGCCGATAAACGACGAGACGCTTTCCACCGCGGGGTCATCCAGAACTGCCTTGGTAATCTCCAACTGCTTCTTTGCCATGGCCTGCGAACTGATCGCCGGCGGCGCCTGCGTTATGCCCTGGATGACACCCGTGTCCTGCACCGGGAAAAACCCTTTTGGGATCACGATGTAAAGGAAAACCGTAAGCAGCAGTGTAGCCACGGCGACGAGCAGCGTAACCGTTTGGAATCGAAGGACAACCTTCAGCGTCCGGCCATAGAACGCGATCATCCCTTCGAAAGCACGCTCGGTGGCTCTGTAGACGCGCCCCTGCTTCTCTTTTGGCTCGCGCCGCAAGATTCGCGCACTCATCATGGGCGTGAGCGTAAGGGAGACCACCGCCGAAACGATGATGGTGACGGCCAGTGTCACGGCAAACTCGCGGAACAGGCGCCCCACCACGTCGCCCATGAATAACAGCGGAATCAGCACGGCGATGAGTGACACGGTCAGCGAGAGAATGGTGAAGCCAATTTGCTCCGCGCCCTTGAG
>JBELAJ010000472.1:0-6521 GCA_049508935.1 Terriglobia bacterium | reverse complement strand
ACCGCGGGTATTTTCCCGCCCTGCCCCCGCCCACAAAGCCTATGCGAATCTGCCCGACCGCCTCCGGTGCGCCCAGACTAACTATTTCGCGCACCTCCAACCTCGGATGCGGAATCGCTGTTATTCAATTCAATTAATTGACGGACCGTGCGGAAAATGCAACAATTCCAGCTTGGGGTGTTGTGGGACCGGACTCCGCTTGGTTTCCCCCCTGGATGAAGCCCCATCCCGTTCCATTTGAGGGATTGTTCTTATGAATGCCAACGATCTGCGTCCTGGTATGGTTATCAGACACAACGGCGAACTTTTCACCGTTCACAAGGCTGAGCACCGCACGCCGGGGAACCTGCGCGCTTTCGTGCAGGCGCGCATCCGTAATCTGCGCACCGGCGCGCTCTTCGATCACCGCTTCCGCTCTGAGGACAACGTCGAGAAAGCCAACCTCGACGAGGTCGAAATGCAATACCTCTATTCCGACGGCGATTCCTATTTCTTCATGAACACGCAGACCTACGAGCAGATCGGCCTGCACAAGACTGTGATCGAGGATCGAGCGTCCTACCTGGTTCCCGACGTGGTGATCAAGGTGATGTTGTTCGAGGGGAGAGCGGTGGATATCCAACTGCCGGCGACGGTGGACCTGAAAGTGATCGAGACGGAGCCCGGAATGAAGGGCGCCTCCGCGACTAACGTGACCAAAGCGGCTAAGCTCGAAACCGGCCTCACCGTGCAGGTCCCGCCGTTCATCGGCGAAGGCGAAGTCATCCGCGTGGACACCGCGGAGGGAAAATACCTGGAACGCGCCACCGGGTAAGGGTTGGAAATGGATTCCCGTTTTCGCGGGAATGACGTGCCCTTCATTCGATCGCCACCCGGCGCAGCAGTTGGAAGTCCGTCAGCATCCTGCCCGTTCCTTGCACCACCGAAGCCAACGGGTCTTCGGCAATGGAGACGGGCAAACCGGTTTCCTCGCGTATCCTCTTATCGAGATTCTTCAGCAGCGCCCCGCCCCCCGTCAGCACAATGCCGCGGTCGGAAATATCCGCCGAGAGTTCCGGCGGTGTGCGCTCCAAAGCCACCCGGATGGCGTTCAGGATGATCGCCACGGATTCGGAAAGCGAGTCGCGAATTTCCGTGTCGTCGATGGCGATCGTCTTCGGAACGCCTTCCAGCAAATGGCGTCCTTTGATTTCCATGGTGAGGGTATTTTCGAGCGGATATGCGGAACCGATCTCGATCTTGATCTGTTCCGCCGTGCGCTCACCGATCAGCAGGTTGTACTTGCGCTTGAGGTAGGAGGAAATCGCCTCATCCATCTCGTTTCCCGCCACCCGGACGGAGCGGCCGTAAACAATTCCCGCGAGCGATACCACGGCGATGTCCGTAGTGCCGCCGCCGATATCCACGATCATGCTGCCGGAGGGCTCGGTGATGGGTAGGCCGGCGCCAATCGCCGCCATCATGGCCTGCTCCACCAGGAACACTTCGCTGGCGCGGGCGCGCATGGCGGAGTCCTGCACGGCGCGCTTCTCCACCTGAGTGATCTCCGCCGGCACGCCGATGACGATCCGGGGGTGCACAAAGGTCTTGCGGTTGTGCGCCTTCTGGATGAAATAGTTCAGCATCTTCTCGGTGCTTTTGAAGTCCGCGATCACGCCGTCTTTCAGGGGGCGGATGGCGACGATGTTCCCAGGCGTGCGCCCCAGCATTTCCTTGGCTTCGCGGCCCACCGCCTCGACGACTCCGTTGACGTTGTTGATGGCCACGATGGAGGGTTCGTTAACCACAATGCCCCGGCCTCGGACAAAAACCAAGGTGTTGGCGGTGCCAAGGTCAATGGCGAGGTCGGAGGAGAAAACACTGAACAAAGAACGCAAATTCATGGCGTCATCAACTCCTGCCAGTAGCGGGTGGGGGAAGCCCGGGAGCGGTCATTCTATCATGACAGTCAGGCCTAGGAGAGTACAAACGGAAGATCTTCTCGACATCAGACAGGAAGTTGACGAAGAACAGGACGGCCACAACAAGCTGATGCCGTGAGCTTGCCCAGGCTTTAGCTTATTCCTGGGTGGCCGGCCGGCGTTTCAGTGTCGTGGCCTCCGAGGAAGAAGTGGGCGCGGCCTGGCTGGTACTTCCGGCAGCCGACCCGCCAGGGGAAGTAACGCTGGCTGCCATCTCGGATGACTTGTACTTGGGCTCGCTGACGTAACCCCGGACAGCGTCCTTTCCGATGCTATTGATGACCAGTTGCAGGGGCTGCGAATAACCCTCGGGATAGAACAAAACCGGCTCGTAAAGGTTCACGTGCTTCTTGCTCACTTCCGAATCGTTCACGATCATCGCCAGGTCGCAGTACTTGTGCTTGTCGTTGGATTTGCGCAACGAGATACTCATCGGACCTTCCCTGGTGAATTGCCTCGTCTTCTGAAGGTTGAATTCGTAGTAAGTACGCTCGCCTTTCCGCTCGAGCGCCACAAGCTCCTGATGATTCTTGGCAATGGAGCCGTTGAGATCATCGCGGGTTGAGGCGAGATTGCTCTCCAGGTCCGCGCGGGCCTTTTGGACAGAATCCTGTGTGTCCTGGATCGCCCGCTGCTGGTCGGCGAGTTGCTGTTGCTGTTGAGTCAATTGTGATTGCATCTGCTTGCGCCACGGATCTTCGGCCCTGTGGACGCGAGCCATGACGACGTGCTTTCGCGGATGACTCTGGACTGCTCTGGGTTGGGTGACGGCAGCCTGCTGTTCGGCTGAATTCACTGCCGGTTGAGGCGCCGGCGCTGGCGCCGCCGGTGCGGGTGCGGGCGCAGATTGTGCCGCAAGGAGTTTCTGCGAAAGGCTCTGTATCTGGGCATGCTCCAGGTTAAGCTCCGCATTTAATTCGTCACGACTGGCGGCAAGCTGCTTGAGGGATCGGCGTTCCATAATGGCATACACGAGCACCACGCACAAGCCAACCAGCATCAGACCGGTGACAATCTTGTGGCCCCGATTGTCAGGCAAATAGTCAGTCGAATCTTCATCTTTAATCGGTTTTTCTTCCATGTTTCCCCTCCAATGGGAAGTTCGCAACTCAGTGGTAGGATCTAAAGCGAGCAAATACTCTGCCAAACGAGGGCCCTATAACTATCGTGGGCTCAAGGGCTGGGCGTAACCAGCGATTACCCGCCGGAAGTTGTTGAAGCAAAACTGCATAGATGGAGAAAAAACTGCTCGGCTGCCAGCCGCTCGATTGTTTGACATCCTCGGAGAAGCCAGTTTGGGATTGAAACGAGCCCGAGGCTGCTCTGGCGGTCTTGGGCAGCTAGAAGGTTGCCCCGACGGTTAGTGATTTGACCGAGCGGATTCCTCAAGGAGTTTGACTAAGGCATGGAGAGTCTCGTTGACGGGAGTCGGCACGCCCACTGCCGCCCCCCGCCGGACCAGATAGCCGTTCAAGGAATCAATCTCCGTAGGCTTACCGCGAGCCAGATCCTGCGCGGTCGAAGAGGTGGCGTTGGCCATGCTTTCAGAAATCTTCAGCACCGTTTCAACCATGTCAACATCCGGCAGCCGCACTCCCGCGGCGCGCGCCACTTCGAGGGCCTCTTCGGTTGCCTTGATCATCAACTCGCGCGTCCAGCGATTTCCTGCGACGCGGTGGTACTGGGCGCGACCGAGAGCTGAAATCGCGTTGTAAGCGCAATTGATGATCATCTTCAACCAGAGTTCGCCCTCCACGTTGTTCGAGACACGGCACGGAACGCCTGCACGTTCGAATAGCGAAGCGATGCTTTTGAGTTGCCGCCGGCGACGAACGTCTTTGTGGGCGCATCCCGGCAGATCCCCCAGGATGAGATCGCCTCGCCCGGAATGCTTTACCCGCCCCGGCGCAGTCATGGCGGCAGCGACGTAAACAACAGCCGCAAAGGCGTCGATTTTGGCTGCGGCGCGGATTCGCTCTACGTTGTCGACTCCGTTTTGAAGACTAATAAGGGCGGCATCGGGGAGGAGAAGCGGCACGAGCGATTTCGCGGCCTCTTCCGTGTTCAACGTCTTTACACAGAAAAGCACAACCTCCGCATCGTTTGCAGCGCTGATCTCGGTAGACGCCGAAACCGGAATGTGTTGTTGAAATTGCAGGCCGTCAATGAACAAGCCGTGGCGGGCGATCGCTCCCACGTGCAGAGGACGGCCAATCAAGCTCACCGGAGCACCGGCGCGCGCCAGCATTCCACCAAAGTAGCAACCCACGGCCCCCGCACCCAGCACGGCAATGCGCGGCCAGTTTCCCTCCACCGTTCTTCTCCCCCAAGTAGGCAGTAGGCAGATGGGCAGGTGGGCAGGTCGGTCCTGGGGCTGCCGGTAAGCACTGCGGAGTGACGGCTCTTCTAGCCCGCTTGCTGCCGAAACCGACTTGCGCTACCGCCCCATTGCCGACCTGCCGATCTGCCCATCTGCCTACCTGCCCACTGCTCCATTGGGCTTAAAGCGATACCCGTCCGGATCTTTACCTCGCACGCGCCGCCACCACACTTGGAAAGTCGGAACGTTGATTGTAATGATGAACAGTTTCCGCAACTTGCCGGGCGGCGGCTGGAGAGGGCGCACACCGTGCCAGGAATGATCGGTGCGCTGGAAAAGCAGGCTGGCATTTCCCCGCGGATCGATTTCAGCGCCGACTCCGAGGTCATCGAACGCAGGAGCGGAATGCGGCTTGAAGCGTTTTTGATCGTCCAGAATCAGGATGTGCCCTCCCCAGTTCGCATCCCAATCCGCATCCGTATTGAAATAGAAGATGTGCGTGGCCAGCTTGCGGCGTGCGTCGCAGTGCGGTGAGACAGCGCAACCTTGCCAGGCAAAGTACCATTCCATGGTTAGGATCAACCGCTTGCCGGTTTCCGGACCGAACATTCGGCCCAGAAAAGACATGTAAGTTTCCCCCTGAAGTTCCGCGATGAAGTCTTTCCACGGTTGCGCCAGGCTGAGTCCTGGCAAATAGTGCAGAAGATAACGGTCATGACTGCCTTGGCCATAGGCCCGCTTCTTGCCAACCTGGCGATCGAACAGCGAGACATCCGGAAGGGATTGGCGCAGACTCTCGAAGCCCTCTGGAGTCAATGTGTTTTGGATATTGACCCAAGGGTAGGGGAGTTGCTGCTGGAATATTTCGGGACGGACTCCCTTGATAGAGTTCTGATCCAAGTACTCCATAATTCCCCCTCGCACTTGTCAGTGCCCTTTCACGTATGAGGTTTCGCAACCGCTTGTTTGGCCCTCCTTGCGCTTTCTCTGGCTGGATTTGCAATTCGGCTTGGTCGACCGAGATGAAATAGACCAGATTGCGCCTCAGAAGTCAAGCGTGACTCGACGGGGAGTTTTCGTGGGCCCGTAGCCCACTCGAGGGAATGAAAATTAGCGTTGTCGCCCCCGCGATAGCGGGGACCCCTTGTTCCTCCAATGGATTCCCGCTTGCGCGGACATGACGTGATTCCATCGAAGGTAAGAAATTGAGCGGATCATCACCAGCAGCAGATTCCAGGCGAAGCTCATCAACCACCGCTGGACCGACGGTTTTCAGGCTATTTCTTTGCTTCCTTATACCCTTCCAAGGAATGGTTATGTTCCTTGTAATACTTACCCATGTCCGATAACTCTTTGGGATTTCCCTTGACGTGGCAGTCCACGCACTTCTTTCCCTCTTTCTTGGCATACTCCGGCTTGGCGTGGCCAAGCGGCACGATAACGGCGCAGAATGCGGCGATAACAAGAATCCCCAGAACCTTCTTCATTAGACACCCCCTGTTTGGAGTTTTCGAAGTCCGATCACGAAGCGGCTATTCTCTTACAGAAGCCCTAAAAAAATCAAATCGGAAGTATGTACTTAACGCAAAGTCACAAAGACTCGAGAATTTTTTGACGGTCTACCCCCTTGTGGTTTACCACGGCTCGGATAATGGCAGCCAGTAACCCGATGCGGAGCGGGTTGTGATTTGGAATGGACAATCGCTGGTGGGATGGCTCTTTTGTTTCTATTACAATGTGGCTACCTTCTTGATGGATGAGGGAATAACCCCAATTGCGGCAGAGAGCCTGGACAAGTTGCTGTCCGTTCAAGTCACGAGGGAGCTTCATGAGGCAGCTAGAACTTCTTCCCGAACTAAGCGGAGGCGGATTTCGGTAGGCTGCTGCTGGTCAAAGAAATAGGCGGCTACAGCCTCCTTAATGTTACGACGCAACTCTTCCCAATTGTCAGCCTGAGTGAAAATTCCCTCTGTCAGACATTCGGCGACGAAGCCACCATCGGATTCCTGAGTCACTTCAAAAACAACCGACATTGGTCTGCTGGTCAAGCCACTAGCCTCCCTAACTAATGCATAGACAATAGCAAATTACGTTAGGTTTGTCAATGAGATTGTGCTAAATCCAGCGATTCCGCATCCGAGGTTGGAGGTGCGCGAAATAGTTAGTCTGGGCGCACCGGAGGCGGTCGGGCAGATTCGCATAGGCTTTGTGGGCGGGGGCAGGGCGGGAAAATACCCGCG
>JBELAJ010000471.1:0-6535 GCA_049508935.1 Terriglobia bacterium | reverse complement strand
ACAGAAGCGCACAAACAGCACGGGTAGCCTCTGTGGCCCTTGAACGCCGGCCGCGCGCCTAATTGGGTAATACGCTTGTCGATGTATTTCTCCAGGTCCATCGTACTGATTCCAGGCTGCACACGCTGCCGCAACTCTTCCAGCAGTCCTCTCACCATCCTGCCGCTGCGCCGGAGTCTTTCAACCTCCGCCGGTGACTTGCAAATAATCATGCCTTCCCCAAAAACTCGACCAGTTCCGTCGCAATAAGTTCTGGCTTGCGGCTGCCATCCACCTCGTGAAGGAAGCCTTTTGCCCGATAGTATGCGATCAGGGGACTGGTCTGCTTCTCGTACTCCACCAGCCGTTGGCGAATCGTCTCCTCGCTATCATCGGCCCGCTGAAGGAGCTTGCCGCCGTCATTGTCACAAACACCCTCGACTCGCGGCGGGTTGAAGTAAACATTGTAAATCTCGCCGCACAGCGAGCAGGTACGGCGTCCGGTCAGCCGCTTTAGAAGCAGATCCTCATCAACCTTGATGTCAATAACCAGGGGATTCCCCATCCCCTTGGCTAACAGCATGCCATCCACGAACTTCGCTTGCGGGAGCGTGCGCGGAAAGCCGTCGAGAATAAAACCGTTGCGGCAGTCGGGCTGGCTGATCCGTTCCTGAACGATCCCGCACACCACTTCGTCAGGGACCAACTCCCCAGCTTCCATTTTAACCTTGGCGGCGAGTCCCAGGGGAGTCCCATTTCGTACCGCTTCACGCAACATGTCTCCCGTGGAAATCTGGGGTATCGAGAAGTGCTTCGAGACTTCGCGCGCTTGCGTCCCCTTCCCCGCTCCCGGAGCGCCTAGGAATATCAGAGCCCGCGACCTCAATACGCCCTCCGCCCTCGCACGCGGCCCTTTTTCAGGAAGCCTTCGTAGTGGCGCATGATCAATTGCGCTTCGACCTGCTGGACAGTGTCCATGGCCACGCCAACCACAATCAACAAGGACGTTCCGCCGAAATAGAAATTCACATTCAGGCCGTGCAACAACCAGGAGGGAAGGTTGGCGTCAAACCACGCTCCCCCCAACCAAACCGGCAAGTGATTGACGCGCAGTCCCGCCAGCATCATTTCCGGAATCAGCGCGACCAGGGCCAGGTAGAGTCCGCCCACCCAGGTAATTTTCGTTAGAACATCGTCCAGATGATCGGCGGTGCGTTTGCCCGGGCGAATACCGGGTATGAAACCACCCTGCTTGCGAACGTTATCGGCGACCTCATCCGGGTTATAAACAATCGAAAGGTAGAAGTGAGCAAAAAACATGATCAGCACAACGTAGCTGACCGTATAGAGTGGCTCACCCCACGCAAACAAGGTCACGAACTTGGTGATAATGCGCCCCACTATACTGGCCTTCGCCATGAATAACCCTATGGTTTGCGGGAAGGTCAGAATCGAGACGGCAAAGATGATGGGCATCACGCCGCCGCTGTTCACTTTCAGCGGCAGGTGGGTAGATACGCCCCCCATCACCTTTCGCCCCACGATGCGCTTGGCGTATTGGATCGGTACGCGCCGTTCGCCGCGTTCTACAAGGACAATAAAGGCAACTATCACCACCATGAACACCAGTAAGAGGAGGAGCGCCAGCGGACTCCAAACGCGCGTGACGAAGACTTTTTCGTAAAGGTCGGCGACGCCCCGCGGCAGGCCCGCCACGATCCCGGCGAAGATCAGCAGCGACATGCCGTTGCCGATTCCGCGCGAGGTGATCTGCTCGCCCAGCCACATGATGAAAACCGAGCCCGTGGTGAGCGTCAGAACCGTGGCAAGTATAAAGCCTGGTCCGGGATTGGCCACCAACTGGGAGCCCTGGCGTTGCAGAGCCGCCGCGATACCGAAAGCCTGAAACGCGCTCAGCCCCACGGTGAGCCAGCGCGTGTATTCCGTAATCTTTTTCCTGCCCAGCTCGCCTTCCTTGCGCAGCTTTTCGAGAGTCGGTGAGACCACGCCCAATAACTGAAGGATGATTGACGCCGTAATATAAGGCATGATCCCCAGAGCGAAAACCGTCATGCGCTTCAAGCTGCCCCCGGAGAACATGGCCAGCAGTCCGAAAAGCCCGCCCCCGAGCGACTGATTGAACAGTTGCTCGAAAGCCTCCGCATTGATGCCGGGCGTGGGGATGACGGCGCCCAGGCGATACACCGCGAGTATGCCGAGAGTAAAAAGCATACGCCGGCGCAGATCCGGAATCTCAGTGATACTTTTCAGGGACTCCATCATGCGGAAATAACCTCCGCCGTACCCCCCGCCTTTTGGATCTTTTCCAGTGCAGACTTGGAAAAGTGGTGGGCCGTAATCTTTAAAGCGACTTTCAAATCGCCGTCGCCCAGGACCTTCAAACCGTCGCCAAGCTCCTTGATATAGCCGCGTTCGATGAGCAGTTCGGGAGTGATCTTGTCCTCCGGGGCGAAGTCGTTCAGGTCCTTCAAATTCACCAGCGCAAAATGCTTCTTGAAGATGTTTGTGAAGCCGCGCTTAGGCAGGCGCCGCTGGAGCGGCATCTGCCCGCCCTCAAAACCGGGGCGGAACCTCGCGCCGGTCCTTGACCGCTGCCCCTTGGAGCCGCGGGTTGCGGTTTTGCCATGCCCTGAGCCCATCCCCTGGCCAATCCGTTTGCGGCGGTGACGGGCGCCACGAGGCGGGTGAAGTGTTCCGATGTGCGTTGCCATAGTGTTGTTGCCTGCTTCGTTCATGTTTACAGAATCTGACATAACTCAGTGACGAATGGATCCCCACACCCGTCCGTCGGCAGACGGACACCCTCTCCCCCAAGGGGGAGAGGGAATCCATTCAAGGCTCTCTGCCCTCTCCACTGGGGTCTGCCGGCTTGCTGTCCTCTTGGGCAGAGCGAGCGATCTCCGCATGGCGCTCGATTCCAGACCTCGCCGCTGTCGCGCCTTCTGCCGCATCCCCGAATTCCTCTGCCGGGCTGGACGCCGGAGTAACCGGAAGAGCGGGGGCCTCGATCTTTTCGGCCTCAACCGCCGGCGACTCGCCGGCCGTTTCCGCCGCCTTCGCCGGCGCGGCAGCCGGCGCGTGAATTGTATATTCCGGCACCAGTTTCCAGGCGGGTGTCTTGGGCGCTTCCACAATTGTCACGAGGTGCGGGACCTTCGCCACCAAGCCGCGAATCTGCGGAGTATCCAGCCTTTCAACTTCCTGATTCAGCTTCCTTAACCCCAGGCTTCGCACCACCTGCTTCTGGTGATGAGTGAAGCCTATCCCGCTGCGAATCCATTTGATTCGGACCGTCTTTTGAGTCTTGTCAGACACAGTTGCTTGACCTCAGCAGGGGCAGGGCTTGCCCTACCCCGTCGTTAAACTCCCAATCGCCCGGGGGAAGGCAAGCCGACCCCCTTGCCAAACCTAAAGTTCTTCTGCGGTCTTTCCCCGCATGGCCGCTACTTCTTCCGCTCCACGAAGTTGCAGGAGGCCATCCATGGTCGCCTTCACCACATTGTAGGGGTTCGTCGTGCCGAGCGATTTCGTCAGTACATTCTGAATCCCTGCGGCCTCCACTACAGCGCGTACGGCCCCGCCGGCAATGACGCCGGTCCCGGCCGCGGCGGGCTTGAGCAGCACCTTGCCGGCCCCGTAATGCCCAATCACCGTATGTGGTATCGAGATGGCTGTGGTGTGGATCTTGACCAGCGCCTTCTTGGCGGCTTCGATGCCCTTGCGGATGGCCATCGGGACCTCGCGAGCCTTGCCGGAGCCATAGCCCACTGTGCCCGCGCCGTCGCCCACCACCACCAAGGCTGAGAAGCTCAGATTCTTGCCGCCCTTGACCACCTTGGTGACACGATTGATCGCCACCACTTGATCCTTGAGTTGCAACGAATTTGCATCAATCCGATTTCCCAACGCTTCCTCCCTATCACCGCTGCTCTGTCGCGCAAGGCATCAATACCCCTCACCCGGCTCGCTACACTCGCCACCCTCTCCCCTGGGGAGAGGGTGCCCGACCTAGGAGGGCGGGTGAGGGGTCACTTCACGCCCGCGCCACATCCTAAAACTTCAAACCCGCTTCTCGCGCCGCATCCGCCAGGGCCCTTACCCGCCCGTGGTAGGCATAGCCTCCCCGGTCAAACACCACGCGCGAGATTCCGGCCGCGGTGGCGCGTTTGGCCAGCGCCTGTCCAACCACTTTCGCGGCCGCAACATTCCCGCCCGTCTTCAGCGTCGTCCGAACTTCCTTGTCTCGCGTGGACGCGGACACCAGCGTCTGGCCCCGCGTGTCGTCCACGATCTGCGCATAGATATGATTAAGGGAGCGGTAAACGGTCAGCCGGGGCGTTTGGGCGCGCCCGGACAATCGCGTTCGGATTCGGATGTGAACCCGCCGCCGCGCCTCGTCCTTGGAAACCATTCGCAACATTTTGCGTTCTCTCCAGAAACCTCACGTCGTGGTGCCATTCCGAGCCGTGCGAGGAATGACAGCAACTCCTAGCCTGTCTTCGCTGCTCCGCCGCCTCCAGCCGCTGCTGCGGCCTTGCCCACCTTCTTCTTCAGCCGCTCGCCCGTGTAACGGACGCCCTTATTCTTGTATGGATCGGGAGGCCGCAAGCCGCGAATCTCCGCCGCCAATTGTCCCACGCGCTGCCGGTCAGGGCCCTTGACGACGAGATGGGTCTGCTTTTCAACGGTAATCGCCATTCCTTCCGGAATCGGTATTTCGATGGGATGCGAATAACCCAGGGTAAAAACTGCAGACGAGCCTTTGACCTCCGCCCGGTATCCGATCCCCACGATGTCCAAGTGCTTCTCAAAGCCCTGGAGGACACCGCGCACGGCGTTGGCCAACAGGCTGCGGGTCAGGCCGTGCAATGCAGCCTGTTCCTGGCCCTCCCGTTTAACTACGTATTGGCCGTCCTGTTTCTCGACCAGGAAGCCCGGCGGCACAGGTACGCGCAGCGTCCCTTTCGGCCCCTTCACCACCATCGTTTCCCCCTCCGCTTGCACTGTCACTCCGGAGGGTATTTGAACTGGCTTGGTTCCTATTCTCGACATAACGTTTGTTCCATTGCTCAGTAGCACAGCCACTCTTGGCTGTGGGTTGCTCCGCGCCGTAGCACAGCCAAGAGTGGCTGTGTTACTTTTACGATATGACGCCTAGAATCTCACCGCCCACGCCGGCGCGGCGAGCCTGCTTGCCGGTCATCACTCCACGCGGGGTCGTGACGATGTTCACTCCCAGCCCCCCCTGCACCTTGGGGATTTCCTTTGCGCCGCTGTAGACGCGCCGCCCGGGCCTCGAAACGCGATCAATCGTGGAGATGACGTTCTCACCGTCGGCCCCGTAGCGGAGAACAATTCGCAAAACCTTCTTCTTGCCCTCCTCGTTCACTTTGTAGCTGCTGATGTAGCCCTCGTCTTTCAGGATGCGCGCCACTTCAACCTTCAGTTTCGAGGAGGGCATGTCCACCCGCTGGTGCCGGGCCTGAATTCCATTCCGAATTCGCGTAAACATGTCCGCTATAGAATCTGTAACCGCTGCCATAAAACTCCCGCCACACGAATTTGCTTTTCAATTCCTCCACTGTCATTCTGAGCGCAGCGAAGAATCTCTGCAGTTGGTTGTTTCGGGACTGCCGGAATTCTTCGCTTCGCTCAGAATGACGCCTATCGCACGCCGGTCACCAGCTCGACTTCACCACTCCCGGGATCTCGCCCTTGAGCGCCAATTGCCGAAAACACAATCGGCACATCTTGAACTTCCCTAAGTACCCGCGAGGCCGGCCGCAAATCAGGCAGCGATTCCGGTGCCGGATTGCGAACTTCGGCTTCCTGCGCAACTTGGCCATCATTGAAGCTCGAGCCACGAAATACCTCCTACAGGTAACCGCATGATTACGACCCTCTCAACCGGCGCTACGCGCCACCCTCTCCCCCAAGGGGGCGAGGGCGTAACCACATTACGATTCTCCCCTCGCCCCCTTGGAGGAGAGGGGCCCGGGGGTGAGGGGGTTCGTTCACTCTTTTGCACTCCGCGCGTTACTGCTCACTGCTTCTCTGCACCCGCCGCCGGCTTGGCGTCAACCGCCGCGGTCTTGCGCCGCTGCACCTCTGTGCGGAAAGGCATCCCCAGTTGCCGGAGCAGCGCCAACGCTTCCGCGTCGGTCCGGGCGTCTGTAACGATAGAAATGTTCAGTCCTTTTACCTTCTCGACTCTCGCGTAGTCGATCTCGGGGAAAACCAACTGGTCGCGAAGACCCAGCGTGTAATTCCCACGGCCGTCAAAAGCGCGAGTCGACAGTCCCCGGAAGTCGCGCACGCGCGGCAGCGCAACGCTGGTGAGCCGATCGAAGAATTCATACATGCGGTCGCCCCGCAAAGTAACCATCGCCCCGATCGGCATGTTCTTGCGCAGCTTGAAATTCGCAATCGACTTGCGCGCCCTGGTGATGATCGGCTTCTGCCCCGTGATCAATCCCAGCTCCGCCGAGCCTGAATCAAGTAATTTGGCATTCTGAATGGCTTCACCCAAACCCAT
>JBELAJ010000470.1:0-6540 GCA_049508935.1 Terriglobia bacterium | reverse complement strand
AAGGCCCGAATGACGAAGTCGAACCCTTTATGCGGGAAGTAGGTCCCCACTGACAGAATGAAACTCTCTTTGGGCAAACCCAGGGGTCGAAAAAGGGTGGTGTCTATTCCAAGCTGGGAAACGAAGGAGTTGAGTCCGTATAACCTAAGAATAGCCTCTCGAGAAAAGTAAGAGTTCGCAAGGGTGTATTTTGCGCAAGACACATTCTGTCTGTCGAGCCTCGCCAACCTGTTCCGCATATGGGCTTGCCGGAATTTCTTGTACCTCGGCACGGGGAGGCTGGGAGCAGCCTGCGCGACTCTCTCGATGAAAGCTTCGTGCCCCCGAAAGGGCTGCTGGCAGTAGTACGCGGTCGGTTTCTCGAGATACTTCAAGATGAAAGGTGTATTGGTAAATCGGTCTTGTTCCGACAACACAACGTCGTAGGGGCCCGAGTTAATCACCTCGGCAATATGCTTTTGTATCCATTCAATGTCGGCCAAGGAGTGAAAGAGGCGGAAGACTTTTCGGAAGGAGGACAAAACAACGCTCAATCGTGTGCCTCGCTGGGGATAAACATGAAAACCGCTCACGATGTCTTTGAGCGGCAAATACTCCTCGTCAGCCGTGGATGGCACATGGAGGTCCACCTGATGGCCGGCTTGCACGATGTGCCTGACTGAATTGTATAACGCCCTTTTGGCCCCCCCAGACGGCAAGTTGTGAAACACGGCAATTTTCATTTCGCTGACTGTACCCCTAGCGACTGTTTGTCACTCCCCCGCGCCCTCAGACCGTCCCCTATCCGGAGCAGCAGTCGCTCGGCACCAGCCCCGTCACTACTGTGCGAGACTAGGCAGACCTTCATGTCGGCTTCTGCTCCAGGCGGGTTCCCGGCAGGCTTGCTTTTCTGCAGTACAGATTTGCGCACCAAGTGGGGTCCTGCTCCGATTCCCGAAGGAACTCGGGGGACACGGTGAGGAGGGTATGAGTACGTTCGTCGATCGCCCGGACGCTGAAACCAAGCTCTTCAAGTTTCGCAAGGTAGTCCTCGGGTGCGAAGCCTGCCCGCCTCAGGTAGGCCGGAGCCAACTCCGCAATTAAGACCAAGTCACCACTTCTGGAGATTGTCTGTTTCATCCCATCCAATGCGCACGGCTCGTTACCCTCAATGTCCATCTTAATAACATCCGCTCCGCGCCCCTCGATTACTTCGTCCACGGTGACGCACTCGACGAGCGCTTCCTCCCTCAGGAGAGCTTGGGGGTGACGGTACATTCCGTGTGAGTCCGAGGCCTCATAGACAAAGAACGGTACCGTCTCGCGCCTTTTCCCTGCTGCCTTTTGGATGATTCGAACCGACTGGCTGTACCCGTTGACTTGAACGTTTCGTTGCAGCAACTTGTAATTCGCGGCCGCCGGCTCAAATGCATAAACCTTGCCAGCCCTTCCCGCTTGCCTGGCAGCGAGAAGCGTGAAAAATCCGAACTGGGCCCCGACATCAAGCACCGTCGCGCCGGGTTTGATCGAACGCTTGAAGAGTTCGACCGTGTATGGCTCAAAGGCACGGTCGGCGTAACTGTGGAAGTCTTCCGTGCCGTGATAAACGTAGAATCGGATTCCATCTATCTTTATCTCGACGGCACCGTGCTCTGTGAGGGATCCCACGGCCACCTGTCTTGTGTGGCGTTTGAGGGATTGGACGAAGCCAAGACGCCCGATCCCGATCTTGTCGGACATTTGGCTCACCTTGTGCAGTGACCTTAAAACGCGAATCTTCCACATCATTCAACCCCCCCTGGGGGGCTTATCGTAACGTCCCAACGTCCCCTTGGTTCGAGAGAAACGCCGACTGCGTTGGTCCTTGGAGGCTTCTGCATCGACATTAGGCCCTCGCCTGCCTTCGGCTAGGCGCATGAGGTTCAGTATACCGCTCGGGAGCGTCCCATGCTAGCATCCTGAGCCCCGAGGAAATAGGCGTACCACTCCATCCGAGCATAGCCATCTGAGCTTTGCGCTGGATGTCGGCGCAAGGGCCACCCCTTCAACCTCTAGGCAACCGGAATAACCTTCCGCGCGAAGCGCGCCACCGGGAAGACGCTTTCAGCTTTTGCAAGGTCGAACTGGTCAAAGAATCTGGTAAATGTCACGCCCAAAAGGTAGAGCATACCGAACAATCCCGTTTTCAGGATCATGCCCGGCCATCCGCCAGCCCAGTGTGCACCGACAGCCAGTAGAATTCCAGCCGACGCCAGCGAGCAGAGGCAGGGCTTCAAATAAGCCCTCCGGACCGTTTCCCAAAGGGGATACCCTGTCTGGTGGTGGAAAAGATAGATGAAGTACACAGTGCCGACAAACACCGCGATGGTAGTTCCCCACACCGCTCCACTTAACCCCAGGAAGTAAATCAGAACCAAGCTTAGCACAAGGTTGAGCACGGCGGCGAGGAAGGCGGAATAGATTCCAGGCCGAAGCACGCCCCGGCCGATGTAAATGAGAGCGCCAGGACCACAGATAAGGTTAAAGAAATCAATTGTCGCGAGAATTGCGAGGGGATAGGCGACCAAAGCCAATTTCGGCCCCAGCCAAAGTTGAACGAGTGGCCTGCAATACACTACGACAAAGACCACCACAGGAAGTCCGCACAGTGCCATGTATTTATGGCAGCGGAAGTAAAGCTCCCGAAGCTTTTCCTGCGCACCATGGGCGTCTAATTCGGAAGCGGCGGCCATGACGGGACTCAAGAGCATTTCCGGGATGGTGCGGATTTTCCAGGCAGTGTCGCTTGCAATATTGTAAAAACCTGCTGCCGCAAGGCCCGTGAAGAAGGCGAGGTACAGCTTATCAATTTGCATGTGAACGGTGGTCGCAATCTGCGTGATGTACATCTGAAGGCCGAAGCTGAAGATGTCTTTCATCTCCCGGAAATCGCTGCGCAGTGGGTTAAGGTTCAGCTCTGGAACAAGTCTATGCACGATCCAGATATAGCAGACGAGAGTCACCAACGGCCCGAGAAGGTTGGCAAGCACCAGACCCTCGAGTGCCAACCCCTTCCACAGGAGCGCGACCGTGAGTACGGCCCGCGAGACAACATTGAAGGACGTAAGAATATTGCTGAGATCCATCCGCTGCAGCCCGTTCACAACGGAGTAGAAAGGTATCGCAACGGTGTTGACCACGACGATACAGCTAAAGAGATACCAAAGCGTTTGAAGCTGAGGGCGGGGAATCGAGGGCTGGCGAAAAAAGAGCGGGATCAGGAGACCCGAGGCGAAACACAATGTGCCCGCCAGAAGCATCGCGAGCAGAATGTAGAGCATCAGGCCTGTATCGACGAGGCGATTGAGGGAGGGGTTATCTTTGCGAGCGTAATGCTCCGCGACATGCTTGGTGAGCGTCCCCGCCAGACCCAAATCGCTCAGTGAAGTCAGACTGATGATTGCCAGGAAGACGGCCCAAACGCCATAGTTCGTCACACCGATTTTGCTGAGGATGTAGGGGATGAGAATGAGGGGAATGGGCCAGAGCAAGACTGCTCGCAAACCGGAGAAGACGACGTTGCGGATGATCTTCTGGCTTACGGGTTTCTGTTCGGGCAATACCAGACTCTTGAGCTTATCCAAAACGCTCTCCTGCCGTTTCAGCCGACACTTTCATTCCGAGCAGAGCGAGATTCCTCGCTGCGCTCGGAATGACAGTCGGCCCACCGGTCTTTCTGACGGTGCAATGCATCATGTGAACAGAAGTGACCGGAGGATCTTCGAGTAAATTGGAACCGTTCCCTTCCATCTCCGGCGGACCTTGCCTAAGGGGCTCAGCGAAAACAGAACGGCAAGCGGCATTCTGAGGCAAAGCGTGCCCGCCAGGGTCAACCGGAAGAGCAGAAACCGGCTGGGGCTGGACTGCTTTCTGAAGAATCGAATCAGCCCCTCGAAATACATTCCGGCCCTTTCCGATCGCATGACTTTCTTGAAGGACGCACCGCCGTAATGAGTGATTTGGGCGTCCGGGACATACCATAACTTCCAGCCGGCTTTCTTAAGGCGATAGCACAGGTCGGTGTCCTCGAACAAGAAATAGAACCCTTCGTCGAAGAGGCCGACCGCCTGGAGGGCCTCCCGTCGCGCGAGGAGGCAGGCGCAGTCGAGCTGTTCCGCCTCGCCGCCACAGTTTTCATCGCGGCGATTAGTCAGCAAGTCGCGCGTCAAAGCAATCTTCTCAAGAATCGAATCAAGATTCAAAAGTTCTGTAACTATCCCGCGCAAGCGCGGAAACCGCTTGGGTGCGTTGCCTCTCTGGAACGATCCATCGGCGTTGAGGAATTTCGGCCCCACGCCCCCCAGGCGCGGGTTGGCATTCAGCGTGGCAATCAAAAGCCCGAGAGCACCTGGGCGAAACTCCGTATCGTCGTTCAGAATCAGCACGTATTTTCCACTGCTGGCGCGGATGCCGATATTGTTGGCCTTCGAAAATCCCAAATTCTCCTCGTTGCGAATAACGCGGACCAGCGGGGATAGACTGGCAGACTTTTGAGGACTCCCGTCCGTCGAGGCATTGTCAATGATGATAATTTCGGAAGCGATTTCATCCCTTTGGATTTCCGCAAGGCAGGAAGCCACACAACGTGGGAGCAGATCGGGCTGATCGTGCGTCAAGATGCAGATTGAAAGATCCATCAAGTCCGCCGGTCCATCGCAAATCACTTCGCGTATTTAGGTTTCCATTCTCCCGTACTTTCCCTTTATCCCTTCCCAAACTCCCCGGAAAATAGATCGCGCCTTCAGGAAAGGCGCACGATCGCACCCGAGTACGAACAACAAATCGTGTGCGAACCTGCGTAGCAAGAGATAAATCTCTCGCCATCGTCGGCGCGCCCAATACCTTTTGAACATGTGGACGGCATTTCTCGAAATGTAATATCTTGCCTCTGAGCCGTAGTTGTCGTAAATGATCGTGCGACCGAGAAGTCTCTGTCTCGTTTTCTGTCCTTCGCTATGCGTCAGAACCGCAGGCGGGCACAGAAAGATCTTCAATCCGCGTTGTCGCAGGCGAAAGCAGAAATCTTCATCCACATAATAGACAAAGAGCTTCTCGTCAAAGAAACCAACTAGGTCGAAGGTCTCGCGCCTGATTAAACACCCGGAGGAGTTACACCGTTCAAGTTCGATGAGTCGCTCATCGTTTTCGCGAGGGGGATACCCTTCCAAGAAGATTTGCACATTCCGGTCAAAGGGATTTGCAGCCACTAATCCGACCTTGTGGAAGCCTCGCCGCTCGAGCACTGCGTAAGCCTCTACCAGTCTGTCGACCAAGCCGGCGGTGGCCTCGCTGTCGTGGTCTATCGTCAGAAACCATTGGAATCCCTTGCCGAGGGCCCGTTCCACGCCTTGGTTCAACGCCCGCGCAATGCCCTCGTTGCGGTCGTTAAGTATGAGTTCAGCGCAACCCGCGGAAGTAAGCTTTCTTAGTTCGTGGCGGGTGCGATCATCTGAGCCGTTGTCGACGATGATGATGTGAGATACCTGGCCACTAATGGAATCGAAGCACTTGTGGATCGCTTCCCCGATATTGTAGGTCACGATTACAGCGCAGACGCGAATTTTGCCGACACACTCAGTCGTCCCGGTCCAAGACACTTCATGAGTCATTACAGATTATCAGTCCTCACACTCCGCGTTGACGAAGCACTTCCTCGAGGGTTTCGAAAACCTTCCCGGCGTACTTTTCCAGCGAAAACTCCGCCTCCGCCCATCGGCGCCCGTTGTCCCCCATCTGCCTCGCCACTTCAGGATTGTCAATCAGATATTTGATCTTCTGCGCGAGCTCCAGGTAATCGCCCGGCGTATAAAGCAGCCCGTTAAAACTCTCTCGGATGAGTTCCGGGGTCGCTCCGCTCCGCGCTCCGACGACCGGCTTGCCCAGTTTCATCGCTTCAACGGTGACCCGGCCAAACGCCTCTGATCGTGAGCACACCAGAGCAATGTCAGAGCCCTTGACGATCGAGCTAGGATCAGACACCTGGCCCGTGAATTTAACCAGCTTTTCCAAGCCCCGACTTGAAACGAGGCGCTGGACTCTTCCAGGATCTCCGGGCGCGTCCGGTCCGACCAGCGTCAGTTCCACTTGGACCCCTTGGCTGATCAATTGCCCCAGAGCTCTAACTGCGTCCGTCTGACCTTTTCCCTCTTGCAACGTTCCTACTAACACTAACTGGGCTGCCCTGGACGCTCGAAGAGCCTTCGTGTCGAGAATTGGATCGGTCGCGGGTTCCCCCTGGTCCTCAATACCGCAGTAGACCACGCGTATTTGCCGCTGCGGAATGAAGCGTGCATAGTAGGCTTCTACGGCCTTGGAATTGACGATGACAAGGGCGGAAAGGCGCGCCATTAGCCTGCTCGAAAGCCGAATCCCCAGGTCATAGATTAAGCCATGGTCCTCTTTCCCGAACTCGTGGATGTACCAGATATGCGGCTTGCGGAGAAAGTAGGCAGCCAGAGCCCCCACCCCGATCACTGAGGTATTTGTCAAAACGACATCAGCTTCCCAGCGCTTCAATTGACT
>JBELAJ010000047.1:0-24664 GCA_049508935.1 Terriglobia bacterium | reverse complement strand
ACAGACGCGCCGTGAGATCCAACGCCTGCTGTTCACCTGGACCGGACATTGTGCGTATTGTGGTAGCAAAATTCGCAAGCCAAAGCGACCGCCTTAACTTAACGTAGTAGTACTAAGAGGCGGGAGTAGAAGTGGCGATTGCCCGTTGGGCTGCAGCCCTGCCGGTGCGGATGCAATCCGAAATCCCGATGCCTGAATAGGCGTTCCCGGCAAGGTAGATACCTGGTAGGTCCTCGAGCCGGCTTTGGATCTTCCTTAGGCGCTCGGCGTGTCCCACCGGGTATTGCGCCATCGAGGCGGGCCAGCGGTGGATCCGGCAAAAGAGCGGCTCGAAGGAGAAATTCAGGATTTCCTTTAGTTCCTGTCGGACCAGCGTAACTACTTCATCGTCAGAGAGATTCAGGGCCTCCGGGTCGCGCGAACCGCCCAGGAAGCAGCGCAGCAGCGCTTTGCCTTCAGGCGCGCGATGATTGAACTTGCGATGCACGAAGGTACAGGCCAGCATCCTCCGGCCTTCCTTGCGCGGCACGAGGTACCCAAAGCCTTGGGGTAGGTGCTCTCTGGCTCCTTCGGCGTACCCCAAGGAGACCGTCATCGACGAACTGTAGGGTATTTCGCCAAGCAATCCACCCAGTGCGGGGTGGAGGGGGGTGAGCAATCGGCTGCACTCGTGGGTGGGCATGGCCAGGATGATGTCATCCGCGTCGAACGCCAACCCACCTTCGCAGAGGATCTCGTACCTTCGGCTGCACCGGTCCGCAGCCCCGTCCGGCCCGCCCGGGGCCGCCTCGATTCCAGCAACACGTTGTCCGAGGTGAACGCGAGCCATGTCGAACTGCTCGACCAGCTTGCCGGTGAGCTGTTCAAGACCGTCCCGAAGTGTCATGAAGAGTGGCAAGGCGTTGCGAGTGGCGCCACCCGTACCGCCGGAATCGAGCTGAGAAGTTCCGCTCGATTTTGTTCTGGCTTTGCGTCGCTGCCGCATGGCTCGCAACGTAGCGCGAGTCAGGCTGCCGTGCTGGCGCTCCATTTCGAAGAAGCGCGGCAGCACCGAGCGGACGCTCAAAGCTCCTGAATCGCCTCCATAAACTCCGGCGAGCAGAGGGTCGGCGACGTTCTCGAGCATAGCTTCTCCGAAGTGCCGTCGCACGAAACTCGCCACCGATTCGTCTGCATCCCGGTCCGAGTTCCCCGAAGGCTGCTTGGCAAACAACTCGGCGGCCATCGCCAGCTTGCTGCTGAACGGCAGCAGGGAAGTCGTCACCATGGGCCAAAGACGAGTCGGGACCAGGAACATCAGCCCATCAGGAAGGGGAACAAGACGGCCTCGGTGAAGGATGTAGGTACGCCGCTGGGCGTCATTCGAACCGATCAACGAGTCGCCCAAGCCCAGTTCGCGCGCCAAGGCCGCCGCCTCTGGCTTCTCTGCAAGGAAACTGTCCGGCCCGGCTTCGATAACGAAACCTTCAACATGTTCGGTGCGGATCACTCCACCCAGGCGATCCCGTCCCTCGATGAGTAGTTCGTCAATCGGTGCGCCGGACTGCCGCGCCCGCATCAAGGTGTAGGCCGCAGCTAAGCCGGCGATCCCTCCGCCTAGAACGGCCACGCGCTTCCGGTTTGGCGGATCATCTGACACTACCGGCGAACCCCCTCACCCGGCCTGCGGCGGCTGATGAGAACGCCGTCGCCGGCCACCCTCTCCCCCAAGGGGGCGAGGGCCGCTTTTCGAGATCTTCTGATTTCTTTCCGCCCATCTGCCGACCTGCCTACCTGCCCATCTGCCCACCTGCCCGCTCTCCGACGATGGCAGCCAGCGCTTCGATGAACAGCGGGCTGTCGTTCAACGACTCAGAGCGGTGCACGGTCACCCCTTTAGTCTTTCCGTAGTCGCGGAACAGCACGTCGATATCGTAAAGGATTTCGACGTGGTCGCAAACAAAGCCCACCGGCGCCAGCAGCAAGTGCCGCTGGCCCTGCACAGCGATTCGGTCGATGAGGGATTCGACGGTGGGGCCGATCCACGGCTCGCTGGTCATCCCCTGGCTTTGAAAAGCCACATCGTATTCCTCGAGGCCCACGGCCTTGGCCACCAGAGCGGCAGTTTCCTTCACTTGCTGCTCGTAGGGATCGCCGTCCTCGATAGTCTTTTGCGGCACGCTGTGCGCTGTGAAGATTACGGGAACCGGGCCCCTGGCTTCGTCGTGCACACGGGCCAGCGACGTTGCGACGCGCTCGCGAAACGCCTCTACCAGATCCGGATGATCGTGCCAGTTTTCGACGAAATCCACCTGCACCTGGGGCGCGAGGCGGGCGGCATCTTCGAATAAACATTTCTTGTATAGACCGATGCTGGTGCGGGAATTCTGTGGTGCGAGGCAAATCGCCACCACGCGCTCGACGCCGTCGGCACTGATCTGCCGAACTGCATCGGAGATTAATGGCTTCCAGTTGCGCATCCCCAAATATATGGGCCGGCCCAGTCGCTTCGCCAATCCCTCCGCCTGCAGCGTGGTCAGGCGCAGCAACGGCGACCCGCCGATCAAGCTGTAGCGGCGAGTGATTTCATTCACGGCGGCGTCCGGCAGCTTCCGCCCCCCGCGCACGTTGAGCAGAAAAGCGGGGATGTCCTCTAGCCGGTCGGGTGCGCCGTGCGCGAGCAGCAGCACGCCCCACTTCGCGCTTCTCGCTTCCGCAATTGCATTTGCCATAATGCTCAATCGTCCAATATATCACGCCGGTGTGTGGGTCGTAGCGGCGGCCGTTGTGGCCGCCCTGCTGCGCTAAAAGGGCAACCACCAGGGTTGCCCCTTCAACGCGACGCGTGTACACTCCTAATTCCCATGCCACTGAAGCGTGGAGGACCGCAGTGTTTGGGGGCTCCAACCTGCGATTCAGGACGCCGCTAACAGGAGACTTGGCGATGAAAACACGTTCGATTGCCCTGGAATTATTCAGTTGTTTAGTAATGTGTGTCCCCATTTTGGCCGCATCCGACACGCCGGGCTTTCGTCCACCCGCAGTTCCGCTGGTGGCTTGCAATCCCTATTTCAGCGTCTGGTCGTTTGCCGACCGCCTGACCTATGACGCCACGCGTCATTGGACAGGCGCCAAGCAGGAACTCCACAGCCTGGTGAGGATTGACGGCAGGGCGTGGCGCATCATGGGCGACGAGCGGCGCGATATCCAACCCATGCCGCAAACCAGCCTCCGAGTATTGCCGACGCGCACGATTTATGAATTCGAGGGCGGCGGCGTCCGCATTACGCTTACCTTCCTCACCCCGTTGCTGCCCTCGGACCTCGACTTGATGTCCTGGCCCGTCACTTACCTCAGTTGGGAAGCTCGATCGCTGGACGGGAAGGAACATCAGGTCTCGGTCGAATATGACAACACCGCCCAGCTCGTTGTGAATACCGAAGACGAACCGGTAGTTTGGCAGCGGGAAGAAACAGTGGGTTTGAGCGTGCTGCGCATGGGAACTGAGGCGCAGCCGATGCTTAAGAAGTCCGGCGACGACCTTCGGATCGACTGGGGCTATCTTTACGTCGCGGCTCCGAATGCGCAATCTCCTCACAGAGTCGTCGCGAACGCCAACAGCGTTATCGGGACCTTTGCCAGGCAAGGGTCGCTGCCTTCGGCTGATACACGCATGCCCCGGTCGCCGCACGATCACATGCCTGCCATGGCCGTGGCGTTTGATCTCGGCAGCGTGGGTGCCGACCCCATCGAGCGCCATCTGATCCTTGCGTACGACCAAATTTATGCCGTTGAGTACTTCCATCAACCCCTTCGCCCCTATTGGCGGCTCAAGCGAGCCCAGGCGAGCGATCTGCTGGTTGAGGCCGATCGGAATTACTCGTCTCTTGTTCAGCGCTGCGAGAAGTTTGATGCTGACCTGGTAGCCGATCTTACAAGGGTCGGCGGTGAGAAGTACGCTCGCCTTGCGGCCCTAGCTTACCGGCAAGCCATGGCGGCGCAGATCCTTGTGGCGGGGCCGGAGGGCGAGCCATTCTTCCTGCCCAAAGAGAATTTCAGCAACGGCTGCATCGGAACCGTAGACGTGATCTACCCTGCTTCGCCGATTCTTCTGCTGCTCAATCCGAAACTGCTTGAAGCCTCGCTCTCGCCGCTCTTCAAATATGCTGAGTCCGGCCGTTGGCGTTTCCCCTTTGCCCCGCACGACCTCGGCACTTATCCGCTTGCTAACGGCCAGGTCTACGGTGGCGGCGAAAAATCGGAAGTCGATCAGATGCCCGTTGAGGAATCCGGCAACATGCTATTAATGGTCGCCGCCATTGCGAAGGCCGAAGGCGATGCAAGCTTTGCCGGCAAGTATTGGCCATTGTTGACGAAATGGGCGGAGTATCTGAGAGAAAAGGGACTGGACCCTGCCAACCAGCTTTGCACCGACGATTTTGCCGGACACCTGGCGCACAATGCCAATCTTTCGCTGAAGGCCATTGAAGCGCTCGAGGCCTATGGAGAACTTTCTGGCACGCTGGGTAAAAACCAGGAGCACGATCTGTATCACAACATCGCTCAGGATTTTGCCAAGCAATGGGTGAAGATGGCCGATGATGGAGACCACTACCGCCTGGCGTTCGACAAGCCCGGCACCTGGAGCCAGAAATACAATCTGGTATGGGATAAAGTTCTCGGCTTTCACTTGTTTCCTGCCCAAGTCGCCGCGAAGGAGATTGCTTATTACCAAACCAAGAGCCACTTCGGATTTCCGCTCGATAATCGCCAGGACTACTCCAAGCTCGACTGGGAATTCTGGTCGGCAACACTGGCGGATTCAGCGGCTGATTGGGAGAGCCTCATCGCCCCGATTTACGACTGGGCCAACGAATCGCCCAGCCGCGTCCCGCTGACGGATTGGTATTGGACAACCGACGGCACGCAGGTAGGATTCCAGGCACGCTCGGTGGTCGGCGGGCTTTTTATCAAAATGCTTGCGGATGGCGAGACTTGGAAACGCTGGGCGGGCGGACGGAATGAGTAGTACCGAACTTTTCTGCTAATTCTCCGAAGGCCTCTCAATGTGATCGATGACCAGGACCTCTACAGGCCCTTTGGTTGGCTCCAGTTTCAGGCCAAGCTGCTCCTGAATGGCCGTGAAGATCGGAGGGGGTGAGGAATCCGTGTCAGTTTGTGGTTTCAGCTCTTGCTCTCTAGCAGCGAGACCCACGATGCCATTCTGGTACTCATCGCGTGTCCACCGAAGAGTGTAGTCATAGGTGCCCCTCAAGCCGGTCCGATTCAAGACAGTGCGCCCGAGATGTTGGGTTAGCAGTTCTGCCAGCGAGGCCATGGAACTCCCTGCCCCTCTAATCTGGGTATAGCCTAAGTCGACAGTTATAAGCGGTCCGGCGTAAGTGCGGCCATCTTGACCTTTGGGCCCGTTGTGCGAAATGTCGCCTGGTCGCAACTCGGAAAGTTTGGGCCCGTGCTTTGCGACAACCAGAGCATAGACTGGAAGTTCTCTGGTCTCGTGCCGGACCTTTAGCTTGAATCGATCCGCAAGGAGCGCCTGAACCATCATTCGAATCTGCTCCTCGCGCTGGCTGCTGGAGAGTGTCTGCAGACTGGTGGCGACCGACTCGTCCAATTTCGCGTCAATATCGTAGCTTGCGGTGTTGATCCAGGTTGGGCCTGAGGAGAGCTGAAATCGCTTTACATTAAACGCGTATTCAATGAGCGATATCGTCGATAGGTTCTTGGCGGTGAACGTGTCTCCGTGCCAGCCGCTCGATCCGGCGAGGGACCGGGAGCGGTTGGGTTTAATCGAGGCGACTTCGAAGGATGGTGAAGGCGGACTGCCTGCTGACTGCGCGCTGGCCGCCAGACCGCTGATGGAAGCGCAGGCGAGAGCGGCCGGGACGCCGAACCAAACCCCCATCCTTACTACTCGCATTATTTTGTCTCCATAATTCCAACCGGTTCGATTCTAGGAATCATCAAGTGCACTAACCCGAAGGCGAGCGGGTGCATGATGCCCGCGATGATGAAAAGGGGCACGTAAGTGTGGAACCACTGAAGAGTGTAACCGGCGGTGAGCGCCAGAATCATGCCGCCCACGGCGCCGCCCGTGCCGCCCAGGCCCGTAACCGAGCCGACGTCTCGCTTAGGGAACATGTCAGAAGCCAAAGTGTAGACGTTCGCCGACCATCCCTGATGTGCGGCAAGGGAAACGGAAATGAGGGCCAGCGCCCACACGATGTTGTGGGCGAAAACCGCCACGATTCCGGAGGGCATGCAAAACGCGCAGATCGCCATCGCCGCCTTGCGCGACCGGCTTAGAGGCCATCCGCGCTTAAGGAAGAATCCCGAAAGCCACCCGCCCAGCACACTTCCCACACCTGAAACGAGAAAAGGAATCCAGGCGAAGAGGCCGATTTCCTCGAGTGTGAAGCCACGGCCCTGCTTAAGGTATGACGGGAGCCAGAAGATGTAAAACCACCATATCGGGTCGGACATGAATTTCGCCAGGATGAAACCCCAGGCCTGGCGGTAGGCGAGGATTTTCCGCCATGGGATGCGGGCGACTGTGGCGGCGTCAGGTTCGCCCTCGCCGCCCTCGATGACTTCCAATTCGTCAGTTGTAATCCAAGGATGTTGGCCCGGAAGGCGGTAAATTGCTAACCACAAAAGCAGCCAAAGGAATCCCAAAGCTCCGGTGAAAATGAATGCCGCCTGCCACCCCCAACGGAGGGTCAGCCAGACGACCAGCGGGGGAGCGATGACGGCGCCCACCGTGGGCCCGGCATTGAAAACACCGGTGGCCAATGCGCGCTCTCGTTTGGGAAACCATTCGGCGACGGCTTTAATGGCGGCAGGGAAGTTCCCTGCTTCACCCGCGCCCAGAAGGAAACGAGCCGCGCCAAACGAGATTGCGCCGCGCGCCAGCGCATGAGCCATGGCGGCAATGGACCACCACGTAATGGAGATCGCGTACCCCAGCCGCGTTCCCAGCCAATCCATTACAACGCCGGCGACGGCGAACATCAGGGCATAGGCCAGTTGGAAAGCGAATACAATCCAGCCGTAGTCGCTTTCCGACCAGTGCAAGACGGTTTGCAGGTGAGGTTTCAGGACGGAGACTGTCTGCCGGTCCACATAATTGATCGTGGAGGCAAGGAACAGCAGCGCGCAGATGGTCCAACGAAGGTGGGGGATCGTGAGGGCACGTTTCGGCATAGCTTCAAAGTAGTGGCTGCTTTTGAAGGCTAAAGGTCAAAGGGTAAAGGATAAAGGGTAAAGCACAAATCAATCTCGGTTAATTTCTACCCTTTAGCCTTTACCCTTTAACCCTTTAACTTCATGTTCTACATTCTAGCCACTACTTTTAACCCACGCGTGCCGCGGGTCGTCCGCCCAGGCGCCATAGCGGCGTTCTTCTCCGGCCAGCACCCAGGTGTAGTGGAGTTCGTAGCCTGGCGCCGCCACGACGGGATGATAGCCCTTGGGCAGGAGAACTGTGTCCCCGTCCTCGATGACGAAGACCGTGGAGAAGCCCTCGGCGTCATCGGCAGCGGTGTAAGTCCACATCAATCCGAAACCTTGAGCGGGCCGAGTGCGGAAGAAATAAATCTCCTCGAGGACCGCCTCGTTCGGCGGGTTCGAGCGGTCGTGCTTGTGCGGCGGGTAGCTGGACCAGTTGCCGGGCGGGTTGAGCGTCTCTCCCGCGAGCAAGCGTTCCGCCGGAACGTTCTCGGCCAAAGCCGAGTAGACGGTCCGCTGCCAATTGTCGCGGCCCACGTTTTTGGCGGTTACTGCAGGACCTGCGAGGAGCGTCGCAGGCGCTCTGGCGGCGGACGGCGCAGAGAAGATTCCTGCGTCGAATCCTTCCGAGGCAGCCGTGATCTCGTAGGAAGAGTGTGGCGGCAAGTAAACCATGACGGGCGGCCCGGAAAAGACATCAGAGCGTGCGCCAACACCGGAGAAGACCTGCCTCTGCCCGTAGGCTGTCTCGACAGCGATGCTCGCTGTCCCGGAAAATACATCGAGCACGGATTCGCGCTCCTCAGCCTTCGCCGAATGCCGCTGACCCTTTCTCAAATTCAACCGCGCGAAGTCGAGAAAACGCATAACTCCCGGCGGGACGATTTGCTGAAACCCTTCTTTCGCTTGCGCTTTGATCAGTCGCTCCATGAACCACCCCAAGTGATTGTTCTGTTAAAAATGCGATGTCATCCTGAGTCCGCCGCGCTCTTTGGCGGGCGAAGCGGCCGGAATCACTTGCTCTCCTCGTACCGCGTGTAGGCTTCGGCGACCTTGGCTTCGGCGGCATCACCGTCATGAATCAGCACCCGATATCCCAAGGTCAGGGTGTCGCCGACGGCAATGGTCACGCTCCCGTCGCGCTTGGGATCACTATAGAAGTCGTGCTCGCCGAAGGGATTGACGGCAAACAGGCCGTAGCCGCGGGCGTGCCAATAAGTGGGATGCTTGATGTTGTGGGGATTATCGAAGATGGCAATTCCGACCCTTTCCCCTCCCACCACTCCAGAATAATCAACCCAGTCGGCTCGCTTGCCCCAAATGTTCTTCTCACCCACGGCGCCGTTGGAGTTTAGCATCTTCACGGCGGGGTCTTGCAGGTTTCTGACCACACGAATGGCGAAGGTTCCCTCCTTCGTGTCGCCCATTTTGAGAGGCGTACCGTGGTCCGCCGTGATGGTGAACGCGCAGTCGATGGTGCGGGTTTTGGCATCGCCTCGAAAAGTGTATTCCTGCGTCTCGCTGCCCATCACCAGACCATTCGGGCCGAGCAGGCTGAAGACCGCCCGAAGAGTGCCGGAATCGCGCCCATCCTTCGCTTCTTCGAGTTTGATGAAGACGGTGCGGCCTTTGGGCAGTTCCTCCGAGGAGGTATAGGCTTTGCCCGCCACATGCACGGGCGCTTTCTCCGTAAACTGTGCTTCACCCCAGAAGTCAACTCCGTTGATATCGCCGTGAGCGAAAAACATGGCACGGTGGTGCGGATGGTCTCTGCTCTCGCCAGGGATGTCCTTCACCATGGGATACCCGCGCGTAACGATGATGCCCTCTGGCGAACGTAAAGGATAAAGGTAGGGTTTGGGGGTATCGGGGTTGAAATAGTAACTCGTGAAGGGCTTCCCTCCGATGCTCACGTCGACTTGGTCGCCGTGCCTGACGAAGGCCACGGGCATGTCCGCAGCCACGAGCGACGAGGCTTGTAACAGTATGATTAAGGAAATTAGGCGCAAGAGGTTTCTCCGTTGGAAAGAATCTACGGGACGCGGTTTGGTAGGGGCAACCCTCGTGGTGGCCTGCGGCCGGCCACAGGGGCCGCCCCTACAAATGCGTCTACTTCGGAAAAGTAAACTTAAGCTCGTGGCCCATTTCGAAGACAGGCTTCTTACGTTTTCGAATCAAGCTCATGTTTTCCGAAACCGCCGTGACCAGCATGGCATGGCGATCGTGGAGTCGCAGTGCAAGACAAGCGCGTGGGCTTTCTGCCGGACAAGCAAGTCTTTAAATCTTCTTGCTGCCTGCCGTCCAAGCATCGCCGCTTTCTTACTTCACAATTCCTGCTTCTGGATTGCCGTTTCTACTGCTATTCATCTATTCCCAGCAAGATTGCCCCGGCCAGCACGGTGGTCCAGAGTCCCCGCTTGTCGCCAATCGCCGATTGGGTGATATTCATCGTACGAACGATCTTGTTCGAAATTCGATAAATCTCCTTCTTTTCGTCCCAACTCCGGTCAGGATCAAACTCGACGCCGAGAGTGGTGGCAAGCATTTCCGCCGCGAGTTCTTCGGCGTATTCCCCGGCCACTTCTTCAGTCTCACCGAAAGAGTGGTGCTCCGATAGGTAGCCAAAAGCATTTCGATCGGAGGGAATTGCAACTCCCACCGAAGCGGCAATCAAGCGATGCGGCTCTCGTGTCGAGTTCTCGCTCATGACCACGAAAGTCACTTGACCGGGGCGGAGTTCTTTCACGCCCTCGGTTCGGGAAACCAGCTTGCAGCGAGGCGGGAAGATGCTAGAAACGCGTACCAAGTTACAGGCAGCGATCCCCGCAGACCTCAGTGCCAATTCGAAACTGGTCAGCTTTTCCCGGTGTTTCCCTACACCTTTGGTGAAAAACATGCGTTTGGCTACGAACATTCGATTCCCCACCTTCTGATCAGCGCTATTTTTTCCCCAAGTCGAGCGGCGATGCGACGAAGACAGCCCTGGAAAACTCCTTTTCGGGATATGGCCAGGAATGATGTAAGCTAACAAAAAGCCAAGAAAAGTGTCAACGCATTTTTGAGTGTCCTAGCTTCACCGCAGGGGACACAGAGCCCGCAGAGAAGCAGGGAAGGGTTTCTTTCTGAGCCGGGAAGTGTTTCTTTCTGAGATCTGTGTACTTCTATTCACAAGATCTTTTGCGATGCACAAGGATGTTAGGTCTGGAATGTTGAATTTGGAATTTTGGATACGGCCGCGAGAGCCGCGCTGCGTCCTCTGTACTACTATTCTCCTAATTCTTCGCGGGCCGCGCAGATTTGGTGGCACGGGCGTCCCGCCCGTGCGCACGGCCAGGATGGCCGTGCCACGTTGGGTTGCGGCTCCGCCGCGCTGTGGTTAGATCCTTCATCGCTGCGCTCGACGATTTCTGTTCCGCGCGAAACGCTGGCGCCAGCTTCTGGATTTTTCCGACTCACGGCTGCGGAGCGCTGTGCCGGTGCGGTTCCCCTTTCGATCAAGATAAAAAAATTTGATGGCGGCGACCCTTGACTAAATTCTCTGCGCACGCTATGTTGCATGACTAAGTAAAAACAACCTGCGCTTACGCCTTTGATCGTGGGCAGAAAACTTTCCTATGGAGGATCTATGAATCCGAAGGCAGTCTTAGAGTTCGCTGCTGCCAACAATGTCAAGATTGTGGATATCCGCTTCACGGACCTTCCAGGCTTGTGGCAGCACGTTTCATTCCCTATTCACGAATTGGAAGAGAGTTCTTTTGAAGATGGCTTCGGCATGGATGGCTCTAGCATCCGCGGCTGGGCGGCGATTCATGAGAGCGACATGCTCCTGGTTCCCGACCCTAGCTGGTTCATGCTCGACCCGTTCACCGAAACACCCACTTTGGCCATGATTGGCGACATCATCGACCCCGTAACCAAGCAACACTATCTCAAGGACCCCCGCCATATCGCGAAGAAGGCGGAGAATTATCTCGTTTATTCCGGAATTGCTGACACGGCATACTTCGGCGCCGAGGCCGAGTTCTTCATTTTTGATAACATCCGCTTCGATACGGCCCAACAACACAGTTTCTACTATATCGACGCCGAGGAGGGACGCTGGAACTCCGGCCGGGAGAAAGATAACCTGGGTTACCGCCCGCGCTACAAGGAAGGCTACTTCCCCGTCCCGCCCACAGACCATTACCAGGACCTGCGCAGTGAAATGGTCTTGGCCATGGAAAAGGCCGGGTTGCAGATCGAGTGTCACCACCACGAAGTCGCCACCGGCGGGCAAGCCGAAATTGACCAGAGATTCAACTCCCTGCTGAAATCGGCCGACGGCATGATGTTGTACAAATACATCATCCGCAATGTGGCCTACCAGTACGGCAAGTCGGTGACCTTCATGCCCAAGCCGATTTTCCAGGACAACGGCTCAGGGATGCACACCCACCAGAGCCTTTGGAAAGACGGTAAGCCGCTCTTTGCCGGCGACAAGTACGCGGGATTCAGCCAGCTCGGGCTTTGGTACATCGGCGGGCTGCTGAAGCACTCGCCCGCGCTTGCCGGGCTGATCGCGCCCACCACGAATTCCTACAAACGCTTGGTTCCGGGCTTTGAGGCTCCCGTAAACCTGGCATATTCGCGCCGCAACCGCAGCGCCTGTTGCCGCATCCCTATGTACTCGCCCAACCCGAAAGCCAAACGAGTCGAGTACCGGCCGCCCGACCCGTCCTGCAATCCCTATATGGCATTCGCAGCCATGATGATGGCAGGCCTTGACGGAGTCGAGAACAAGATCGACCCAGGCGAGCCTCTCGACAAGGATATTTATGATTTGGGTCCGGAAGAGTTGAAGAAAGTACCCACGCTTCCCGGTTCGCTCGAAGAATCCCTGCATGCCCTCGAGAACGATCACGATTTCTTGCTCAAAGGCGACGTTTTCAGCGAGGAACTGCTCGAGACCTGGATCGATTACAAGATGAAGAACGAAGTGCAGGCCGTGAACATGAGACCGCACCCGTACGAGTTCGCGCTCTACTACGACATTTAGCGAGAGCCCGCGATGGCTCTAAGGCTACGTTGCGGCGGGCGACGATCCCTGGGGTCGCCGCCCCCCGCTACTCTATTCGCTGGCGCGATACAACGCGCAGGCGTGGGGCTGCAATTTCAGCTTGAGCGAAGTCGCGGACCCTAAATCCTTTCGCTGCCAAAGGTCACGCAGTTTGTAGGCCTTCCCCGATGTGAGTCCAAGCTCATTCCATTCCATCGCGATGTCCTCCGCTTCTTCCCCGCGATTGAAGATGCCGAGGTAGTGACCCTTTCCATCCGCGGGCTTGGCGGACCAGATCACCGCGCCGTTGGTCGTAATCAAAGGCCGATTTGCGGTCGAGTGCTGGTCCACGGCAAGCACCTCTGGGTTCGTCAGTAGCGATGTTGTCCACTCGTCGTTGCGCGTCAGGTCGCAGCCGAGCATGAGAGGAGACCGGATGATGGACCAGAAGGCCAGCAGGGTACGCTGTTCATCGTGGGTGAAGCGCGTGGGGCGCGCTGAACCCAACCCCGGTCGCGGGCCCAAATATCCGATGGGGAGCATATCGGCGTCCGGCCAGTGGCCGGGTCCCGCGTAGGGCGTCCATCCGACTGCGGTGGCGAACTGACCATGCAAAGTCTGGACCCATGGCTCCTCCTTCCCGGGTGTCCAGTAATCCCAGAAGTCGTCCGAGATGCGCCACATCTGCGCGTACCGGCGCACGTCATCGGCAACCCCGAGCGACGTTGGCCCCGGCGACAGGCTCAGGACAATGGTGCGGCCTGATTTCTTGAGCGCGGAGCTGAGCATGTGAATCTCACCTGCGTCGTATGGACGACTCGAGATGCAGTCCACTTTGATGAAATCCAGGCCCCAGTTCGAATAGAGCTCTGCCAGCGAGTCGTAAAAGGCCTGTCCGGCGGGATTCGACTTCACCCCGTAGGTGTCGAGATTCCACGAGCAGGTGTCCGACTTATCCGCAGCCTCGGCCGCATGGTATGCCGTACCGGCAATCGGCGTGTTCTTGGCCACCGCTTCGCGCGGAATGCCTCGAATGATGTGAATGCCGAACTTCAGACCGAGCGAGTGCACGTAGTCTGCAACGGGTTTGAAGCCCGCGCCGTTTGCCGAGGATGGAAAGCGGTTTGGGGCCGGGATAAAGCGTCCCTGACTGTCCAAAGTAAATTTCCATGCCGGCTTGCCGTTGCTTTCAGGGTTCTGCAAGTACCAGCCTTCGTCGACCACCACATATTGCCAGCCGAACTGCTTCAGGTGTTTGGCCATCCAGTCGGCGTTGGCCTTGTACTCTCCTTCAGAGATCGTCAGGCCGTACGAATCCCAACTGTTCCAGCCCATGGGCGGAGTGGCCGCGAGTTGCGGCCCTTGCTGCGCCGAAAGCGGCAGAAGGCCTGCCGCAATTACGAGAATCGATAACATGGCTCGCATCAGAAGTCTCCTTTCGTCCCAGTTCAAGAAGTCGTCCCCGATCCACGCTGCTAATTGCGTGTTCAAGTTATACCCACCAATGCGGTTTGTTCAACAGCTTTGTTCGACGGTGCGCGAGATTCGCAGTGCAAGGAGTCTCTGATGGTGTCCAAATCTCGCTCGCTGACGGAAACCGTGTCCGGGCTGCGCTTCTACTCTGTCCAACGCCCTGAGCGCAGTGACGCGGCCCATCTTCGATAGCTTTCGGCCTCCGCGCGCAGTTGTGATGCGAGAGGTTCCTTCGCCTTCGCCGCGCGCCGTTCGCAGTCCGAAGCCCTCTTTTCAAGCTCCGAGATCGTGGCTTTGGGCGAGACGAAGTTGGGGCTGGTGTGGCCTGTCCTCACGTCGCGCGGCAATAGCAAGTCCCTGCGCGATTTGCTCATGACGCTCCTCGCATTGGTGTCGAGCCTGGAAACACCAAAACCCGACCCATGGTCCCGACACCTGACACCAGGCACCTGAAACCTGCCTTACCCCTTTCCTTTAAACAGAAAGACAATTTCGATGATCAGAATGATGACCACCAAAAGCTCGAGGACAAACGCCCTGCCTTGGTGGAATTGGTCGACCATGAAGCGGTAAAGGTTCTCCGCCGTATCCAGCTTTTGCTTGACCAGGTTCTTGTAGTCCTCGACGCCGACCTTACCGGCTGCCATGCGGTAGAGCCGCGCAGAGAACATATCGCTCAAGAATTTGATGGCATTGTCCGCTCGCTCGGTGAGCTCCGTGACGTCCAGGAGCAGGGTGTGAAGTCGCGCCGAAGCTCGAGCCAGCCGCCAGCGAGCGAAAAATCCAGTCCCCTTTTCGAGCGACTGATAGACGCTCTTCAGCTCGCGTGTCAGGATTTCGTCGTAATGGCGAAACTCGAGGAGTTGGGAGTTGGCATATTCGAGCAGCTCGATGGTGGTCGTCGCACCTGCCGGAGTGTCGTAGACAAACGCCGCGTTCCAGCCTGCGACGACCAGGTCGGTAGGAGAATAGGACATGCTGGATTGCAGAGTCTCGCGGCGCTCGCCTTCAGAGAGTTGCGCATCCTCGCCCCGGACCACGCGCGCGATCTGGTCGCCGCAATTCCGGAGGAGTTCTGCGGCTGTCGGCTGTCCCTCGATTTCCTGCACGTGGAAGATGTAGTAGTCTTCATTCAGCCAATGCTCGTAGGGCTTAACCAACGCCGGGCTGGCTCTCCGGAGCATCTGCCGAGCCAGGAAAGCGGCCTGCCGCTCAATTTCGAGGCCCGCAACGTACCTCGAAGAGAGGGCTACGAGTCTCTCCCAATTCCCCTCAAAAGCCAACTTGAATTCGACGCTTAGAACCCCGTAATCGTAGTACTTCAGACGCCCCGTCAACTCCTCGCCGGTGGCCAGAAGGATGTTCTCCATCGGCTCCTCGACCGGTGGATTCTCGAAGCGGACGTATTCCGGGGCCGGATGTTTGAAGCTGGGCTCACGTCCCGCGGGCTGCAAGCCCAAAATACGCCGCAACTCCTCCAGCCGAATCTCCTCGCAAACGTCGAAAAGAATCAAGATCAATACGGAACCGCGAAGCTGAGTCGCTGACATTCTGACCTCGAAATTCCAATCTGAAGATAGATGTACTCATTATAAAAGTGGCTGGTGGTTAGTGCCTAGTGCTTAGTAGCCGGAATAGCCGTTGTAGAGGCGGTTCGCGAGCCGCCCCTGCACTAGCCACTAGCCACTAACCACTGCTGTTATATAATCGGTTGCATGCGTCCCGAGTTCCTGGCTATACCCTTCGAGGACACGGAGAAGGCAAGTCTGAACCTGGCGCGGCTCGAGCAGCAATTGGCGCCGACGCTGATGGTGCCCCTGGCATCGTTGCTTGCGCATTCACCGGACGCCGACGGCGCACTTAATTTGCTGGAGCGCTACGCGCGGGAAGCCCCGGCAGATGTGCTGGGAGAGATTGCGCGCCATCCGGTGGCCTTGTCCTACCTCGTGGCGATCTTCGGCCACAGCGGGTTTCTGGCGGAGACCCTCTTGTCGGAGCCAGGCCTTGTCATTCAGTTTGCGCGCGACCGCAACTTCACTAAGCTGAAATCCAAAGAAGACTTGATGCAGGACTACGCGCGCTTTGCCACCACCAACCCAGACCCGTGGCCGGCGGCCCAGTTGGCGCGCTTCAAACGGCGCAACTACTTGCGCATCGCTATGAAAGATGTTTTGGGGATGTCGACTCTTGGTGAAACGACTCTGGAGTTGGCCACTTTGGCGGACGTGATATTGAGCAACGCCTTCCTTTACTGCGATAGCGAACTGGAAAAGCGCTACGGACAACCCCAGTACGTTGACTCGCAGGGCCGCATCGCGCGCAGCGGATTCAGCATTATTTCGCTGGGGAAGCTGGGCGGCAACGAATTGAATTACAGCTCCGACATCGACCTGTTGTTTCTTTACTCCCATGACGGCGAAACCGCCGGCGGGAACGAGTCGGTGGTTTCGAACAAAGAGTACTTTGTGCGCCTGGCCAATGCCATCACCCGCACCGTTACGCAGCCGACGCCTCAGGGAGAGGTATTCCGCGTCGATTTGCGCCTGCGTCCGGAAGGCGAGCAGGGCGACCTGGCCATCTCGCTGAAATCTTCCCTCGAGTATTACGAACATCGGGCGCGGGATTGGGAGCTGCAGATGTTGATTAAGGCACGCCACTCAGCGGGCGCTGCGATGCTGACCCGCGATTTTCTGCGTGGCGTCGAGCAGGAAATCTACGGTTCGCCGGGGGATTTTGAGGCCGTGGAGAGCGTTCTGTGGTCGCGTCAGCGGATCTCCAAACGGATGCGCGAGAGCGGCAGCCAGGCCGTCGACGTCAAACACCACCCGGGGGGCATCCGCGACATCGAGTTCTTGGTGCAGTGCCTGCAGCGGCTTTACGGACGGCAGGATCCTTGGGTACGCTCCGGTGGCACGCTCTTCGCGTTGCGCAAGCTCAACGACAAAGGATGGCTGAGTGACCGCGACTATGCCCAGTTGACGAACGCTTACGTGTTCTTCCGCAAGGTGGAGCACTGCGTGCAGCTCGAGCGTGGCCAGCAAACCCACCGCTTGCCATCTGCAGCACGCGCTCTCGATCGGCTTGCCCGCCGCGTAGGGTTTGGCGCCGCTTCCAGCGAATCCCTGGGCAACGCGCTCTTGCAGAAACTTCACGATGGGTTTGAAAAAGTGAATGAGATCTACCAGCGCGTGATCCATCCTCGCACGGCGCCCGCCGGCGATCAGACGTTCATGCTCAAGCCGCTTCCTTCCTTCACGCCCGACCAGGGACAGGCCTCCTACGATTCCACGCTGAATTTCCTGAACGCCCAGGCGCCGGACCTGGCGCTTTGCATTCAGGAGGCCGATATCCCCGACCGCGCACGGGCAGTCGCGGCGAGGCTGCTCACTGCCCTGCTGGAGTCACCGGAGCGGTTTGCATTGGTGCGCGAAAACCCCGAGCTTCTGCGGCGCGCGCTCGAGGTGGTAAGTGAAAGTGAATACCTTGGCGAGCATTTGATCCGTCACCCCGACGACATGATCCTTCTTCAATCCGCGCAGACGCCGGCTTCCACCGCGCAGATGGAAATCGCACTCGGCGGATCAGAAGACGCCGAGCCTCATCATTGGGCGACGGAGCCGGTGCTGGCCATGCGCCAGAAGATGGCGGCGCTGCGCAGGCATTTCCAGTCTCGAGTCCTGGAACTCGGCGCGGCTGATCTGGCTTCGCTCGAATCCAACCTCCCGGTCCTGAAACGTTGGTCTGCCATGGCCGCCCGGTGCGTCTCGAGCGCCTTGCAGATTGCCGGATCGGCTCTCGAAACCAAAGGAATGGAAGACAGAAAACGCGCCTGCCCCCTTGCGGTGCTGGCGCTTGGCCGGCTGGCCATAAACGAGTTTGACCTCGCTTCGGATGCCGACCTGATTTTCGTCGCCGGCACCGGAGTTGGACGAGACGAGCTGGATTTTTGGAAACGATTGGCGGCGAGAATGATCGACGTTCTCTCCAGTTACACGAGTGAGGGAACGGTGTTCGCTGTCGATACGCGCCTTCGACCTCGCGGCCAGGAGGGCGAACTCGTCGTGACGCAGGAGGAGCTGCTCAGCTATATCCACGAGCACGCCCAGGTGTGGGAGGGATTGACCTATCTCAAGGCCAGTCACGTGGCGGGCGATATCGAACTGGGAAAAGAGACCGTTTCCCGGCTCGTGAGCGCCATCTTCGAGCGCTTCGCCGCCCACCCCGAATTGGCGACCGAGCTTCGCCAGATGCGGCGCCGGCTCGAAAAGGAAGTGCTTGTGCCGCCCACAAACACCAAGACCGCTCCAGGGGGCTATTACGACATCGACTTCGCCGTGTCTCTCCTGCGCTTGCGAGGACACATCGCCACTCACCCAGGTTCAAACATGGCGGAGCAGATCGCTGCGTTGCGGTCCGCTGGACTTGTGAGCGTCGAAGACTGTAATGTCTTGTCAGGCGGGGCGAATTTCCTGCGCTCCGTTGATCACGCCGTTCGCTTAGTGACCGGAAAGCCGGTCGAGGGACTACCGGAGCGCAGGGGGCACGCCGAAGTGGTTGAAGAACTCGCGCGCCGCTGGCGGTTGATCGCAGGCTCGGAAATCCTGGCCTCAACCCTGCAAGAAACCCGGCAGCGCGTCCGCGAAGTCTATAATCGCCTGGTCGAAGCCGCTCCGTAGCGTCTGGTAGCGCTGACCTTTAGGATAGCATCTGGGAAAGTGAGAATATGCCGACAAAGCCGTCAAACCCCGAAACTGCCGGCGCCGGGTTGCGGAGTAACGAGCGCCCGGCGCCTTGGGACAATTCCTGCTTTATGAAGGCCTGCCGTAGGGCGCCGGTGGATCGAACGCCGGTTTGGTTGATGCGCCAGGCGGGCCGGTACATGAAGGAATACCGCGAACTCCGAGCCAAGGTGCCTTTTCTGGAGCTCTGCAAGAGCCCTCTGCTGGTTTCTGAAGTTACGGTGGCCGCGGCGAAAAGGCTCGGGGTGGACGCGGCCATCATTTTTGCCGACCTCTTGCTGATCGTCGAGCCATTGGGATTCAACCTCGCTTACGACCAGGGTGAGGGTCCGAGCATCAAGCCCGCCCTGCGCTCGCCTCAAGACGTGGCGCGGCTTAACGAGATCGACCCGGTGAAGTCGCTGAGTTACCTCTATGATGCGATTCGCCGGACCCGCGCCGACCTCGACCCCAAATTGCCGCTCATCGGGTTCGCGGCCTGCCCGTTCACACTTGCCTCCTATCTTGTCGAAGGCGGAGGATCAAGAAACTACCGACACACCAAGGGCTTGATGTATAGTCATCCGGAAGCATGGGGGGCCCTGATGGAGCATCTGGCGCGTAACCTGGCCCGTTACATAAACGGCCAGATCGCCGCCGGCGTGCAGGCTATCCAGGTTTTTGACACCTGGGTCGGCTGCCTCGGTCCCGCTGACTATCGCGAGTTTGCGCTGCCCTATACGCGGATGATGATCGATGCAATTACTCCCGGCACGCCGATTATCCATTTTGGAACTGGCACGGGCACGCTGCTCGAGGCCATGCGGGAAGCCGGGGGCGACATCATTGGCTTGGACTCGCACGTTGAGCTTGATCAAGCCTGGGCTCGCGTGGGTTACGACTTGGGTGTGCAGGGCAATCTCGATCCCGTAGTTCTCTACGCCGGGCAGGATTATATCCGAGCGCGCGTGCAGAGAATATTGGATCAGGCCGGTGGAAGGCCCGGACACATCTTCAACCTCGGCCACGGCCTGCTCCCCGATACGCCGTTCGAAAATGTTGCGGCCTTGGTAGAAATGATCCACGAGTTGAGCACGTCGCGTGGATCTGGTGCTTTCTGAGGGTTACATAATATCGTGACGGACCAACCCCCTCACCTGGCGCTGCGCGCCACCCTCTCCCCCAAAGGGGCGTGGGCATAAACTCGGGTTGTTTATCCCCTCGCCCCCTTGGGGGAGAGGGGTCGGGGGGCGAGGGGGTGCCGTCACTTAGTTCTGCAATCCTCACTAGGTGCGCGGTTTTTTCATGGAATTGGGCTATCCTGCCGTGACAGGCTGAGTCCGGATCGCACAGCATGGGAATTCAAAACCCAATAGTTGCAGGCGGGGCGTCTGCGCCAGGGGCCGACCCGACGATCACGAATCGCCGACGTTGGGGCATTATCGGCCTGCTGTTTGTCGCCTCACTCATCAACTATCTGGACCGCGCTACCATCTCGGTGGCCCTGCCGCTCATCTCCGTGAGTCTGAACCTTGCCGCGGCAAGCAAGGGCCTGCTGCTTTCGGCATTTTTCTTCTCCTACGCCCTGATGCAGGTTCCGGTGGGCTGGTGCGTAGATCGCTACAATTTGCGCTGGATCTACTCCGTCCTGTTTGCCTTGTGGTCGTTCGCATGCGGTCTCACCGGACTGGCTGGAAGCTTGGGTGTCCTGATCGGGTTCCGGGTGCTGCTGGGGATCGGCGAGTCGATCTACCTTCCCGGGGGAACCAAGATCGTCAGCGTGCTATTTGAGCCGCGCGAGCGCGGGCTTCCCTCCGGCATCTTCGATAGCGGCACGCGCGCCGGGCTTTTTTTGGGCACGCCGGTGGTTGCGTGGCTCATCGTTTTGCTCGGCTGGAGGAAGATGTTCTTTTTCGTGGGCTTCGCCGCCCTCCTTTGGCTCATTCCCTGGTGGATGGTCTTTCCCGCCCGGTTCTCCGGACAACGACCGAGCCCTAACGCGCACGGAGCGCATGAGACCTTCTGGACGGTGTTTAAACACCTTCGCAGCCGGGATTTGATTGGCATTTGCCTGGGTTTTTTCTGTTTTGATTATTACTGGTACCTGCTGGTTACCTGGCTTCCCGACTATCTGGTAACCGTGCGGCATTTGACGATACTGAAAGCCGGCCTGTACGCGGCCCTTCCTTATTTCGTCTGGGGCGTGAGTGAGCCCGTAGGAGGCTGGATCGCCGACCGCCTGATCGTCATGGGATGGGATGAAACGCATTCTCGCAAATGGCTCATCACCCTGGCCTTTGTTTCCGGGCTACTGCTTATTCCTGCCGCGCGTGTCGGAAGTGCGCACTCCGCGATCCTCTTCATTACGGGCGGTTCCCTGGTCGGGTTGGCCACGGGGAATCTCTTCGCGATCCTGCAATCGTGCGCACCACCCGAGGAGGTCGGGGTGTGGACAGGGTTTGAGAATTTCGCCGGAAATGTGGGCGGGATCATCGCCCCTGTCGCTACTGGATTTCTTATTGCCCGGACGGGTTCGTACCTGCCCGGCTTCGCCCTGGCGGCTCTGGTTCTCCTCACCGGCCTCCTGGCGTACTGGTTCGTGGTGGGGAAACTCGCGCCGCGTCACTTGTCATCCTGAGCCCCTTCTCCAGGAGGATTCTCGTTGCCCACTTGGATTCAGCCGCTCGACCCTCTTCATCATCTTCCCTTGTCCGCTTTTGCGGCCGCGATTCCGCTCGTGGTCCTCCTGGTTCTCATGGGCGGCCTGCGTAAGAGCGGTGCGATTTCGGCCGCCTGGGGCCTTGCCAGCGCCGCCGTCCTCGCCCTGGTGGTGTGGAATTTCCCGTGGAGATTGGCCTGTCTGAGCATCGCCTTTGGTTTTCTTTACGCGTTGTGGCCGATTTTGTGGCTGGTGTTTGCCTCCCTGTGGCTTTACAACCTCTCTATCGCCACGGGCAGCTTCGAGCAACTGAGACGATGGATGGCCGCCCATGCTTCCGGCGATCCGTGCGTACAGGCCATCCTGGTGGCCTTCTGCTTCGGGACGCTGCTCGAAGGCACCTCCGGGTTTGGGGCGCCGGTGGCAGTCTCTGCCTTCCTATTGCTGGGCCTCGGTTTCGCCGCGCGAGATGCTGTGACCCTGTCGCTTATCGCGAATACCGCACCGGTAGCGTTCGGCGGATTGGGCATACCCATCGTGGCGCTGGCTGCGGTGACGGGCCTCGACCAGATGAAACTCTCCACCATGCTGGGCCGCCAGCTTCCTTTCCTGTCCGTCATCTTGCCGGGATACCTGGTTTGGGTGTACGGGGGAAGGAAGGGCTTGAGAAAAGCCTGGCCGGCAGCCCTGGTTGGCGGCGTTAGTTATGCTCTTGCACAGTTCTTGTCATCGAACTACTGGGGGCCCTACGCGACGGGTATTGTGGCAGCCTTGTTCTCGATTGCCTGCATGGTGGTGCTCCTGCGCGTTTGGAAACCCCGAGGTGAGGAGAGTTCTGATCCAGCGCGTGAAACGCCGGAGGGCGCGCCCGCCGTGGCGCAGGGAACCCCCTCGCCGCGTCCCGGCGAGCTGCCTCCAAACGCCGACAAAGCTCCGCAAGCCTTGACAGGCTGGGCGCCCTGGCTGATTCTTGCCGGCGTGATGGTCGCCTGGTCCTACTTCAAGCTGTTTCAAGCCGCTCAGCGCAACGTTCCCGTGCCCTACCTTCACAATGCTGTGTTCATCGCGCTATATCACAAAGGCTACGCGGCGATTTACCAGTTTCAACCCTTGGCAGCGGGCACTGCGGCTCTCACTGCCACTGTCGTAACGGCCCTGGCGTTCCGCAGCCGGCCGGCGGTTGTTCTCCGGGCTGGAATCACGACACTGAAGCAGCTTCGTCTGCCGGCATTAACCGTGGGTTTGATCGTCGCCTTAGCCTATCTCTACAACTACTCGGGGATGGCATATACGCTGGGCGCGGCCCTGGCGGGGCTGGGCAAAGTTTTTCCATTAGTGAGCGGATATCTCGGTTGGGTGGCATGCTTCCTGAGCGGGAGCGACACGGCCAGCAATCTCCTTTTTGGCAATCTGCAAGTAGCGGTTGCCCGGCAGATTGGCGTAAACCCGATACTCCTGGCGGCCACCAATTCGGCCGGAGGCGTCATCGGGAAGATGATTTCGCCTCAGAATATTGCCGTGGGAGTTACGACCGTGGGATTAATCGGTCAGGAAGGGGAAATTTTACGGCGCACGTTTTGGCACAGCCTGCTGCTGCCGCTTGGGCTCAGCGTCCTGGCTTTCGCCCAGGCGTACTGGTTGCAAGGGATGGTGCCGAAGTAGAACGGCGCTCCCAGACCAATCCCCTGCTCACATATTGATGCGCTGCACTTTCTTCCGGTTGAGGTACCAGCACGGACTGTCGCCAAAATGGGGAAACAGGGAGTGAACGCACGTCTGATTTTTCGGCCCGAGGAACATGAACTCGGTTTTACCGCTTTTCAGCCCCACCGCATAATAGCTTTGGATTTTCACCACTCCAAATTGTGCCCGGCCCTTCGGGATCCGATAACGAAGGGAGAGATAGTCACCGACGTAGAGAACGGCCACCGCGAGAATGATAATGAAGAGTATGCGTTTCACGGTCGATTATTGGCGCTTGACTTGGGCGCGAAATTCTCCGCGGGCGACTTTTGTCTTTCCCTCATTGCCCCGTCCAGTCTATCATGGCGATGTGGGGCGGTAAAACAGGGGCACTGAACTCCAAGGCGTGAAGTGAGTCAAAGGTGGGGTGTTAACAATGAGCGCTAGGGAATGGTTTCGTCGGATATTCCTGGTTGACCTCATCAAGGGCCTGAAGTTGACGTTCTCTTATCAACGTCCGGGCGCGACCTACACTGAACAGTATCCGCTCGAAAGGCCCATAGTCGCGGAACGCTATCGGGGCGCGCCGCGCCTGAACAACCACCCGGAAAGCGGCGAGACGCTCTGCATTGCCTGCAACCTTTGCTCGATTGCTTGCCCGGAAAACCTGATCGTCGTGGGCTGGGCGCGGACCGAGGACCGCAAGAAACGTTTGACGACGTTCACCTACGACCTGTCACGCTGCATGTTTTGTGGTTTATGTGAGGATGCGTGTCCGGTCGACGCACTTGAGCTGACGCAAGACTTCGAGATCGCGCAGTATTCGCGGGAAGGTTTGATTTGGGACCGGCAGGCGCTCGAAGAAGGACCGCGCCCTACGCGATACGGGCGCTAGGGCCTCGTCACGGCTAGCTGTCGACCAACAGGGGAGAAGAACAACGGCCAACCGACAGCTTCCCAGTGCGACACCCACTGCTCTCTTGGCCGACTTTCCACGCAAGCTTACTTTCCCTGCCACGCGGTTCTTGAGTGCAAGTCACACACCTGCGCTCTTCCGCCCGGTGAGTCCTCATCGCAACGACTTGAAACCCCACCCGCCCTTTTTCCGACCGCTGAGTGCAGAGTTCGACCCGCACGCGACCTGCGTGAGCAGCCGCGAGTCGATATTTCGACTCGCGGCCGAACGCTATTTCTTCTTTGGAGGCACCACGGCATCTTTGAATGCCTTGGCCAAGCGAAACTTGACGACCGTCTTCGCTGGAATGTTGATGGGCTCACCGGTCTGCGGGTTGCGACCCACACGAGCTTTACGATGCGCCTTAACAGCTTTCCCGAGTCCAGGAACCACGAACTGTCCGCCGCCCTTGACTTCTTTCGTTGCCAACGCAGCCAGGTTCTCCAGGACTGCAGCGGCAGCCTTCTTTTGAATCCCCGCCTTTTCTGCCAGGTGGGCTACCACTTGTGATTTCGTCAGGACTTTCGCCATTTGCTGCTCCTCTCCTCTAATGATTGTTGAACCCCAAAATTAACGTGGCCGATGGTCACTGTAAGAGATTAAGCGGCGCCATGTCAAGAGGGATTTTCGTTTTGCACCTCGACAGGAGCCTTGAAATATGCGCTTGCGCCACCATTGAATTGTCGGCCACCATTCGATATATTGCAATAGGGAGGAATCAATGCCGATCTTCGAATACAAATGCCAGGATTGCGGAGCCCGTTTTGAAAAGATCGTGAATTCCGCTTCCGCCAGCGTGCTTTGCGGGAAGTGTGAAAGCCCGAACGTGGACAAGCTGCTTTCCGTGTTTGCCGTGGCCAAGGGCTCTCACTCCGCCGCTTCATTTGATGACGGACCCTGCCGCACCTGTGGGG
>JBELAJ010000469.1:0-6607 GCA_049508935.1 Terriglobia bacterium | reverse complement strand
CACTTGCCGCATGAACCGAAGGCGGTAGCTGCTGCTACCGCACTCCAAGACCGCAATCGAAAACCGTCGGTCATTCGTGCCTCAGCGCCACCATGGGATCGACCTTCGTCGCCCGCCGCGCGGGAATGTAGCTGGCGAGAAGAGCAACCAGCGTGAGAACGAGAGGGACGGCCACGAAGGTCAGCGCGTCAGTGGGTCTGATGCCATAGAGCAGGCCCGACAGGAATCGTGTTAGCGCTAAGGCGCCCAGAACGCCAATTCCCACACCCGCCAATGCCAGCTTGAATCCCTGTCTCAGCACCAACTTCAGCAAGTCGTTTCGTCTCGCTCCCAGCGCCACCCGAACGCCGATCTCGTGGGTTCGCTGCGCCACCGAATAGTGCATCAGACCGAACATGCCCACGCCCGCCAGTAAGAGCGCGACAAATGAAAATAGGCTGAGCAGCCAGGTTTGAAAACGGCGCGGAGAGAGTTGGTCCGAAAGTTGTTCTTCCAGCGTTGAAGGTGTGGAGAGAATCGCACCCGGGTCGAGCCCTCGGATCGCGCTGTGAAGCGTTGCGGCAAGCGCCCGCGGATCGCCCGCGGCACGCACCACCAGGTCCTGGGGCGCGCCGTCCGATTGTTTGTACCACTCGAACACATGCGGTACGGATTGCCGCTCCAGGCCGTTGCGGCGCATGTCATTCACCACGCCAATCACCGTCACCCAATCGTCGTTCGCTCCGCGCGGGTCCTGGCCCTTGATTCGCTGGCCCACGGGGTCGCCGCCGGGCCAGTACCGATGCGCCATACTCTCATCAATGATCGCTACCAGAGGCGAGCTGGGGCCATCCTGGTCTGAGAAATAACGGCCCCTCAGCAAGCGGGCTCCTATCGCCTGGAAAAAGCTGCCACTCACCGACTTCCAGATAAGTGGAGTCCACAATGGCCGGGGTTCCGGGGCGCGCCCCTCGATTTCACGCAAGCCGAGATTACGCATGGTCCCTAACTCGAACAGGTCGGAGATCGCCCCAACGGCCCCTACCCCTGGAAGGCCCTGCAGACGTTTAAGCACCTCCTCGTGAAACGCAAGCCTCCGCGCCTCGTTCGGGCCGGCGGGGAGCGTAACGCGCAGCGTTATGACGTGCTCCGGCTGCAAGCCCAGATGGACGGCTTCAACAGCCAGAAAGCTGTGAATCAGTAAGCCCGCGCCGGTCAATAATACGACTGCGAGCGCAAACTGCGTGATGACCAGCAGACTGCGGGTGCGCCTCACACCGCAATCCGCTGGCGCGAGACTGCTTCCCGCCCGCAACGAAATATCAAGAGTCCCGTGCAGGATTCTCCACGCGGGGGCAAGACCGCTAGCTACCGCAGCGAAGAAGGAGATCCCCAGAGCAAAGGCAAGCACACCCGTATCCAGACCGGCCTCTTCCAGTCGAGGAATATCCGGCGGGCCAAACGCCACCAGGATATGAATGCCGTACGCAGCTAAGAGCAAGCCGAAGCACCCGGCGATCAGCGCCAGGAGCCCACTTTCAGTCAGGAGTTGCCCAAACAAGCGGCTCCGCCCTGCCCCGATTGCCGTTCGGACGGCCATTTCGCGGCGCCGTGCCGCGCCGCGGGCGAGGAGCATGTTCGCGACGTTGCTGCAGGCGATCAGCAGGACGAAGAATACGGCGCTCAGCAGAACGGCGAAGGCCCGCCGGGTGTTGCCACTCAGATTCACGCGCAGGGGAACGACCTTGATGCCCGTCCCTCGGTTCTCGTCCGGGTCGGCGCGAGCTATTCTCGCGTAGATGGTGTCCATTTCCGCCTGCGCTTGCTGAATGCTGGCGCCACTCTTGAGCCGGCCAACCACTTGCCATCTTGCGTAGAACAACCTCGTGTGTCGAGGGTCGATGTTCGTCGAGAGCGCGGCGTCTCCCCAAAAAGGGTTTGTGGTAATCGGCGCCCAGAACTGCTGATCGCGGGCGGGAAACTGGAAACTCGCGGGCATGACCCCGATCACCTGCGAGTTCATCCCGTCGATCTGCAGCGTCTTCCCAATTGCCTGCGGGGAGCCGCCAAAGCGACGCATCCACAACGCGTAGCTCAGCAAGACAACTCGCTCGTGTCCTGCCTCCTCCTGCGGCGTGAACGCGCGCCCGAGCAAGGGAGAAACGCCCATTAAAGGAAAGAAGTTGGCGGACACGAACGCGCCTTGGACCGACTCAGGCTCAGCCGCCGCCGTTAGCGTTACTCTCGAGTAGCCGCTGTCACGATAATAGACGGCCAGGTCCTCAAAGCTCGTACTCTGGGATTTGCAGCTTTCGAAATCCCTGTAGAGAAGCCCGCCGTCCTGCGGTTCCTGGGCATCGACGACCAGCGCCAAATGGGACGGGTCACCGTAGGGCAGGGGGCGAAGAAGAACCGCCTTGACCACACTGAAAATGGCTGTGTTCGCGCCAATGCCCAGCGCGAGTGTGAGGATAGCCACCGCGCTGAAGCCGCGGTTCTTGCCCAGCATGCGCAGCCCGTAGCGAAGGTCCTGCCAGAGTGTTTGGAGTGAATTCCATCCCCACATTTCGCGGCTTCTCTCTTGCGCAAGGGTCACGTTGCCGAAGCGCCGCAACGCGGCATAGTGAGCTTCCTCAGGCGGCATGCCGGATTCCAGGTTCTCCTGCTCTTCCATCTCGAGGTGAGCGCGAATCTCTTCCCCGAGATCATCCACCGGCTTCCGCCGGCGAAATAAAGCAGCGAGTTTTGAGAATCCACGTCGCCAGCTCATGCTAGCTCTCGGCCGTCAGTTTTCAGCTCTCAGCCATCTCCCCTTTCATATCCCACTGCCCTCTCCCCTTGGGGGAGAGGGTGGACCGTGCCGGCGGGGTCATCAGCCGGGACGGGCCGGGTGAGGGGGTCGTGCTCCATAGCGGCAACCCTTGTGGTTGCCCGTGGGCGGCCACGAGGGCCGCCCCTACGAACTTACGTGTCAGCGGGCCGCAGAACGCCGGTGATGGCCCGTACATAGCGCTCCCAGCGCGAGGTCTCGGCCGTAAGCTGACGACGGCCTGGGGCGGTCAAGCGGTAATACTTTGCCCGCTGATTGTTCTTGGAGACGCCCCATTCGGCGGCGATCCAGCCTTCCTGCTGGAGGCGTTGGAGCGCCGGATAGAGCGAGCCGTGTTCTACCCTGAGTGTCTCTTCCGACATGCGTTCAATAGACTTCGCGATTCCGTGACCGTGGGTTGGACCCCACTGCAAGGTGCGCAGAATCAGCATGTCGAGCGAGCCGTAAACAAGTTCAAGCCGATTTTCAGAAGATTGCCTGCTCATAGTGGAAGGTAATCTACCACATCAGGTAGTAGATTGTCTACCAAAAAAGTCGAGAGTCGAAAGTCGAGGGTCGAAAGGCGAGGAATCCGGGAGTCAAGGAGTCGAAAAGTCGAGGTGTCGAGAAGTTGAAAAGAAGGGAAGTTGACTGCCGCCAGTTTCCGGGTCAAAAATCTGCGTGCCGAGGAGCGTGAGATTGAAAGAACCCTGTCCTTCGTCATTGCCGCGCAAGTGGGAATCGACTTTTACTAACACATAATTCTGAAGACCGGCGGACATGATAAACTGTGCCAGCGGTTCGAGGTGACGGTGTGCGTTCGCGAAAAACTTTGGCAACGAGGTGACCTCATGAAAATCGGCTGGATTCTCATTTTTGCCCTGGTGTGTCCGGTCTCACTCTTGATGTGGGCGCAGGCGGCCTCGCAGTCCGGTAATTCCGGGTGGGTCGATATCATGCCCGACGTGTCCTTCAGTCAATGGACTCGGGTTGCGATTCCGCCTGAGAAGGCCCTGGATCCGGTTTCCCAGTGGAGCATCGACAAGGCTCACGGCGTAATAATCTGTGAGGGCAATCACGGCCATGAGTGGCTGCGCTACAATCGCGAGCTCAGTGACTTCATTCTTCACGTCGAATGGCGCTTCACCAAGCGGGAAGGGCTCAAAGGGTATAACAGCGGCGTCTTCATACGGAACGACGCCGACGGCCGGGTTTGGCACCAGGCGCAGGTGGGGGCAGGGAACGACGGGTATATCTTTGGGCAGACTTTGATCGGCGGAAAACTCTCTGAGATGAAGTTCAGTCCCAAGCCGGCGGTAAATCACATCAAGCCGCCTGGAGAGTGGAACACCTATGAGATTCGCTGCCAGGGACCGAAGATCACGTTGTCGGTGAACGGCGAGATGAGCGCCGAGTTTGCGGCGCCGGAGGTGCCCAAAGGCTACCTGGGCCTTGAAGCAGAGGGATTTCGGATCGAATTCCGCGATATCCGGTATAAGCTCTTGCCATGAGCCGGGTACGAACGGAGCGGCAGAAACCAAGACCCTACTGTGCGTGGCACGGCAGGAACCCCTCACCCGGCTTGTGACGGCTGGTGAAAGCGCCGTCCCATGCCACCCTCTCCCCTGGGGAGAGGGCAACGTCCAGTAGTTGGAGGAGAAGATGAAACGCACTTCATGGCTGATGTTCTCATTGCTGGCCGGGCTCTTGCTCCCTTCAGCCGCACTAGGACAACTGGCGACGGAATACAAGCCGCCCAAGGCCAATTGCTGCCTGCAATTCGCCGCTCAAAACTTCGCCGACCAATTACAGGATTGGAACCAATTAGGCCGTTATCATGACGACGATGCGGAGCTTGAAGCGCAACCTGTGCCGAACGGGCGAGTGGTCTTTCTTGGTGATTCGATCACCGACGGTTGGAAACTGGCGCAGTATTTTCCAGGCAAACCTTATGTGAACCGGGGCATCAGCGGGCAAACTACACCGCAGATGTTAGTGCGGTTTTACCCTGACGTGCTCAAACTGCAACCTGCGGCGGTGATTATCCTGGCGGGGACTAACGATATTGCCCGCAACACAGGCCCGGAAACCGCGGAAATGATTGAGGACAATTTCAAAGCGATGTGCGACTTGGCCGAGAGGCATCAGGTCAAGGTAATCCTCTGCCTGCTGACTCCGGTTAGCGACTACACTGCACACAAACAAACTGAGCGCCGGCCGCCCTCCGACATTCTCAAGCTAAACGATTGGCTGCGGGGCTACGCCACGGGACGAAAGTGGCAGGTTGCGGACTACTATTCTCTCCTCGTCGATGATAAGGGCATGCTGAAGGAAGGCTATTCGGATGATGGCCTGCATCCGAACGACCGCGGGTACGCGCTCATGGCCCCCGTAGCGGAGGCGGCCATCGCGCAGGCGATTGGGAAGTGAGAAGCAACGAGCGAGAAGCAAGAATCAAGAAGCAGGAAACAGGGAGCAAGCAGAGCAGGGCAAATTGACCCGGGTGCAACGGACTACCGACGACGGACTATGGGCTGGTGCCTACGACATCCTGTCTGTTGAAAACCTGCGTTCTCCGGCTTAACATCACTCCTCGCCTCGCTCTGCGAAGGCCCTGCGGCTCTACGAGTTTCGCCGATGAACTATCCGGTCTGGGAACCCTTCATGTTAGGTGGGGGATTGGTAATTGGCATCATTGCCATCCTCCACGTCTTCGTTTCGCACTTCGCAGTGGGGGGCGGTCTTTTTCTGGCCCTCACCGAACGCAAAGCCTATCGCGAGAACAATCCCGCGCTGCTCGATTACGTGAAGTCCCACTCGAAGTTCTTCGTTCTTGTGGTCCTAGTCTTCGGAGCTGTGAGCGGCGTCGGCATCTGGTGGAGCATCGGCCTGGTGAACCCCGAGGCCACGGCGACGCTGATCCACGTTTTTGTTTGGGGATGGGCCATCGAATGGGTTTTCTTCATCGTGGAGATTGCCGCAGCCTTTATTTACTATTACGGGTGGGACCGGCTTGACGCTAAGACGCACCTGCGGGTGGGATGGATTTATTTTGGGACAGCCTGGGCCAGCCTCCTGGTGATCAACGGCATTCTGACGTTCATGTTGACGCCGGGAAGATGGCTCGAGACACAGACTTTTGCTTCCGCGTACTTCAATCCCGGCATGTTGCCTTCCCTAGTGGTTCGGACGGCGGTGTGCATTGCACTGGCCGGTGTTTATGCTTTGATTACCTCTTCTACGCTTCGCGACATGGCCCTGCGAAGTCAGCTTGTCCCCTACGCCGCCCAATGGCTGCTGCTGGGCGCTCTGATAATTCCTTTTGGGGGAATCTGGTACATCTCCACGCTCCCCGCCATGGCGCGCGAGATCTCTATGGGAGGAGCCCCGGCGGTCAGCATCTTTGCCGGTCTCTCGATCTTCTTTTCAGCCTTGGTCATGGCTTTCACCTACCTTGGTCCCCTCCGGCGCCCACGCCCTTTCAACCTGGTATTTGCTGTCCTGATCGCTGTCCTCGCCCTCTCCACCACTGCTGTTACCGAATGGGTCCGCGAAGCGGTGCGCGAGCCTTACATCATTTATGGCTACATGTACTCGAACGGCCTGCGCTTGGCAGACGTGGAGCGGGTCCGTGCGCAAGGCGTGCTCGGGTCTGCGCGCTGGGTTCGCCATCGCGACCTTGATCCGCAGCACCTGCAGCCCGCCGGCGAGGAGATTTACCGCGTGCAGTGTGCGAGTTGCCATACAGTGGACGGATACAACAGCATCCGCCTCGCCGTTCGAGGGTGGAGTTGGTCGATGATTGATTACCAGTTGGAC
>JBELAJ010000468.1:0-6630 GCA_049508935.1 Terriglobia bacterium | reverse complement strand
CGGCAATGGTTGATGGAGGCGTATAAAGAAGCGAAAAAGATTGTCCCCGGTTGGCTTGTGGATGATAACAGCGCGTGTTATGACAATTTTCATGTTTCTACAGATATCGCCGACTATCACACTTACTCGACCATCCCTGACCGCGCCGAGGATTTTGACCGCTTCGTCGCGGACCTTGCCCAGCGCCCAAGCTGGCTCTTCAGTCCCTGCGGCGACGCCACCCCCAAGGGCAACGAACCCCTGGTGCTCTCAGAATTCGGCAACTGGGGATTGCCGCGCATTCCCCACGACAAGCCCTGGTGGTTCGCGAGGCGTGGCTTTGACAACGAAATTACCGGACCGGCGGGAATCGAGCAGCGGTATGCCGATTATCAATTCGCCGCTCTCTTCCCCACTCTCGACGAACTGACCGACGCCACGGAATGGCATGAGTTCGCCTCGCTCAAATACGAGATCGAATCTACTCGGTCCCATCCGGAAATCCAAGGGTACGTCATCACCGAGTTCACCGACCTCAATTGGGAATCGAATGGCTTGCTGGATATGTGGCGAAATCTGAAAGCCTTCGCCGGCCCGCTGGGCGAGATTCAAGGCGACGACATGGTGCTCCTGCGCGCCGACCAGCGGAGCTACACGCCGGGCCACCCGGTCACCGTCACGGCTTCCGCTTCCCATTACAGTCCACAACCCCTGGACCAAGGCCGATTAACCTGGAAAGTCGAGGGAACATCGCTGGCGGGAACTTTCCTGCTTCCCAACCTCCCTGCCGCCTCGGTGAGTACCTCATTCAAGATCCAATTCGCGGCGCCACCTGCCGCTGCCTCGAGCCGAAGACAACTCGAGGTGGAAATGGTCTCGGAAGGAAAAACTCTCGCCAAGAATTCCCTGATCTTTTTCGTTTACCCTGATCGGCAGCCCGATCTGGCTCCGCCGGTTTCATACTACGACCCGGCTGGCAAGCTGCGCCGCCTGGTCAATGCCATGCGAGCGCGCAACTACCTGGCATCATCGGGCTCCGAGGCACTGCCGGTGGTGATTGCCTCGACGTTCGACGCGGAGGTCAAGAAGAAGCTCGAAGCCGGCGCCCGAGTTCTCCTGCTTACGAGCGAGCGACAGACTCTCGCGCCCGGCATCGAGATCGTTCCTCGCGCGGGCAGTGATTACGAAGGAAACTGGATTTCAAACTTCCTGTGGCTCCGAAGCAACCAGCCTCCTTTCCAGGCCCTGCGATATGATCCCATGGTCGGATTCGACGCCCAAGCCATTAACATACCTGCGGTCGTTCGAGGCATCGGCGCGAAGGACTTTCGCGATGTGCTGGCGGGGATGTTCTACGGCTGGATCCACTCGAATGTCGGCGTGTTGGTCCAGGCTAAATGCGGAAAAGGTACCCTCTTGATCTGCACGATGTCGCTCGACACCACCTATGGAACCGATCCCTATGCCACGGACTTGCTGGATGCCCTGGTGAGTCATCTCGTTTCAGGACCGAAGCCCAAACTTCAGATTCCCCTTTAGGGCCGCCACGGCTTAACTCCTGTAGACAGCACGGACAGGCGGAGCTTCACAGTCTGTGTTAAAACTCCTTCCGCATGTCATTCCGAGGAGCCGCAGGCGACGAGGAATCTCGCCCTGCCCTTGAAAACATTCAGAGCGAGATTCCTCGCTTCGCTCGGAATGACACCCTTGATGAGGTTTTCACACAGACACAATAGCCACGCCCTTCCGACCGTCATTTCAAATTGCGTTGATGAGACGAACTAGGCACCAGGTACTGCGGCGCGTCAGTCAGGGTAATCTCAAGCTTCCCCTGATGCGCTCTGGCGGGTGTGTGACTCTGCCCCAGGTGATCGGTGATGGAAAACTTCCCTTTGAGACCAGGTATGTCGGCCTTTCGCGTCGCGGAAGACGATGTCCATGCGGCTATTCGAACTTCAGCTCCCTTGGTGAATAGCAGGACGTAGTCATCCGCTCCTCCAACCGGAAGGCGGCGGGTGAACCGGTATCCGTTGAGAACGCTGGTAAGAGTCTTCAGGGCAAGATAGGCAGGCTTGGGCGAGTATACAGGATGAGCCTCCGCTGCGTAGGGGAAATGAACTATCCCGAAGTGCGATTCTGGATCTTGGGGGTTGGCGCTATCATCGTGCCAGTCGTACCATATCGTAAGAGGCACCCCTAGTGCGAGGTTGCTCAGGTATTCGCGCGGCAGAAGCTTGCCTTGTTTCGCTTCGTCCATGCCCTTCCAGTTCCAGGTGGATGAATAACCCCATTCGCCGGCGATGACGGGAACCGGTTTCCCGGACGGAAAAAACGCTGCGATGACGTGCTGAAGAGTGTGGAATTCCTCCGTCACGCTCTCCGGATCCCGTTGCCGGTAAGGGTGCACGGAAACCCCCGACCAGTAGTTCAACAGTCCCGCTTTGAAGCAGGCAGCAAGGAAGCTGAAGTCGACGAGGGAGGTCGCCGGCCCGACATAGGCCTCCTGAGGAGCCACGGCGCGAATCGCCTCTCCCACCTCGAGAGCCAGCAGGACGTAGTCGTGAACGTTCGGCTTCGGACGCCAGAAACGAAAATTTGGCTCGTTATACAGTTCCCAGATAATGCCCCGCCCCTCGAAATGCTCCACCGCCGCAGACGCCCATTTTGCAAAAGCCTGCCGGCCCTCGTCGGTGTAGGGTGACAAGCCGTTGTCATAGAGCTTGTTGGTATAATCAAGAATAAAATACGGTGATATTTTGTAGGATGCCAGTGTAGTTACCAGGCGATCGTAGGCGCTGAAATCGTATTGTCCCGGCGACCTTTCAGTGCTGTCCCAGGCAAAATCCATGCGCACCCAGCGAACGCCGGCGGATGCCAGCATTTCCATCTCTCCGGGCCTGGCGTCTACGAAGTGAATATTCACTCCTATGCTCCCAGGGATGCCGCCATCGAGATCGATTGGCGCGCAGACGCCACGCGCAGTGAACAACACAGACGCGAAGACAACCATAAGCAGGAGACAGAAGAATAGTGAATGGTGAATGGTGAATTGCATTCTTCGCGAGATCAGCATCTGTCCTCTATTAGTCGTTCTCCACTTTGCTCACTCATGCCAGGCGGCTGACAGGCGCCAGAAACCGTGAACGTGATTCCCCTCCTTAGTAAGGAGGGGTCAGGGGTGGTTCCTTGGCTGTGGGCCAAACACCCACCACCCCCGGCCCCTCCTCCCGCTGAGGAGGGGAGTTATCTTCAAAGCCGTCACTTGGCTGGGCCATCCGACCCGGCGCAGAGCGAGATTCCTCGTTTCGCTCGGAATGACAGGTTTATTTCGTTGTTTCCGAAGGCCGCAGAAGGTCAAGGCCTTCTGCCTTCACTTCCCACACGTGGCGAACTTCGCTTGTCCCGTCAACAATTGCCGGTAAATCGCGGCGTCGCGCAACACCGACTCCACATAGGCGCGCGTGGCGTGAATGGGGATGGCTTCCAGAAACTCCGAAGAATCGCGGAAGGTAGTGTCTTTCATCCAGTCTCGCACGCGGAAATCACCCGCGTTGTACGCCGCCAGGGCCTGCTCCGGCTTGCCGCTGAACTCGTTTAAGAGCGTTCGCAGGTAGGCACAACCAAAACGGATGTTATAGGCGGCGTTGTAAAGCCGCGTGCCGGCGTACCGAATCCTGGAGGCGCGCTTGCTGCTGGTGGCCGTCGTGGGCAGGACCTGCATGAGTCCGCGGGCATCGGCGGAGGAGGTGGCGCGGACGTTAAACGCCGACTCCTGGCGAATCAAGCCCATCACCAGGTAGGGGTCAATGCGGTTGACGCGCGCCTGACGTTCGACGAGAATCCAGTAGTTCTTCGGGAACAACAGGCTCCACACTTCCTTCGGCAGTTCGGAGAACTGGTAGTAGGGGTAGTCAGGCACAATCTTGCCTGCGTCCATAATCCCCGCGCTCGCATTTCCCTGCCCCGCTTCAAGCCTGCTGAGAAACAAGCGCAATTGGGGTTGCTGCGGCCGCGCAGCGAGCGAGGCCCTAAGATACTCCTCGGCCAAGCCATCCAAGCTCAGGGCTTGAAGCTCCAGCGCCGGCTGCAACAATTCAGTGGGCTCGTACTCTTCCGAGCAGGCGGAGACCGGCGCGGCGTCGCGCGGAGGGATCCCTTGCGCCACTACCCAGGCAACGGAATTCGGCGCGGGCATTCCCACCGGCCGGCGTTCGGGAAGATTCCGGTCCCGCAACCGTGCCTGCTCCGCGTAGAAACCATGCGTAAACCGATCTTGAAGCAGCGAATACAGCGCCTGAGCGCTGGTTGCATCGCCTCTCTCCTCTTCCAACCTGCCCAACCAGAAAAGCGCCGCGGGCGTGTGACTCGAACGCGGGTAGTGCGTCACATAGCTTTGGAAGTCTTCGAGGGCCTGCTCGTGCTGCCCGGCCATGTAATGGCACCAAATGAGCCGCCATCCCCCATCTTGCGTGTGGCTGCCTTGCGGGAAGGACTCCACCAGGGTCTGGTATTGGCGGCCGGCGTTTTGCCAGTCGCCCAGCCTGTAGAAGAGTCCCCCGGCGGAATAGAGCGCCGACTCGTACGAAGTGGAATGGGCATCAATGGCCTGAATCTGGGCTAGTGCGTCGAGAGTGGCGCTTGAGTTATCCGCACGCGTGTAGGCTTCGATTCTCAGCGCCAACCGCTCCGCGTTCAGTGCCGGGGTAGCAAGGCTGCCGGAGAGCACCTCCAGGGCCTCAGCGTCACGCTTCAAGCGGATCAGGCAGCGTGCGCGTCCCAATTGCCATTCGCCCGCAAGGGCGCTCCCAGGCCTCCCTGAGAGCAGCCCTTCGTACTCCTTCAGAGCCTCTTTGAACAACGAGGCTCTCGAAAGCAACTCCACGCGAGCGGTTTCTGTTTCCTCCGTGGGCTGAGGGAAGCCGGCCCCCAACACGGATCGGAGGCGCCCCAGGGCCTCGCCCGCAGCCTGCGCTTGGGGGTACGCCGGAAAAGCGTAATAAACATCCTGGTAGGCTCGGGCGGCCTGGGCCGGATCACCGGCCTGCTCGTAAGCGTGGGCCAGCAGGAGGGCGGACTCCGGATGCTGGCGAACATTCGGATCTGCCGTCAGAACCTGAACTGCCTCTTGCGCCTTTTCGGAAGCCATCAGCGTCTGGGCAAGCAACTGAAGCGCCTGGGAGCGCAAAGGGCTTGCAGGGTAATCCGACGCGAACCCACGCACGCCTTCCGCCGCCTGGGCAGGGTTACCGGCTTTGAAAGCGGCCGATGCAGAGTAATACGATGCGTAGTCAGCCAGTGTGAACTCGGCGGTTGCGGCCTTGCGCAAGTCCTCGGAAGCATCGAGATAATAACCCGCTTCGTATTCGCGATAGCCCAGGGCGAAGTACGCCAAACCGCTTTGTTCAGGCGCCTTCCGAGATTCCGCGTAAGCACGCAACTCCGGCCAGGCTGCGCGTTTCGTCGCCCGAGCAGCCAACTCGCGAAGCGATGCCGGGACAGGCTCGGTCGACGCGCGGTCTGCTGCGAAACCGTGAACTGGGGCCAGCGCCCAGCAGATTATAGCCAATATTGTGACCCGGATTCTCACACGGAAGGACCGTTATAATCCGTTGCTTCCCTCGCGCTGCCCCCGAGTGCCGTCAGACGCTCGAGTTGTGCTCCGGCGAATTCAGCAAGCAGCTTAAGCGCGTCTTCGGGCAGCGCCCCACACCCGCCCGAATCAGCGTAGAAGATCGCCGCCACAGTTCCTCCTGCACGAATCGGCAGAAGCAGGATAGAGTCAAGCGCATCCGGCTTGAGGCGGCTTAAAACGTTGGGGTTCTTGCTCAAGACCTCTGATGTCCCGCTGACGTCGACGCCCAGGTTAAAAACCCCACGAAAAGGAGTTTCCACACTTAGCGGGACTACGAGGGAGCGCAAAGTTTGCTCATTCAGGCTAGCCCCAAAGCCGTGCGCCGCGGAGGCCCAGGCCGCTTCACCGCGTACCTCAAACACCACCGCCCGGACTCCCAAGCGGTGACTTACTTCGGCCAGGAGGCTGAACAACTGCCGGGGCGATGTCGCAGCGAGGAGGCTTCGCGCGGCAGCCAGAACATCAGCGAGCGGCGTCGACGGGGACGAGGATTCGGGATTCCCCAGGGCTTCGAATTGGTCCCGGGCCTCCGCCTCAAGACGCCTGTGCGCGGCGCGTAATTCCTCCAGCCGCTCTTCAAGCCCTTGTAATTCCAGAGCTTGGGCACGAAGCTTCTCCCCAAAATGCTCGCGCATCTCCCGAATCTGCAAAACGAGTGCGTTGGTGTCGTCTGCTGGCAGGACAAAACCTCGTCAAAATCAATCGACCTCATATTATGGTACAACGTGTCTCGCCGGCGCAACGCCTTTGTCGGACCGTAGTGACTCGGTATCCGATGGTACGGGCATTCCTTCGCTGCGCTCAGGACAGGCTCAGCCCGTTCATCGTCACGGCCAAAATCGACGTGCCACATCAGCCATTTGACAACCCGCAGGCCCCAGCGCTAATCTAATCAGAAGAGCGGGGGCGTCACGGTTTCGACGGGAGTCCTTGCGCTTAGGAGGCATGCCGGGGGTCCACACCACCCGTGATCGGCGTGGGACAAAGACAACTGCCAACACGCAGTATGCCTATGCTGC
>JBELAJ010000467.1:0-10781 GCA_049508935.1 Terriglobia bacterium | reverse complement strand
CTGCCCACGCTCGACTCCATCCAGGAATTTCGCCTCTTGACCAACTCCTTCGACGCCGAATATGGCAACTTTTCAGGCGCCATCATGAATGCGGTGACCAAATCGGGCACCAACTCGTGGCATGGGACAGCCTTTGAATTCGTGCGCAACCAGAAGTTGGACTCGCGCAACTTCTTCGACTATAACCAGATCAACCCCATTACCGGGCAAGAAATCCCCAATACCGCCATCGGAGTTTTCCGGCGCAACCAGTTTGGAGGCGTATTGGGCGGGCCCATCTTGAAAGACCGCCTTTTCTTTTTCGTGGACTACCAGGGAACCCGGGAATCGCGAGCCGCCTCAACCGGTGTCGTCCCGGTGCCCTCCGTTCGCGAGGATGGCGGGGATTTTTCGGATGTGGGCGCGACCGGCTATAAGCCCCTTACCGGCACAGTGCGAGGCGACAACAACCCCGCGGACGGCGCCATGCCTACGGTCCTGAGCCAACGGCTCGGCTACACGGTGAATCCCAATGAGCCTTACTGGACGCCCGGCTGCACCACTCAGGCGAACGCCCAGGCGGGCATGTGCGTGTTCCCCAACCAGATCATCCCGGCATCGGCATTTTCCCCGGCCGCGAAAGGCCTGCTGCATTTCATACCGGCTCCCTCAGCTACGCTCTCGAATGGCGAGCCGTTTTTCTCCAGCAGCGCCTACCCCGCCACCACGCGCGATGACAAGTTCGCGCCGCGCCTCGACCTTGTCAACAAGCTGACGGGCAACTGGTCGTTCTACTACCACTTTGACAATGCGACGGTCGTCAACCCTTACGCCAGCGCGAATATCCCTGGCTTTACGGCCACACTCCCCTCCCGCGCGCAGCAAGTCAACCTCAGCAATACCCGCACCTTGTCGAGTTCCGCCGTCAATGAGTTCCGCGCCAACTTTGTCCGGGTAGCCTACCCTGGGAACCTTCCCTCAGGAGGAGTCGGGAATGTCGGCTCCTTCGGGTTCGAGAACACCGGGTTGGGGTTGCTTCAGCAAAACCCGGTGGTCGCGGGAGTTCCCTCCATCAACTTGAACCAGTTAGGTGTGTCGTTCGGGGCGGCGATGCCCAGCGGGCTCGATCAAAACACCTATAATTTTCAGGACAACTTTTCGAAGATCGTAGGAAAGCACACCCTCAAATTCGGCGGGCTGTTCGGCTACAGCCAGTGGAACCTGCTGGGGGGAGGGAGTCTGGACGGAGTGTTCGGATTCAACGGCACGGAGACGGGAAATGATTTTGCGGATTTCCTGCTGGGCGCGCCGGACACGTTTCACCAGGATAACCAGGTTTGGATCGAATCGCGCGTGAAGACCGCCGGGGTCTATGCCCAGGATAGTTTCCGATGGAGATCTAACCTCACGGTGAATTACGGGCTGCGTTGGGAACTGGGCGAACCCTGGCACGACGCCAAGAACCGGCTGCAAGCGTTTGTTCCCGGCGAGCAATCCACACATTATCTCAACTCCCCTGAAGGTTGGGTGTACCCGCTCGATCCCGGAATTGCACGCACCATAGCGCCCACGCAGCTTCATAACTTTGCGCCGCGCCTGGGAGTTGCGTATTCGCCTGCGGTAACGGACGGCTTCCTGGGCAAACTCTTTGGAGGGCCGGGCAAGACCAGCATTCGCGCGGCCGCGGGCATGTTCTACACCTCGTTCTCGTCAAGCTGGCAGGGCTGGGAGGCGGGCGATGCTCCGTTCTCAAACTATTACGTGAGCCCCACCTTGATCTACCTCGAAGAACCTTTCAAGAGTCGCCTCAGCGGCAACAATCCCGGCCAGCGTTTTCCGATTCCTCCCTTATCACCCAACGAGAGTTTTGCCTCGTTCCAGCCGATCGGGGGGGCCTCTGGGTATCAGCTCACCAACGTCACTCCCTATGCGGAAGATTTCAATTTCACGGTCCAACGCGAAATTGCCAAATCGACCGTCTTTACCCTGGGGTATGTGGGGACGCAAGGGCACCATCTTTTCTCCCAGGTGTCCGCGAACCCCGGGAACGCCGCGAAATGCCTACAGATTCTTGCCCTGTATACCGCGGCAGGGCAGCCGACCAGCGGGTGCGGCCCGTTCGGCGAAGACAACATCTACTCCATCGGCGGCCAGACATTCAACGGCACCCGGCCCTATTCGGTTACTTCGGGGCGTTACCTGAGCCAGGGCACACTCGATTTTTCAGACATCAGTTGGGAGATGACCATGGGCAACTCCAACTACAATGCCCTCCAGCTCACGGTCAATAAACAGATGGGACGACTTCGCTTTCTGGGGGCTTACACCTACTCGAAATCCCTGGACGAGGCGTCAGCGTTTGGCGACCTGATTAATCCTTTCAACTATAAACTCAGTAAGGCATTGTCCCTCTTCGACATGACGCACAACTTTGTGGTCAGTTATTCCTATGAGCTGCCCTTCGATCGGCTGACGCGCAGCCGCAGCGGCCTCCTGTACAAGGCCCTCTCGGGATGGGAGCTCGCGGGCATCACACGCTTCAGCACGGGCACTCCAGTCTCGCTTATGGAGTCTGACGACCAGTCTCTGTGTGGTTGCTTCGCGCTCGGCCCCTCCGCGATTGATTTTCCCAACTACGACAACCAGCCGCTCCAACACTTCAACCCGCGAAGCTCGAGCGGTTACCAGCAGTTTTCGACCACCCAGTTCAGTCAGGAGCAGCTCGGTGTGCCGGGTGATGCCAGCCGCCGATTCTTTCATGGCCCCGGCCTGAACAATTGGGACGTTTCACTTTTCAAGAACGTTCGTTTCAACGAGCGCCTGTCTCTGGATATTCGGGCTGAGTTCTTCAATGCGTTCAACCACGCGCAGTTCGGTCTGCCCGTGGGTAATTTCACGGCGAGTAACTTCGGAGACGTCACTTCGGCCAATAGTCCGCGCATCGGCCAAGTGGCCATGAAACTTCACTTTTAGTTTTGAGGCTCACAGCGGCTCTGCTGCCCCGACTTGCGGAAAGCCTCCGGCTTTCCGGCCAATTCGGCACGGCGAAGCCGCAGGGCGTCGTCGACTGTAACGAGCGTCGTTTGGACAAGACTGAAATGCTTGCGCCCGCTCCGCGGGCTGACTTCTTCAACGATCCTATGACTCAGGACACTAGTAAGGGTTTTAAGATACACCGACGCCGATTCCTGCAAACTGCAGCGACGGCAAGCTACGGATTTTCCCTGCCCGCCTTGGGCCAAGTCGCGACGCCCAAGGCAGGCACGGTGCGCGACAGGTTATGGATTTTTTGCAACCCCGTCAACGCCGACTATGACGCGATCCGCCACCGCTCGGTGATGTCGCCCTGCGAGGGCGCGATCTACCTCGGGATACCTAACATCCTCATGGTCAATCAATATCCTGAAGGGCGGCCCCGCACTCTTCGGGGCGAGGAGGGATGGTCCCAGCCTTGGGAGCCGCCCCTCGAGCAGTATGCCATTCCCCTGAAAATGCTGAAGCGGGTGGTGTGGTCGATTGTGGACGCGGGGGGCGTTACCAAAGACTCGGAGAGAAGGCAAGTGCTCGAGATGGCCCATCGCATTCCCAACTTTGTCGGTGTCTACATGGACGACTTCTTCAAGGGAGAAAACGCCGCGAATCCCGCGAGCCTCACTCTCGATCAGCTTCGCGCCGTCCAGCGCGAGCTCAAAGGTCCCGGCAAGAAGTTGGATTCGTATGTTACTTTCTATACGCAGTTCCTGAACCGCCCCTTCGGCGAGTACTTGAAGCTGATTGACGTGATTACTCTGTGGACAGGGCACGTCCAGGATTTGCAGAACCTCGACGCAAACCTGGCGTTGCTCGAAAAACTGGCTCCGAAATCTCGCAAGATGCTGGGATTGTACCAGACTGACTATAACGAAAAGAGAGTCCCACCCTGGATTGGAATGCCGGTCGAGGCCATGCAACACCAGTGCGAAGCGGCCTTGCGGGCCCTGCGCGACGGGCGAATCGAGGGAATCATCTTTTACGGCTGCACCGTCCTGGACCAGGGCTTTAAGTCCGTAGACTGGGCCCGGAATTGGATTCAAAAGGTGGGGGACACCAAGCTGTGATGGCTCATGGTGATTCGAGGTGATGCGTAACATGACGACCAATCGAACAGGCTTGAAGATTCACCGTCGCCGATTCCTCCAAAGCGCGGCGACGGCGAGTTGCGCACTTTCCGTTTCCGCGTTTGGGCAGGTTATCCCGCCCGAAGCGGGTACAGTCCGTGACAAGCTGTGGTTATTCAGCAACCCCAGGAACGCGGATTGGGGCATTCTCCGCAAGCGTTCGGAGATGTCCCCATTTGAGGCGGCGGTCTACATGGGGATTCCGAACATCTTTATGGTCCAGCAGTATCCGTCGAACCGCGAGGAGGAGGCCCAATACCAGCCGTTTGAACCGCCCTTCGAACAGTACATGGTTCCACTCACCATGTTGAAGCGCGTGGCGTGGTCGCTTACGGGCGCCAGCGGTGTGACCAAGGAGTGGGAGAGAAAGCAAGTGTTGAGCATGGTCCAAAAATTTCCCAACATGGTGGGGGTTTACCTGGACGATTTCTTCCATGATAAACCGGACGGTGAAGTAGGGAGCCTGACGGTGGATCAGCTCCGCGACATCCAGCGCCAGCTCAAAGGGTCACAGAAAAAAATGGACATCTATTTGACCTTTTACGCCCACCAGTTAAAGCTGCCGATCGCGGAGCATCTGAAGCAAATCGACGTCATCGGGCTTTGGATGTGGAAACCGGAAGAGTTGGCCAATGTCGACTCGTATCTGACTCAAATCCGCAAGCTCGCTCCCCAATGCCGCGTCATGCTGGGCGTGTATACGACGGCCCTTCAAGAACACCAGACGCCCGAGTGGGTTGGCATGCCTGTATCGCTTATGAAGAAGCAATGTGAGCAGGCGCTCGCCTGGCTTCGCAGCGGCCGAATCGAGGGGATCATTGTCTACGGCGGTACCACGCTGGATCTAGGCTTTGAGGCAGTGGACTGGACTCGCGCATGGATTCAAAAAGTGGCTCCTACAAAGCTATGAGAGGGGTTGTGGGCGCCGAGACAACACGGAGCGCTAGACTGCTGCCGACCGCTATCTGCACAGGACGTGAAATCGTCTGGGATGAGCTGCCGGCGTCGAACCAATATTACGACTCTGATCTCGTAGTGTCCAAATACTGGATCCTTTTGAAATCGCAGCAGGATGGCGAATTCGCTGACAGCGGGTTTGAGCGTGTCATGACACGTTACCGGCGTGTTACGCTGACACCATGCGCCCGACTTTGGATTCGTTTCGACTACTGCTGATTTCCCTCGCTGGCTGGCTGAATCAACAGCAGCAAGAGGTCATCGACTACCTCCAGGAGGAAAACCGAGTTCTTCGGGAACAACTCGGCGCTCGACGGCTGCGCCTGAACGACGACCAGCGCCGTCGCTTGGCGGTCAAGGCCCAGAAACTGGGCCGCAGGGTGCTTCACGAACCGGCCACCCTGGTCACGCCGGAGACGCTCTTGGCCCGGCATCGGGAGGTGATTGTCGCGGCAGACTTCTTCACCATCGAGGCTTGGACCCATAAGGGTTTGACGAGATTCCTCGTGCTCTTCCTGATCGACTTGTCGAGTCGGAGGGTGGAGATTGCGGGCGCAGCTCGGCAGTCGAAGGGGCTCTGGATGAGCCAGGTGGCACGTAACCTCAGTGATGCTACGGACGGTTTCCTGGTGGGCAAACGCTACCTGATCCATGACCGCGACCCGCTGTACACAGCAGAGTTTCTGGAGACTCTGGAGACCGGCGGGGTGAAATCCGTGAAACTGCCGCCGCGCGCACCGAATTTGAATGCCCACGCCGAGCGGTTCGTCAGAACCATCAAAGAGTCCTGCTTGGAACGGAGGATCCTGTTCGGGGAAGGTTCCTTGCGCAAGGCCATCCACGACTTCGTTTTGCATTATCATCACGAACGCAACCACCAAGGGCTGGATATCCGGCTGATCATGCAGGAGGAGTCTTACGCCAGCAGGACGGGAGCGATCCAGCGCCACCAGCGGTTGGGCGGAATGCTGAATTACTACTATCGCCTAGCGGCCCGAGGGCGGAGGATCGAACGGCGAGGGGATGATCGCCGGCGAGTGTGACGATCCTCATCGTCGTAAGGTGCACGGGCGCTCCCTGGGGTGATTGCAGCGAACAAATCTATGCAGTCGGGCGGTGACCCGGCAGGACCCCAATCAAAAACCATCCACGAATTCCCGAGAAGATCGCATTCCTGGGCAAACGAACTGTCCCTCGTTTGAGTTCTTGGACCTTACGCGACCGACCGATTTGCCAGCCGCACCAGAACCGCCACCCGGGGAGGAAGAAGGCTACTCGACCCATCAGCCTTCCACTTCCACCTGGTCCTGCCCCCAGTGCGGCGGCCCGATGATCATCCTGGAGCGACTGACGGCGGCGGAGATGTGCTTACGCTCTCCTCCCCTCTCCTCATCCGAAGAATAAGCCATTTATGGATCTGCACGATGTAATAACAGCAGGGCGTGTGCGTGACGGGGCTCTTAACAAGCTGGTCGCTCTTGGCCTTCCCGTGAATGCGCACAAAGCCCATGGCAATACTGCGGATGGGCGTCTCAGGGGTGTCTTGCAGGAGGCGAGACTTGCTGTAGGCGCGGAAGCCTTGGAAAAACGCCCAGAGCCCTCCGAAAAAGCCCACCACCAGCCCGATATCGAGATTACCGATATTCGTCGCCATGGTATGTTCCTTTGTGGGTTAAGCCCTGGATTGGGTCGAAGCCAAGATCATATTATCGATATCTCGCGGCGCATTTACAAGAGCTACTGTCTATCACTAAGGTCACTGGTAGCGCTCTGGTGTTGCTCCGCGTGCGGCGTTCGTCCTGAAAAGTCGCCATCACGCAAGAAGGCCGGCGGCCAATTTAGATCCTGTGTAACGGCGTAGCGTTTAGTAATACCGATTCCTGGTGATAACCCCCCCTTCCACTAATGATTTTCAGGTGATGATGGCCCCGCGAGGGGATTCGGACTGAAAAGTCGGCTTCCCGACCCGAACGCCGGTTGAGGGCCCGCGCGGCATCCCCAGAGGCCCGCCTGCGAGAACAGTCGAGGCCACCTCCGCAGAATCAGCGAGTTGTGGACACAAGGCTCTTTGGCAGGCCGTAGAAGGCCCGCTGCGCCGTTCCCTTGCCCGATGCCCGGTGTCTTGTGGCAGATCGAGCCCCAGGAGAGCCCCTGAGAGCGTAGGGCCGCTATTCCAGGACCGTCCACGGCGACTCTCGGTCTTCCGAGCCGCTTGCTTTTGGCCCGCGCATTCCTGATGCCGGCACGAACCCGCTCGGCAATCAGGCTGCTCTCGAGTTGCGCCACACCCCCCGACGCACCAGAGGGTCCAATCCGGCGCCCTCCGGCTGGGTGGGCTGTGCCTTGAGATGGGAAAGCGATAATCACGGCGGGCACCGGGAAACTGCGTCGATCCAACCGCGGTTGCTCGCCAGACCTTTACCGTCACGACGGTCTTCGTCGACAGGGGCTTGACGCGTAGTTTAACACAGGGGCTGTTATCAACAGATGCTAGGGAACCCCTGGCCACAAGTTGTAGGAATTCCCACAACCCCGGGCAGTTCCCGAGCCGGAAGCGATCCGTCCACAATTTTCGGTTACTTCGCTCGCCGAGGACCGGTGAAACTCGGGCTGCGCGTCATTGTGCAATGCGAACGTGTTCGAGAAAACCATCGCCCGTGCACTCGAATCCAATTTAATTAACAAAGAGAGCTATTTGTGCCGCGGTCTTGTCAGGAGGCGCCATGCGTGGGGTTCGTCTTGTCCTGACCGTTTGCGTTGGATTGCTCGGGAGTCTGGGGATTTCGGGCTGCAAGTCCTCTGGGCCGCCACCGAGCCTGGCGGTCGTGCAAACAACGGATCTGGGGACCATCGGAAGCAATCCGAAGATCTTGGGGCGGGATGGCGGATACAGTGGCACGTTCGCGGAGATTTCGGTCTGGGTTTTCGGTGACACGTTTCTCGCTAATCCGAACGCAGAAGGCCAAACATTGATCAGCGACTCGTGGGCATGGACCACGGACCTGAATGCCGCCCAGGGCGTCACGGGATTTCAAGAGCGCGAGGATACGGCCGGGGCTCCTACGATGCTGCTCTCCCTCAGTGCTACCGAACAGGCCTTTAACACGGCCCATCAAGGCAACCCGTGCCCACAGCAGCCTTGCGGCGCGCGATGGGCGCTGTGGCCGGGAGCCGTCATCGCTGACACTGCACGAAGTCGCGTATTGATCTTTTACCAGTTGGTTTCGGCTCAACCCGGGGACTTCAATTTCGCGGCGGTCGGGTACTCCGTGGCAATTTGGCAGAACTTCGCCGACCAGCCGCAACGGCCTTCCATCAACCCAGGGGCGGAGCATCCCGATCTGCTCTTTGGACAGAACGACCCCAGCTTTGGTACGGCCGCTTTTGCAGATGGGGATACTCTCTACGCCTACGGATGCAACAGTTCCAACCCCGACGTGCCGTGCGTATTGGGGCGCCTCGCCCTGGCCAACGTTTTGGATGTGGGTTCGTGGAGTTTCTATGCCGGAAGTGGCAACTGGTCCAGCAACCTCCCCGACGCTATCACCGTCTTACATGCTGCGCCAATCATGAATGTGTCGTGGAATGACTATCTGCAATCCTATGTTGCCGTCTACAACGTGCCATTTTCCCAACAGGTCGTGATACGCACGTCGCCGAAGCCTGAGGGACCATGGTCGCGGGAAATTGCGGCCTTTGATGCTCTTCCCCCTGCGAATGGAGGAAGCTCTGTCCACGACGCCCAGGCGCACCCGGAATACAACGCCAGCGGCGGGCAAGTCATGTACGTCACCTACTCGCATTCTACCGGGGCTTTCACGAGTGAACTACGGCTCGTATCGGTGCGGGTGAAGGCTGTCAACGCCCAGGGCCAGTGAGAGCTGCTGGCGGCTGACTGCGGTTGCTCCTGATTTTGCAACCATCCGCTGCTCCCTGTTCGGTGAAGCCATTTCAGCCTCCTTAGCAGGTTGATTTGGTTAGGCCAGTGTGACGTGTTGCGAGCACGTTCACTGGCCGTCTCTATTTCTGCTTACTCAACCCTTCGTCAATGAAGCGCCGAATCAGTTCAGCGGCCACGAGGCCCGTCCGCCTCGACAGATCAGCCAAGCCCTTTACTTGTGCCGCCGTCAGCGAGCGTCCAAATCGACAGCGGCTTGCTCCCGGTTTCGTCCTTGAACAATTTAGACAAGTCTAACTTGGCGGGTATTTCTGTTGACCACGTAGATGCGAATGTTATTGCCCCTGGGATCAGCGGGATACAGAAAGAAGCCGATTCGCTGCGAGTTATATCCCTCGGTTCTCCCGACTATCTTTTCTCCATCGGCGAAAGTCACTTCGATTGTCCGGCCGTCGGAGGGTGCGTGCGCAGGCAGGGAACCGTGGTATTGGGGGTTGCCGGCGAACTCCCACACAAAGAAAACTGCCCTGAGGTCCTTCATCGCAACCTTTATTTCCTGCCCCTGCAGTGGGTCCTCTTGGGGAAGAAGATTGAAAGACTCTTCCAGGGCAGAAAAATCGTAGACATAGCCCCGAATGCGGTCCCCATTGAGGAAGCCGACAACTACCTTGCTGAGGTGATCCAGAGTTTTGGCAGAGGTTCCCATGCGCGCAGTTTCCGTCGCTGCGTTGTCATCCTATACCAAATAGTCTCGGCAACCAAGCCCGGTTCGAGTTCAAGGAGTTCCGATGCAAGCTCTGCGGATACAACCAACCCTCGTCAGAGTAGTTCGCTGACAGGTGTGGGCTCACAACTCAGGGCAATCTTCGCCTCCGAGTTACACCCCAGAGAACCCCACCTGCGCTGGTGGTGTCGTCGAAGTGTCTGACCTTGCCACCGCAGCTAATTCTTGCGGTGGAGATCCGTATGGGAATCGCAATGAAGAAGCACCGTGGAACGACCATAATGGCAAAGGGCGCCTCAGAGGTGATGCTATACTCGCAAGTGGACCACCCTATTCAGGTTGGAAGGAGGATCAGGTGACGTCAGTCGAGGCCCTCTTGCATCGATCGGAGCCGGGATTTCCCGCCGCAGGCTCACCCCGGAGAGCCGACCTCCGCCTGTTGCTTTTCGCCTGCATGTCCGCGCGCTTGGCCAAAGCCACACAACCTGGAGTGACTACGGAGGCGGACCGGACTCCGCGCAATACTCGGCCCTTCATGAGATCAACCGGACCAACGTCAGCATGCTTCAGATCGCCTGGGTCTTTCCCACGGGCGATGAGAACCGGTATTTCTTCAACCCGATCGAAGCGCACGGGCTTACCTACGTCATGGCGGAGAACAACTCCATTGTGGCGCTCGATGCCGAGACTGGGAAAGAGGTCTGGGTTCACACGCCCGATCCGGACACCGAGATCATTACCAACCGCGGGATCAACTATTGGGAAAGCAAAGATGAGCGCGACCGCCGGCTGCTTTTTGCCAGCAACCACTTCCTTCAGGAGATCGACGCGCGAACGGGGAAGCAGATTCTGTCCTTCGGCACGAATGGCCTTGTTGACCTGAAAGAGGGCCTGGGCCGCGATCCCCGAAGCTTTTCGCTGGTGCAATCCACAACTCCCGGGCGAGTCTTCGAGGATCTTTTGATCTTGGGCTCGGCCACCAATGAGGGATACGGCTCTGCGCCCGGAGATATCCGGGCATTCGATGTGCGCACCGGCAAGCTGGCATGGATTTTTCACACCATAC
>JBELAJ010000466.1:0-6653 GCA_049508935.1 Terriglobia bacterium | reverse complement strand
CAGAAAGAAGTGATTGAGCGGAAGAGGGCGGAGGAGGCCGCGACGGCTGCCACCCGCGCCAAGAGCGATTTCCTGGCCACCATGAGTCATGAGATGCGCAATCCCATGCATGGCTTTCTAGGAATGACCGGTTTGCTGCTGAGGACGGAACTGACGGACCGGCAACGGCGATTCGCGGAAATCGCCAGACGTTCGGGCGAGGCAATGCTAGCGGTCGTCAATGACATTCTGGATTTCTCGAAGATCGAAGCTGGAAGGCTGGAACTGGAGGCGGTGGACTTTGATCTGCGCTCGCTAATGGAAGACTTGGCCATGCTGCTGGCAGAGAGTGTTGCGAATAAGGGGCTCGAGATGGTTTATGCTATTCCCCCCGGCATGCACACGGCGTATCGCGGTGACCCAGCGCGATTGCAGCGGATTTTGACGAACCTTGTGGGCAATGCTATCAAATTCACTGAAAGTGGAGCGGTCGCAGTTGAGGCGGGGATCGCGGAGGAATCGGAGAGTGATGCGCTGCTGCGATTCGAGGTCCGCGACACTGGCATTGGCATTGCCCCGGAAAACGAGGCACGGGTCTTCGATTCGTTTGTACAGGCGGACAGCTCAACCACGCGAAGATTCGGTGGAACCGGCCTTGGCTTGGCAATCTGCAAGAACTTGGTGGAAATGATGGGAGGTGCTATTGGAGTTGAGAGCGAACTGGGCGTGGGCTCGACGTTTTGGTTTACGGTACGTCTGCGCAAAGGCAGAGGCCCCGGAGATCTGAGCCAGCGATTTTCTTTTCGAGAAATGCGCCTGCAAGCCCTGGTCGTCGATCATTACCCCGTGAGCAGGGAGATTCTGCGGCGCCAGTTGGAAGCGCGGGGCATTGGGACGAATAGCGCGAACAGTGCAGCCCAAGCGCTGGAAATGCTCCGCGCAGCTTCTGCGCAAATGAAGCCCTTCAACTTGGCCATTATCGACCGGCATGTGCCGGACATGGATGGATTCGAACTCGCACAGGCAATCAAATCCGACCACACAATTCTGGATGTGCATCTCATTCTGCTCGGTTCCGTTCTGGATGATTATGACGCCAAACGATTTAGCGCAGCGGGCGTAGAACAGTATCTGACGAAACCGTTAGCAGAATTATCGCTTCTCGAGTGTATAGCCAGTTGTGTGGGAGCTGCGCCAACGCGGCCAGGAGTCTCGCCCGCCGCCCGACCAACGGTCACTTCTCTGGCAGACCAAGCCGTACCTTTGCGGGGCCGCATTCTTGTTGTCGAGGATGATGACGTCAACCAAGAAGTCACCATGATAATGCTGCAGACGATCGGGTGCTACGTGGGAATCGTCAAGGACGGCAAAGAGGCCCTGGAAGCGATCAAGAATAACGCTTACGACCTCGTCCTGATGGATTGCCATATGCCGGTTATGGACGGCTTCGAAGCCACCAGGATGATCCGCCAGGATGAAAACTCCCAAGGGTTTGGAAGTCGCCTCCCCATTGTCGCCCTCACCGCCGACGCCGTGAAGGGAGATCGCGAGCAATGCCTGGCTGCCGGAATGGATGACTATCTGGCCAAGCCATTCAGCCAGGCCGAACTGCGAAGAGTCGTGGAAAAATGGCTGCTCCGCCAGTATGTGGCGAGACAGGAACAGCTTGCCGCTGCCAGCGATGATAAGGCATCGAACGATTCAGGAACGGCTGACACGCCAGTCTCCACCGCCCCGTATTCGACGGAGGGGACGCCCGTCGATCATCTTGCCTTGGCGAAGATCGCGCAGCTTCAGCGGCCGGGGTCGCCGCCTATCCTTGCGAAAGTGATATCCTTATACCTTCACGATTCCGGCGAATTGCTGGGGAAACTGCGCCTGGCGCTCGAACAAGGAGATGCTGACGCCACGCGCACGGCCGCCCACACTCTAAAATCGAACAGTGCAAATGTCGGCGCCAAACAGCTCGCGTCCTTGAGCAAAGAACTGGAAGAGGCGGGTCGCCGCAAATCCCTGGAGAACGCTCGTCTGCTTTTGGACGAGATTAAGAGAGAGCATGGCCGCGTCGTTGCGGCGTTAAGAAGCGAACTCAATGGAGTCGCGAATGCGCGGTCTTGAAGCACCTAATCGACGGTCACTAGTTCTTGTGGTTGACGACGACCGAATGGAGCGCCTGCTTCTTCAGGAACTGCTCGAGAAAGCTGGATTCGACGTTATGGCGGCTGAGGACGGATCGATAGGGGTGCGATGTTTCACGGAAAAGCCGCCGGACATAGTTCTCATGGACGTGGAAATGCCCAACATGGACGGCTTCTCGGCGTGTGCCGCCATCCGCCGTTTAACTCACGGGCGGGACACCCCCATCCTGATGGTAACTGGGCACGATGACGTCGAATCGGTTCACCGGGCTTTTGAAATAGGGGCAACAGACTTCCTGCCCAAGCCCATTAATTGGGCGCTCCTGGGCTACCGCGTTCGATACCTCCTGCGTGCCAGCCGGACATACCGCGCCTTGAAAGCCAGTGAGGCAAGGCTTGCCAAGGCCCAGCGTATGGCCCGATTAGGACATTGGGATTGGAATGTCAGTGAAAACCGATGGTACTTCTCAGACGAGGTGTGCAGGATCTTTGGATTTGCCACAGGAGACCGGCCGGCCGACCACGACGCCCTGGCGAAGGTAATTGACCCGGACGATCTTGACCATGCAACTCAGTTGTTCGCGGCGGCGCTGCGAGGCGAGGAGAAATACGAGGTTGAGTACAGGCTCATCCTGGCGGATGGAACTCCGCGCGTCGTCGCGGAGCAGGTGGAGGTCAGGTTGAACAAGGAAGGACGCCCGGAGTACGTGGAAGGCACGATCCAGGATGTGACCAAGCGCCGGCATGCAGAAAACAGAATCCGGCGCCTCGCTTACTATGATGATCTAACCGGGCTTCCCAATCGGCAGATGTTTTCCAAACAGGTCGCCCACGCACTGCGCCGGGTGCGAAGAAACAAGCAACCTCTCGCCTTTCTCATCCTTGACCTTGACAACTTCAAATCCATCAATGATACCGAGGGCCATAGCGTAGGAGATAGACTGCTCGAACAAGTCGCCAGCCGCCTTTCGCAATGCGTGCGCGCCGAGGACTTAATATCCAGACCGTTCACAGACGGCCCCATACCGGATGTTTTCCGCTTTGGCGGTGATGAATTCGCGCTCCTCATCTCCGGTCTGCAGCACGAGCAAGATGCTTCGGTGGTTGCACGCCGTATCGTGAGTTCTCTGTCGGAGCCATTTAAGGTGGGGGCCTACGACGTCTATGCTACAGCGAGCATCGGCATTGCTCTGTACCCGACCGACGGCGAAGATGTCGGAACCCTCCTCAGAAACGCTGACTCGGCCATGTACCAGGCCAAACAGAAAGGGAAGAATACCTTCGAATTCTACACGAAATCTCTAACCCAGATCTGCACCGAACGGATGAATATGGAGGCCAGGCTGCGTCGCGCCATCGAGCAGCGGGAATTGTACCTCTGTTATCAGCCCGTGCTGGGAACTCAATCCGGATGCTTTGCCTGGGCCGAGGCCTTGCTCCGATGGAACAGTTCGGATCTGGGTCATGTGCCGCCGGCAAAATTCATTGGTCTCGCCGAGGAAACAGGTCTGATCACCCCAATCGGGGATTGGATATTCAGGGAAGCTTGCCGCCAGATGCAGGTTTGGAAGGAAGCCGGGCTGCCTCCCATCGCCGTGTCCGTCAATGTTTCGGCGCGACAGTTCCAACACAGCGAACTTTCCAAATCAATCTCCAACATACTCGATGAGACCCGACTGGGGCCGCAGTACTTGCGACTCGAACTTACCGAAAGCGCGATTATGGCAGATGTGCCGAGAGCAAAGCTAACGCTTCAAAAGCTCAGCGAATTGGGAGTTCGGCTTTCCATCGACGATTTCGGCACCGGATATTCCTCGCTAAGTGAGCTCAGGTGGCTTCCTTTGGACGCCTTGAAAATCGACCAGTCCTTCGTGAGAGATCTCCCCAAGGATAAGGACGCCGCGGCTATTGCACTGGCCATCATCGCCATGGCGCACAGCCTTGGCATCGCTGTCGTGGCTGAGGGTGTTGAGACGGAGGCTCAGTTGGCGTTTTTGAAGGAGCACCACTGCGACGAAGTGCAAGGTTATCTTGTCAGCCCGCCTGTGCCGGCTCCACAGCTCGTGCAGTTTTTGGAGAATGCAGGTCTGCGAACCTGCCGGGATAAGTTTAAGTTACCGGATTGGCGGGCAAGCTGTGAGGACATCTGATGTCCGTGGGGCTTCGGTCAGGCCTTAATGTACGACCGCTCGTCCGGTTGGCAAACGCCGCTCGAATAGCCTTCCGATTCCCTAGGATCGCTGTGGGAGCTCTGCTGCTACGGAGCGGCCACAACCGCCGCCTGTGCTTCGCCAATATCCGATCTGCCTGAAGACAGTTGACTTTTCCGGACGTGACCTCCGATATTAATCACTATGTTGTGAGCGCTATGTGACGCACAGGGCCTGCTCGGGAGCGGGGCAGGCCAGGTTGTCGAAGGGGGTGGCTCAATCCTGACGGTTGAGGGTGGCCAAGCTTGCGGTGTGGCGCAGTTTCCAGTGGTCGGGGAGCCAGGCTCAGCATTCCCGAGCTTGGTTATCTGACTGTGTAATTCCCGCACCTTCCATTCCGCCCCGATGTATGGCGGCGATGATAGCTTACGCCAGCACGCACCCAGAACTGCGCCACTCGCAATCGCAACCGGCATCTTGAATCCAGAGAGTATTAATGCGGTTCGGACTCACAGGCTGACTCGATTCCGGCCTGCCCCCTTGCTTGCATATAAATGGTGGTCCACTCTTTTCATGAGCGATTCCCGAGAATCCCCTGGATCGACTATTGCGCCCCCCACCGACACGGTCACTCGTATCAGCCGGCCGTCCATGCGCAGTGTCGACTGAGCAACGAGACTCCTGAATTTCTCGGACGCCCGTGTCAGGGATTCCTTCGTGATGCCGAGAAGAATCGCCATGAACTCGTCGCCGCCCCAACGTCCTACAGCATCCGACGCACGAAAACAATTGGATAGTGTCTTTCCAACACTGACCAGCGCAGCATCACCGATAGCATGCCCGTAGGTGTCGTTGATGGCTTTAAACTCGTCCAAGTCGGCCATGATGATCCCGAACGGGATGCCACGCTTGGAATACTCATCGAGATGTTGAGCGAGCTGTTGCTCCAGGTAGCGGCGGTTTCCCACTTGCGAGGTCGGATCAAGAAAAGCGAACTTCGCTAGCGCCTTGGCCCGCTCTCGCACTGCCCTCTGCCTGGAGTTGTCATGGAAGAGTTCAACCGCACCGATGACTTCAGAGTCTCGGCCCCGAATCGGACCGACCATAATCTCAACGGGAATCTTGTGGCCACTTCGATGGTGAAAGTAAACCTCCGCCCGACGGGGACGCCCATCCTTTAGAGTGAGGCTGACAGGGCACTCTCCCCCACACAACAGGCACCCGGAGCAATCGACTTGCATCAGGAAGTTATCGGAACACTGTTTCCCTAGAACTTCCTCAGCTTTGTACCCGGTAAGCCGTTCGGCTGCTTGGTTCCAGTAGATGATCCTGCGTTCCCGGTCAATGACGTATAGGCCGTCCAAAAGGCCTTCGAGAATGTCTTTAACGAGAGCGGGCGGTCCATTTGAGATCGAGGATGGAGAATAAGGGACCGGAGACTCCATGTGTCTTCTCCTTCAGCGGTCACCCTGGAAACCAAAAAACACACGGGTATCTCCGCTGACGCCAAGGAGTGCCAGATCGGAGGGAGCACCACGCACTCCCTCAACTAGAAGTTTTCCAAGATTAAGCCCTACCAGCATAGTATACACCCAACCTGTCCTTCTCCAAAACTCGATAATGATGCATTCACTTGGGCGCTATCACGCGGGAAAAGGACCTCGAGCCGCGATATCGCGCCGCCGCCGAAGAACTCACTGCCCAGATGATCTAATTCAAGCAAGATTGTTGGTACGGACAGGTCGTTACGGCGATCGTTCGCCGTGTCGGAAGGTTCGCAAGCATTTTCGATGGTTGTGGTAGCATTGCCTCTTGGCGGCATGGCTAGGCGTAACTTGCTTTTTGCCAATGCCTTGGATGGTCGAGTCACAATATGCAAGAGATGGACCTGAAGCTTCATCCCGAGGCAGCCAAGTCCTTTGACGCCATGGCTGAGAGACTCGTGGAGCGGCTTAAGGATCTTCCAGCTTTACCACTTCACGTCACACCTTCGTTCGCACCCGGCGTCCTCGTGTCGGGACACATCAGCGAGAAGGACATTATCGGTGATTTTCGAGTTAGCCAAATTGCGCCGGTTTCCGGCGCCGAGGTTGGCCGGCTATGGGTTCGCGGAGGCGAGAGATTCGGTTTACGCGATGAATCTGTCGCACAGTTCGCGCGGTTGGTCGAGAAGCTGCGCGCGGTGGCACGGCCCACCGGCGTCTATTTTCCAAATTCATTTTTTCAGGATTTGCCGACACGCCCGCGAAGAATCGGGGTAACCGGGAGAGGATGGAAAAGCGGCAAGCCTGACCAGCGGCAGGAGGTGAGTTCTCAACTCGAGTCCGGGACGGTGACCACCGGTCTGCCCAAGCTGAGTTGGAAGAGGAGGAGCAGATCGATCGCT
>JBELAJ010000465.1:0-6671 GCA_049508935.1 Terriglobia bacterium | reverse complement strand
CAGCCGGTCCACAACTGAGGAAAGGCGCCTCCGGCGGCCGGCCGACCTCCAAGACCACGAGCATCCGGCTCCAAACGCCTCAAATCCGCGTTCTGCGGCGCGTTCATGAATAATGCAGACTAAGAGATCGCCGCCAAAAGCCACTCTACTTATTCCGCGACCAGCGACTTGGCCGGACCCGTCAACACACAAGATTGATGCGCGTAAGCCTTCGGAAAATCCCCCAACACCTTTAACCAAGCTTCATACTTCCACCGAAGCCGGACACTCTGTATCAAATCGAGACACCGCCACCTTCTTGGACACCTCCATTGGAATTGGTTCACGGCCAGTTAGTTACTTTGATTCACGCTAATTTCTTCAATTCACGTGGGATAAAAGAAAGTTGAGTAGCCTGGCGCGGCTGGCATCCCTTTTGCTTTATGTCAATGCCGAAAACGGAAAGAGTTTTCTTGCGAGGCTCCATGCGTAGTTCGATCGGCGGAGCCAATCACCTAAGTGAGCGTGGCGAAGCCTTAGAACAATCCAGCATAAAGAGACAAGGTCACCGAGGTACCCTTCTACATCGAGTGCTGCCTTTCCAATCGGGTGCGATCCAAACCTATCCCTGGCGCGAAAAGCGCATCCACTCGCAGCCTCCGCAGCTTTACTCTTGAGCTCCCAACACTTCACTGTGAGCAGACCTGTGCGACCGTAACCCATAGTTCCAGAGTCGGCCCATGAAATCACTTCCTTGCTTGAAATAACGCCGGATTCTCAAGGCGAGAACATGTCAACCCAATTGAGCCTTGCACTCAACCCGATCCTCACGCTCCCTGAAAGCGTGAATATCTGCCACGCCCGCGTGCATGCGACGACGCTGCCTCAAGCGGTCGACCTGATTTCCAATTATGCCGCCACGTTGCAGGGACCGGCCTACGTGGTCACGCCCAATGCGCAACACGTGGTCCTTCTCGAGAGAGATCAGCATCTCCGCGAGATCTACTCGCACGCCAGCCTTGTACTACCGGATGGGTTCTCCCTGCTACTCGCCGCGCGGCTTATTGGGAAGAGATTGAAAGAGCGGGTGACAGGTGTGGATCTATTCAAGGCGCTGTGCAGACGCGCGGCAGAGATGGGATTGAGAGTTTATCTGTTGGGTGGTCAGCCTGGCTCGGCGGACCTCGCCGCCGGAAAGCTGAAGGCGGCATATCCCGGCCTGACCGTTGCCGGAACCTATTGTCCAGCCCGGGGATTTGAAAACGATCCGAAGCAGTTGGATGCCACCTCACGCATGATCCGCGAAGCCAACCCGCACATTCTCTTTGTCGGCCTCGGCGTACCCAAGCAAGAGAATTGGATCTACGAACACGGCCTAAAGCTTGGCGTTCCGGTTTGCATGGGCATCGGAGGGTCATTCGAAATGGTTGGTGGCGTTACCCCGCGGGCGCCACGATGGATGCAGCAACTGGGTTTGGAGTGGTTGTTCCGGCTGGCCGTGGAGCCCCGCCGCCTGTGGAAACGCTATCTGATCGGAAACGTACAGTTCATGGTTATGGTGTTCAGGCAACTGCTGTACCCGAACCTTTACACAGGAAACGAATGGCCTGCAGTCGCGGAGCGGCAATGACCAGGCGCGAAGTACTGAAGATGGCGGCGGGCTTGGGCTCAGCGGCAATTTCCGGACCGGGGTCTGAACGGGCCGCCGGCGCCACCGGACAACGCCCGAGCTCACGGGCCTTACCCGGTTCATTGCGGGACTCCGCCTCGGCGCGTGGCTTGCAATTTGGGGCAGCCGTACCTTGGCAGGAACTAGTCGACAATCCAGCATACGCCGAGCTTGTCGCCCAACAATGCGGCATTCTGGTTCCCGAGGTCGAACTGAAGTGGAACGCCCTTCGCCCCACCCCCGAGGAATTTGATTTTCGCAGCGCCGACCAACTGTGTGCCTTTGCAAGTTCACACGGAATGCTCTTTCGGGGACACACGTTGATTTGGGAACGAGCATTACCCAAATGGTTCATGACCGTGGTTAACACACGGAATGCGGAATTGGTAATGATGAGGCACATCTCGACGGTAGTCTCCCACTTTGCCGGAAAGATGCACTCGTGGGATGTTGTGAATGAGGCCATTCAGCTTGAAGACGGACGACCTGATGGCCTGAAGGTGACCCCTTGGCTTCGCTATCTTGGCCCCGAGTACATCGAGATAGCTTTTCACGCCGCGCATGCAGCGGATCCAAACGCCATGCTGGTCTATAACGAGAATTGGCTCGAACCCGAGAATGCTGCGGCCGAGCGAAGGCGCCAGGCTGTGTTGACGCTTTTGACCCAACTGAGGAGGCACGGCGTCCCCGTTCACGCCCTGGGCGTTCAATCCCACCTATGTGCGGAGATGCAGACTACGGGTCCCGACTTCAAGCGCTTTTTGCAGGCGATTGAGGATTTAGGACTGACAATTGCACTCACTGAGATGGATGTCCGCGACCAGCGTCTTCCCGGCAACATCGAGGAGCGCGATCGGTTAGTAGCCACCCAATACGAGGACTACCTTTCGTTTGTGCTTCAATTCCAGTCGTTGAAAACCATTATGACCTGGGGCCTCACCGACCGCTTCACCTGGCTAGCTACGATCCACCCAAGGCCCGATGGCCTACCGGTCCGACCTCTGCCCTATGATGCCGATCTAAACCCAAAGCCCTCGTGGGGGGCAATTCGAGGAGCCTTCGAAACAGCGCCCCCGAGAGTTCCAACAACTTAGCGCATTCGTTAAGACCGTTACCAAGTCTTGCGCACTAACCTTTCGGATAATCCAGCGGCATTCGTGCTGGAGTCCGCAAACCATTAAGGAATGAGACTTATATGAATAACTATCTTGCGAGAAACGATACCTCCAATCAGCCCGATTCTATCTACTATACCCATCGCCGTGCCGTTGATCGGGTAAACCCGATGGCGCCCGCCGAAAGAGAAATTTCCTTTCGAGAGATGTGGCGTGTTCTCCACAAACGAAGACTCACCTTTGGTCTTTGCACGCTGTGCACCTTGACCCTTGCGGCCCTTATCACGTTCGCTTTCAAGCCAAAGTACCGAAGCACGGCTGTCGTTCAGGTGAATAAGGAAAGCACGGATGCTCTGGGAGTGGATGAGCTAACGGGAAGGCGGTCTGACGAAGCAGCGCTCGGCTTCATGGTCACGCTGGAAACGCATGCGGCAGCGCTGCAAAGCGATGCCTTGGCCCTCCAGGTGGTGCGGGAGTTGGACCTGGAAAGCCGGCCGGAATTCCGCAGCAAGCAATTCTGGTCGGATTACTTCATGAGGTTCATGGACGATTCCAAAATGCCGCTCGAAGAAGCCCCGCATCGCCGCGCCGAAGTGCTGAAAGCATTCCACAAGAATCTGCGTGTGAATACGGAGCCGGGGACACGATTGATTAAGGTCCAGTTCTATAACCCCGACCCAACGGTTTCGGCGCAGGTCATCAACACGTTAGTTAACGACTACATCGAACGCAATTTCCAGATCCGGTATGCGGCGACCAAGCAGGCTTCCGGCTGGCTTTCGGAGCAACTCGCGGATCTAAAGAACCAAGTAGAGATGTCACAACAGCGGATGGTTGATTACGAGAGGGAAGCAGGGATTTTTGGAACGGATGAGTCCCACAACATCGTCATGACCCATCTGGAGGACATCAGCAAGCAACTCACAGACGCCGAGTCAAACCGCATCCTCGCACAAGCGGTGTGGCAACTGGCTCAAGCGGGAAGCCCCGAACTGGTTTCCGGATTGGTGGGCAACTCCACGACCATGACTTCTCCCACCACAATGACCATGACCCTGACACTGATCCAGACCCTTCGATCTCAGGAAGCACAATTAAAGGCCGATTATGCGCAGGCTTCCACCAAATACGGTTCAGCCTATCCCCGCCTCATCCAGATGCAGAACCAGATCAAGGATCTCGATGGCAGCATCAAAGCCCAGGTTGAGAATCTGGCGGCCCGGGCTGAGAACGACTACCAGGCGGCCCTGCAAACGGAAAATGGTCTGCATGCTTCTTTCGAACAAGCAAAGGGAGAGGCGAACAAGATGAACGACAGCGCCGTGCAATACACGATTATGAAGCATGAGGCGGAGTCCAGCCGGGATCTGTACGATGGACTGTTGAAAAAATTCCAAGAAGCGGGTGTAATAGCCAGCTTGCGTTCCACGAACATCCTGCTTTGGGACCCCGCGACGCCCACTGACCGACCCGCGCGGCCCATCGTTCCCCTCAATCTTGCGATAGGCCTATTTGGTGGTCTCCTGCTCGGTGGGGCGGGAGCCTTCTTCCGTGAGAACCTCGACCAGACCATTGACACGGTCGATCAACTCGAAAGCGCAGCCCTCGGTTCCTCCTTGGCGGTAGTCCCCAAGTGGAGGGCAATTAAACCCAGCCTCTTGAAACCTGCCAAGGGGCTGAATCCGGCGAGCAACGGCATCCTCATGCTTTCACAGCCGCAATCGCATGCCGCGGAAGCGTATCGGACGTTGCGGGCTTGCATCCTGGAAATGGACCCAACAACCATGCCGAAAGTCATTTTGGTGACAAGCGCTACACGTGAGGAAGGGAAAACCACCACCAGCCTCAATTGCGCCGTGGCGCTTGCCCAGCAGGGCCCACGAGTGTTACTGGTTGAGGCTGATCTCCGCCGCCCTGCCTTGAAGACCCGCTTGAATCTGAGCGCAACGCATGGATTGAGCTCCATGCTCGGGGGAGCCCCCCCAACCGGCTTGCCCGTATCCATCCCATCGGTCCCCAATCTGTCTGTAATTCCCGCTGGCCCCGAATCCCCCTCCCCTGCTGAAATGATCGGCTCCCCCAGCATGACGCAGCTAGTTGAAAAATGGCGTGCCGAATACGATTTCGTAGTTGTCGATACGCCTCCCGTTCTGTCGGCATCGGAGACACTTGTTTTGTCGGCCCACTGCGACGCCGTAATCGTGGTCGTCCGGTCTGGCGTTACCACGAAGCATTCGATTGCCCGGTTAAGGAATCTGTTCTTACGAACGCGGGCGGCGATTACCGGAGTAGTCATGAACGCCATCGACCCGCGTTCCCCAGAAAATCGTGCCTACTATCGGCGCGACCTCGCTGCGTAACGGCGCACCGATTTCAGGTGCGGGCAGCTAAACAAACTTATGAATGGAGTGCTTACCGTGAAAAGCCTATTGAAAGAAACTGCATTTACACTTTCTGTGTTGATGGTGATGACCTTTGGCTACTCGAGCCCGGTACCCGCTCAAAGTAGCTCAACGCAAGCCCCCTTGCTTGCTGTTAGTGTGCCACCTGGCGACTCAGGGACCATCAAGAGCCCGGAGTCTGGCGCATCCGCCGCCAGGGCTCGCGTGCGCATCGGCGCGGGGGACTTGCTGAATGTGAGTATTTTCGATGTCCCCGAAATGACCCAGACGATTCGCGTGAACGATTTGGGAGACGCGACATTGAGCCTGGTTGGTTCACTGCACCTCGCCGATCTGACGACCGCTGAGGCCCAGGCTTTCATTGCGAAGAAGCTGAAGGCGGGAAATTTCCTCGTGAACCCGGGAGTCTCCGTGCTTATCAGCGAATACAGCACCCAGGGTGTTTCTGTTTTGGGCGAAGTTACTAAGCCGGGTGTGTACCAAGTGTTGGGGAGCCGGACCCTGCTCGATATCATTTCCGAGGCAGGCGGAATAACTTCCTTTGCGGGTTCGGAAGCTACGGTCAAGCATGTGGACGGCAGCACAGCCACGGTACGGTTGACGAAGGACGCGCAGGCCTCGCTTTCGACGGACGTGCAGCTCGCACCAGGCGATAAGGTCATCATTCCGCGCGCCGGTCTCGTTTACGTCTTGGGCGATGTTGGCCGGCCGGGAGGCTTCATCATGGGGAACGACGGAAAGATGACCCTTCTGCAAGCCGTTGCGATGGCGGGAGGAATCAATCGCACTTCATCCATGAATCGATCTCGATTTATCCGCAAAGGTCCGTCCGGCTACACGGAGACTCCCGTGGCGGTGAAAAAGATTCTGGAGGGAAAGCGAGCGGACATTCAACTCCAGACTGAAGACATCGTATACATTCCGTCCAATTCTGCAAAGTCTTTCATCTATCGCACGGGTCCTTCTATCGCCTCGAGCGTTGCGGGCGCTGCTATCTATCGTGGCTTTCCTTAAGCGACCTCTCGCAAATCCACCCGGACCGGGGGCCACAATGATTCGGGCCTCCAGTGTATGGAAAAACCGCGTTCGCGTCTGACCGCAAGACCCTCCGACTTACCGGATATACCGAAGAGCATCTTCGTTGGTTGGCAGTGATAGGAGAGGCTTGCTCATGAAGTCGTTAACAAAAAAAGCGTGGTGGTTGGTAACCTCAACTTGGGCGGTATTGATTTTTAACCTATCGAGGGCGCCATACTCTTCGGCGTCATCGGCGAGATCCATCTCTAAAATCCTCGATTGGTTATCTATTTCGATTCTCCCCCGGAATCTCGACCGGCTCAACAACTTGCTAAGGAAATCATCGCACCTCACGGAGTACGCGGTATTAGCCCGCATTTCTCACAAGCTCTCTGCCGCCGACTTTGCGGCGCGGTGGACGGTCATTTCGAGCTTACTTTGTCCTGGCAAGGTCGAAAATACGCCTGTGGATAACTGCCCGAGACAGCG
>JBELAJ010000464.1:0-6690 GCA_049508935.1 Terriglobia bacterium | reverse complement strand
CACGGCTAGTTCGCAGCCACCTCACTTGATCTTCTTAACGTGGATTTCCTGTCCGTCGACGCGGTGATAGGTGTAGCCCGTCACACGGCCCTGGGTGTCACGGATAAACGTGGAAGTTCCGAGATCGCCCTCTCTGATGAAGAACGTATCATCACCGGCAGGCAAGTACTCATCCACGTCCCCACCCGTCTGTGTCCATAGTTTACCATCCTTAAAATAGACGGTCTCTACGTCGTCACCGGGACGCCACTCATATTGGCCAACATAATCCTTATAGACCTTTGGATCGGCTGCGACCGGCTTTCGGAAATTAACCGGGATATTGTCCCATTGAATGGCGATAAGGACCCAAGAGCCGTTTTGCTTGAGCCAGGTTTCTGTTCGACGCTGTTGACCGATTATGTCGGTATCACCGAACTGCTCGTGAGCGGTCGTTCGAAAGTTGATCACTGCGGTATTTCCGTACAAACGAACGACGAATTCGCGTGGATTCGTCGAGTGGTCGTACTGGAAGGGCAGCTTTCCCATATGCTCCAAATACTGAGCCTTCGTGATTACGACGCCGTCATCGGTGCTGAAGAGGCAGTCCTCCGCGATGTAACGGGCCAATGCCGCCCTATCCCGCCTGTTTGAGGCGTCCCTCCGCGCTAGGCTGACATTGAGCACTTCCTGTTGGGCGGGCGAGAGCTTTGGCTCGTCCGTAGCACAGATCAAGCTGGCAGTGATGCAGTATCCGACCAATAGGCAGGTGAAGTAACGCACGGTTGGCGCTCCTTGAACGGATGGGAGGAATTACCCGTCCCGGTAGCATTTTATTTCAACTCCAGTACCTGACAAACGGCCTAGTCGTAGAAGTTTAAGACTGGCTCTCTTGGAGCCCGCTTTGGGTACCCGAACCCCTCTCTCGGGAGTTTGCGTGCAAATGGCACTCCGACGATTTGACTAACCGCTCTTGTGGATTAGTTCCGAATTGCGAGTCAGCCGTCCAGAGTTGCGCGGATCGGCAAACGCCGGCCGGTCTGCCGTTACCGATGTCAAGCTCGGCGGTTAGTTGGCGGATTTACGCCTCCTATCCTAGTCTCGGCCAACGTACCTTCTTCCGTTCAGCGGATACGAAGCTCATCGCAGTCTGGCGTATTCTGCCTTGGCTTGCTTGAGGACCGAAACGTCAGGGTCGGCGTTCTTCCACAGCGTGAGGAAGCCCTGATACGCCCTCTGAACGTTCGCCGTGTCGTCCTGCAGGGCATAGGCACGTGACAGTCCCAGGCGGGCCAACGCGCACCATGGAAAGTTCATCACCACGCCTCGGTGGTCGATGAACTTCTGGAATTCCGCTGTTGCCGCGTTGCCTTCGTGCAGCATGAGATAAGCTTCTCCCCGCGGGTAAACCGGGCGCAGGAATATCGTGAGGTCGGCCGTAATTGAGCTGAGTTCGATCGTGCTCGCGACCTTCAACAGTTCGATTGCCTGGCTCGGGTCGTGGCGTGCCAGGGTGACAGCCGCCCTGATGGTGGGCAGCCAATACCTCTGAACTAGCGTAGCCAGCGGGAAAGTCTTGTCCAGTTCGACCGCCAGCTTCTCTGCCTCGGCCGTATCGCCCGGAGACGCCATAATGCCTAACATTCAGCCGGAGTGAACCGGCAAAACACTTCCTTTGCACTGACAAGGCTCTTGTGGCGACCCTCTGCCGTCCAGCATTCCTTTGGCGGTGCTCGCTTGCAATAATCAGCTTTACGGCTCCTATAGATTCACATGGATTGCTTTGGTGTTTTCTCAGGTTTTGTGTGCATAGACTGTGGTGCCCGGATTGTAGTTTCGCCAGTCGAACCAATAGTCTTTTATCACATCGACCCGTTCCAGGCAGATCCCTTTTGCCTTGCCCGATAGAGCACAGCCTTCGAAATTCCACGCCCCTCCGCTAAGGTCGTCCATCAGCAGCGCGGCGCTCGCCGCCTGCCTAAGCCATGCCAAGTCGGTGGGCCGTGACTGCTTCTCGTCAAGAGTACGGTAAAAGGAAGGCTCGCCTTCCAGACCCCGAATGCGGCCGCGAAAAGCGCGCACGGATTGCCCGTCTGGTCCCACCACCAGTAGCACCGGCTCGGACCCCACGTGGTCCAGTACCAGCTTCTCCTTCACAACCTCGTCGTACGAGAACGCCCGGCTGGCTCCGAATGCCTTGACACCCAGCACGAGGCTGCGAGGTTTGAGACCGAGAGCCGGATTGGCGAAGCTGAGCACCGTGGGCTCTTTCATCATCTGCGCCTCCCAGTCCTTTTTCTCGTAGTCCGAAGTGTACTTAGTGACGTCTTTGAGGACGGTACCGTTGGGCTCCTCCGCCTCCCAAAGGCCGAAAGACAATTCATCGGAGGAAATCCAAGTTAGACGTTTGCCCTTCAGCGGGCCTGCGACAGCGGCCCCGGTGATCTGCTGCCAATAGGAGCCGGTCTGATCGTCCCGCATCAAGAAATTCTGGTTGTTGATGCCGGCCAGATGGAAAGTCAGAACCAGCCCGCCGCTTTCACGCTTCCACACCAGACCGGTGTGGCAGAGCGTTCAATAGGTCGCGACGATGGGCACCTGGCCCACCACGTCATTGATGATGTGGTGATAGGCAATGGTCCGAATGGGATAAGCGCGGACGCTTCCTCCCAGTTTCACAGCAAGGACTTTATCATCAGGATCCACCTTGGTTTGACGGGCCGCTGCAAAGAGGGGATGGGTGTCGGGGTGAAACATCAATTCATACACGTTCACCTGCGACAGGGCTGCAAATGCACCAACGGTGAGCGTCCCGAAAGCCGCCAGAATCCGGCGCGGGCGCCGGGGCTGAGCGCGCCAATAAGAGGCAAGTCCTGCCAGCGCAAGAACAACGCAGATGACGTCGACCACCGGTCGAGTTTGAATCGCCGACAGAGCAGCCGCCAGTTCGCGCGCGCCCTGGTGGCGGAAAGGTCGAATCACGTATAGCGGATATGCGAACCATGCGAACGACGTAACGAGCGAAGCCACTAGAATCCAAAAACCTATCGCCTTCCTTGGCCCAGAGTCTTCCATCGTCTTTTCCCCTCCTTGGTATGTGATTCCTTCAGCCCCCGGGCGGGTTCGATCCACCGTCCCCCCCTCGATCTATCCCGCCGGCATCGCCCGCGCCGGCTCAGTGCTCACGGCTTCGAAACGCTTGGACAACCGGTCCCGGAACTCCAGTGACTTCCATTGCTGCACGCCGAATTTTACGCAAGGTGCAATTGGCGGACCCAGTCACACGACGTGTGCTCGGTCAATTTCAGCGATTCTTTCCAGGGGGCGAAATCAAGCCATAGAGGTCCAGCTCACGCTTCGCCCCGACGTAGACGCGCCCGTTGACAACCATGGGGATGTTGAACCGGAGCCCGATGCCCGCTCGGTCGCGGGGACGGTTCTGCTCGCTGTTATAGAGTTCACGAACAAGGTTGGAGGCGTCGAAGGCGTAGAGGACCGCGGCTGTCCCGTCGGGTTCATTCCAATGCTTGGAAGTGAGCGCCCATAGGATGCCGTTTTTCGAACCGTTGGCGGACACCGTAGGAGTGGCCCCGGGGTCGCTGAAACTTCTGCTGCCGCGCAGGGGATTAGGCGAGAGCTGGCCATGCTCCAAAGCGAAATCTTTGGGGACGTCAGCCGTAAAAATGAAGTAGACGTGCCCGTTCCAGTAGGCGGGAGCTCCAAAGTCCTCGTCCGGTCCTCCTGGAAGAGACTGCACGATTTGACTGTCGCTGCCCCGCTGGTATTTGCCCATGCGGTCACGGTCGAGGACGTAAATTGTGCCGCCCTTCCCGGAAATAACCAGCAGATGCGGGTGTGGCCCCGGCTGGTCAGGAAGCAGGAGCGGCCCTCCCGATCCAAGGTCCTTGTCATTAACGTTCAGTTCATTTTGGTTAAAGGGCGTGAAGTAGTCACGCACGAGCAGTTGGCGCCCTGTAACGGCGAGCATCAGCACGCTGTCGCCGTAGTCTCGCCCACCCGAACTGGCATCAAATTTCCCGTTCCCCGTGGCGAGGAATACGCTGCCCTCTTTGTCCGCCGCGGGGCCGGTGTCCGCCGCCCAAACTCCGCCATCGTCCCCATCAGGGGAGGTATTAAAAGCCGCGACCAGGGCCAGGGTGTGCGCGTCGTAGGCCATCACCCAGCCGTGGTAAGGTCCAATGTCGCACGATGAAGCCCAAGTGAGGTAGACGGTACCGTTGGCGAGCAGCAACGAGGCGCGTGGGTTCTCGCGCAGCGGCTCGAATTCGATCTGCCCATTGGAACTGTCCGCCGCGTGAGAATTCAGGGACGCCCGAATCTCAACGGGCCCGCCGAACTTCTCGACGCCGGTGGTCACGGCCAGGGCGTGCAGTCGCTGCACGTACCGGTCGCTAAGCAGGCCTGCCTTCTCCTTGGTGCGAGCCAGGACGTAGAGCGTCCCACTTGGGAGGTCGATGACGGGCGTGGAGGTAATTCCAACCTCAGGCTGGATGAAAGGACAACCGACGTCGCGGGCCGGGACAGTCCTGAATCCTTTGCCTGCATTCAGGAAATTGACCTTCCAGAGCGGCTCTTGAGGACTGCCTTCGGCGTCGAAGGCATAAACACTATCGTGTTCCGTGGCCAAGAAAACCACGTTATGAGTGCCTTTTCCCGGAATCTCCAGCCCCGGCATGTACAAGGGTTGGGCGTAAATGGCGCCATCAACTTGCAGTGAAAACAGCTTTCCGAACTGATTCGCGTTGACGTTTTGCAGAGTGAGCACGGTCTCGTGCGGGTTGCAGCCTGTGCGCGAATTATCATATTGGGAGGTCAGCACCTGGGAGCACGCCGGCTGGGGCGCCGCGCCGGCCAGCAGCAACAGAAGACCGGCCAGGAGGAGCCGTTGAGCCCACTGTGCTCTCCCGCCGGAACCCATCGTCGCGTTCTGTCCTCCGCCCATCACCCCGCGCCCCACGCGCTGCTTCGATCGAGAAGTGTTCCTCACTCTCATAAACTCCTTTCGGTCTGTCTTGAGTGTCTGGCCCTGAACGGGCGAACCAACAGCTTGTGGGTCATTGGGTCATTCAATTGTCCTGGTCTGAGACACACCCGCGCACTGCCTTCACCCTATCAAGGCTCCTGGCGCGAGCATTCCGGGAACCAGCTCAGGCACCGCTCGGCCCAAACCAGTCCATCAGAATTTAAGTTTCGGCCCCGAATCCTAAAAGTATACTCCCTCTCCCCTGCGCCTACCAAGGACTCATGTTTGGCTAAGAGTCGTCCAGCATATTCAGAACAGTGAATGGTGAAGTGGCGGGGGGTGGGAGGTTGTTGGCCCTGGTCGCCTGCATCGGGCTTTACGGAGTAATGAGCTACAACGTGGTGCGGCGTGCAAATGAAATCGGCATCCGCATGGTTCTAGGAGCGCAATCGGGCGGCGTGCTGTGGCTGGTGCTGAAGGAGTGCCTGCTTCTGCTGGCGATCGGCGTTGCCGTCGGGATCCCATTAACTCTAGCGGGGGGGCGTCTGGTGCAGAGCCAACTCTTCGGCCTTACCCCGTCGGACCCTGTTACCGTTGCTGCGGCCGCCTTATTCACCGGCGCGGTGAACATATTGGCAGCGTACCTTCCGGCGCGCCGGGCGTCACGCGTCGATCCCATAGTGGCACTCCGTTTCGAATAGCCAGTTTTCGCTGAGAAGCCTGGAGGTTCGTTTTCGAACTGCGCTCGCGGTCGACAGCCCGCGGCTCAAATCCCCAATGTTCACGGAGGGGGCTGTGCTTGAATTCTCACCCCGCTGGTACCTGAGGATTTGATTCGTCAGCTCGAATTGAGCCTTGGGCGAAGCCAGGCAAGCTTCGGGTGAAGAAACGGAGGCTCCTATTTCGTCGCTAGGGGACTTTACTCGTTGGCTAAGCAGCGGCACCGGCAAGTGCTCGGGCTTTCGGAAGTCAGCCTGGGTCTTCGGGGATTAGTCCTAGTCACCTTATCGGGAGTGACTTGGCTCGCCACGATTCTGCATCGCCCCACGCCTACACCTTTGGGCCAAGTCACTCCCGATCTAAGGCTAGCGACTAGAGGGGAGCTATTTGCGCTAAACCCGCTAGTTTGGTTTCCGGCTCAACCGTTTCGCTGGCGTCACGTTTTTGGCCGTTCCTTCTGAGGTTTTGCTGGATAGTTTTAGCTTTTGCTCGATGAGGGGCGAAAGGACTTCATTTTCCGCCTCCGCCCAGTCTTCGAGATCTCGGCCGTGGTCGGCGCCACGCCTCTCATAAAGTTCATACGCACGGGACGAAACACGCTCTCGAATACCGTCATCACCCAGTAGATGAGTTCGTAGCTCTTCGGTCTGCTTCAGCAACAGCGCATCGCGCGGATCTAATTCTCGTTGAGACGTTTTGTTCATGAATCCTCCCATTCTTACTTTAAAGGTGCTTTGTCTTGCCGGGCAAAGGGACCCGTGGCTTTCGGAAAGCACGGGCCCCGACCCGATCTAAATCTCACTTGCCGCTACCGGCACGGCTACCGCCCGCGGTAATTATCGCGCTCGCGGGAGTATCCCCCGCCACCCCGTGGGCCGCTCCCCGCCGCCCTGGGCTTCGCTTCGTTCACGTTCAAGGCGCGGCCGTCCACCTGTGTTCCATTCAACGCCGTAATCGCTTTGGCCGCTTCCTCGTCATTAGACATCTCCACGAAACCGAAGCCGCGA
>JBELAJ010000463.1:0-6701 GCA_049508935.1 Terriglobia bacterium | reverse complement strand
CCGCACCGGAAGATTGTTGTAGTCACGCGCAAAAAACTGCCCGAGCGTCGCAAACCTCGTTAGCTTGCAGCAACTTGCACGTAAAGCGTCACTCCAACTCAATGGTGAACACCCGCTACATCTGGCACGGTGCGCAGGACTGGCGCTAGCGAACCCGGTAACGGAGGGCAGAGGAAGACATGCGCAAAACACATCCGGCAATCATCGCGTTTATCCTCACCGCGCAGGCGGCATGGGCTGCATCGGCCGTGCCTGTCACGCTGAGCCGCAACGGTTGGACAGTCACCGCAGATGGCGACCACGGAGTGCTGACCGTTCGCCGCGACGGCCTGGGCACGGTCCTGAACGAAGTTCACTTGAATATGCAAGGCGATCGCGGTCTCACACGGCTGAAGAGTTGGCCGGCGGAGAAGCCAGGCGAGGATCGAATTTCGATTCGAAGCTCGGATCCCCGCATGGCCTGGGAGATCGAACTTCGTCCCGAGGCGCTCGAGTTTTCGACGACATCGTCAGAGGGTCTGCTGACCGCTGAAGCCCCGGCCCAGCCCGATCGCATTGTGGCGCGCTTGCTGGATCCGCAAGGGACGCCCGTGAATTGGATGATGACCCCGGAAACCAAGGGTGGTTATGGAGGAATCGAGTTCAGCGCCCCGTCGTTTCTTCCTCGGCGCAATCCCGACGTGATGTACTTCGCGCTGGGGCAGGTCGCGGGGTCCAATCTGCATAGCCTTTTCGATCTCAAGACGGATACCGTCATCGAGTTTTCCGAGCAGACCGTGATGTGGCGGAGGCCGCAGAATGCGGACCTGCTGGAGGTTTCTATCCCTGTGTCGGGAAACAGCATGGTCCGGATCATCCCCGACTATTTCACCAGGATTCTGGGTTCTCCCCATTATGTTCCGTTTGACGACAGCTATTTCAGCCGCGCGCCCATGGTCTGGGATAGTTGGAGCAGCTACTACGAAGATGTGCGTGAGGAAGACGTGGTCCGCAACGCCGATTGGATCGCCGCGAACCTGAAGGCCTACGGCTACCAATACGTGCAGCTTGACGACGGCTACGACCGCGGCCCGAAAGGCGAGCATTACTGGATTGAAACGTGGAACCAGCAGAAATTTCCGCATGGGCCGAAGTGGCTCGCCGATTACATCAAATCGAAAGGCCTGCGCGCCGGCGTCTGGCTTGTGCCCAGCGCCTACGCCGGAGCCATCGAGCAGCATCCGGACTGGTATTTGCGCTACAAAAAGAACGGAGCGATCATCCTGGACTACGAGACTCCCACCCTGGATTCCACTAACCCCGAAGTTCTCGATTTTCTCAAGAAGGAATTCACCACGCTGGACGATTGGGGATTCGAATACTACAAGTTCGATGGCGAGCACGACTTCCTGAAATACGTCCCGGGAGTAGACCTCGATAAAATCGCTGACAAGCATGTGGACCCCATCGTGGCTTACCGGAATCGCCTGAAGCTGATCCGGGAAACGATCGGCCCGCACCGGTTCATCGAAGGCTGCCCGGCGGGAACGCCGCTCGACGGCATCGGGTATTTCACTTCCGCTTTCACCGGGGAAGATCCCTATAATAGTTGGCAGGGGATGTATTCGGTTTTTAGTTCAATCAATGCCAACGCGTTCATGAATCACCTGGTGCTCTACGTCATGCCCGGAGAAGCGGACGTGGAGCCGCCGATGAGCGTTGCGGAGGCTATGAAGCGGAGACCCTCCCCTGTGGTTAATGCGGAGCGCAGCCGCGAAGAGCCCCTGAAAGGCTTCGGCATGACGCTCGCGGAGGCGCGCACGGTGGTAAGCCATATCGCGCTGAGCGGGGTTGTCTACTCCCTCGACAGCGTGCTGTCCGAACTCCCTGAAGAGCGCGTCAAGTTGCTGAAGATGACGCTCCCCACCCTGCCCATCTTCCCCATCGACCTGTTCAGCCGCGGCACTGACATGCCCATGTGGGACATCTTCAAGCACACCACGCCCGACGATTACATCCACAATTACCCGGAGGTTTTAGATTTGAAAGTGAACGCGCCCTCGGGTGTTTACGATGTGGCAGCCGTGACCAACTGGCGAAGCTGGAACACCACCCGGCCGCTCGCGTTCGCGGATAAGCTGGGATTGAGTTCGCAATCCTCCTACGTGGTGTTCGATTTCTGGTCGCAAAAGCTGCTGGGTGTGTTCAAAGGCAAAATGGACGTCACTGTCGAGCCGCACGATACGCGGGTCCTGCTCATCCATCCCCTCCTTCCCAGGCCACAACTCGCGGGGACCTCGCGCCACATCTCCGGTGCTTATTCGATCAAGAGGGTTGCATGGGAAGGCGCCGAGAACCGCCTGCGCGGCATCTCAGAGACCGTGCCGGGAGATGACTATACACTTTCGTTCTATGTCCCACAGGGTGTTACGGTCGCCCAGGTTCACGCATTGGCAGCCAATCAGGAAATCCCGGCTCGGCATGAATTGACGGGGAATTCGCTCCGGGTTAGTTTCCCCGGGCAGCGGGAAGCGGTGAGCTGGGAAATCCTGTTCGCCGGCAAATCTGCTCGGTAGCCTAGGCTTGCCCTACCCTCGTCGGGACCAGCGGAAATGCGGGGACGGCAAGCCGTCCCCCTACGCAATTCGCGCCGAGGCAAGCCAATAGAATTCATAGCCGCGTGTGCCGGAGTTGGGTCTTCCTGCTTGGCGCCAGACGTCGGCAACGCTCCGGTTGGACAGCAATTGAAATCCTCGCGCCGCAAGAAATGTGGAGAGCGCCTCAGGAGAGTAACCAAACGTCCAAGGTTCGCCATACGACTCGAGCCGGGCCATCAGCTTTGCGGCGCCAAAGAAACGCTCCGGATGGTCGAGCACGGCGCGATCGATATAGGTGACGAGCAGAATGCTCCCGGGAGCAGCCTGTTGAATCTGGCGCAGCACACTGTCGATAGCCTCCGAGGTAAGGTAGTTCGTCACCCCTTCCCAGACAAAGCAGGCCGGCTGCGTCTTGTCAAAACCCGCCTGGGTGAGAACCGCATCCACGGCTTGATGATTGAAATCGAGGGTGATGAACCGCACACGCTCCGGCAATGGTCCATGCTTCTTGAGGGCTGCCTGTTTAGCGCGCGATGTTTCGGGATGATCCAGCTCAAAGGTGATTGCCCGCGTCGCGGCGGGCAAGCGGAAGGCTCGTGTGTCGAAACCGGCTCCCAGCAAGACCAGTTGCCTGGCCTGCGCGAGAGCCGCCGTGACCTCGTCGTCAATCCACTTGGTGCGGGCAATCCCCGCTGCCCGGGCGCCGGGTGCGGCGCTATCCAGAACACGCTCGACGACGCGGCGGCCTAACCCACCGCGCGCCATCCGGTAAAGCCACTTGCGCCACGCGCCGAGGAAGCCCGCAGCGTAAGGGTCATTGAACAATCGCGAACTGGCCGGTCGCAACGATTCCAGGGCGCGCATCAAAGCCATGTATTCCGCCGTCAGGCTGGCACGATTTCTCACCGGCGTCTCCCCTGCCAAATCTCCCACGCTGAATGGAGAGTTGTCAAATCTTGGATATCGAGAGTCTCGCCCATTGAAGGTGCGAAGAATCCTGAACAGCTCGCGCTAAGCCGCAAGATGCCCGGCAACTTTTCCACTGATAGACCGGCACCTCAATTTCTTGAATCTCAGCGCCCTCAGGCTGTGCCGACGTTGCACCTAGATATTCCCGAATGGCATCCGCAATATTCGCCACCGCCTCTTCTCGCGCCACACCTTAATCCTAAAGCACGCACACGCACAGCCCTAATCGAGTATACTGAAAGGGTCGGGGCAGGGCCGATTCCATGAAAAGTCTTGGGCTTCCAGAAACGATCTGGCGGGATGTGCGGTTTGCGTTCCGAACCTTGCACAAGAATCCCACCTTCGCGGCGATCGCCGTGCTCATTGTGGCGCTCGGGATCGGCGCTAACACCGCCGTGTTCACGGTGATCCATGCGGTTCTGTGGAAGCCGCTCGCCTTCCCGGACTCCGATCGCCTCGTTCACGTGATGGGTGGCGCCACTCCCACGCGATTCGCCGAGATGAAGGCCGCGGCGCACTCGTTCACCGACCTTGCAGCTTTCGCCGGCACGGAGGACATCACGCTGGCGGGTGTCGGCGAGCCGGAGGTTTTGGCCGGCGTCCGCATCTCCGCGAGTTTTCTCCGCATTCTCGGTGTCGAACCGTTGCTGGGCCGCGGTTTCCTTCCGCAGGAAGACTCGGCGGGCGGCGCACCCGTGGCGATGATCAGTTTCGAGTTGTGGCAGCGGCGCTTCGCGGGAGATCCGCAAATCATCGGCAAGACGGCAACGCTGGCGACGACGCCCTACACCATCATCGGGGTTCTTCCTCCACACTTGCATTTTCTTTTCTCGAATGTCGACATCTGGATGACCGCGCCGCAGGAAACGCCGCTCTTCCCTCCACGGTCCCGCGCTTTGAGCCCCTACCTGAGCGTCTTTGGCCGTCTCAAGCCCGGCGTGAGCTTCGAGCAGGCTAACGCGGAGATGACGGTGATTCGGCGTCAATACGCGCAGGCGCATCCCGCCATGCTCGACGCCAAGCCGAAAACGCCTGTAGAAGTCACCCCGATGAAGGATGACCTGGTGCGAAACGTCCGCTCCATGCTCTGGCTGCTCTTCGGAGCGGTCGGATTTGTTCTGCTCATCGCTTGCGGCAACCTGGCCAGCTTGCTGCTGGCGCGAGCCAGCGTGCGCTCGCGGGAGTTCGCGATACGGTCGGCGCTGGGAGCCGCGCGCGTTCGCCTCATCCGCCAACTGCTTGTCGAGAGTCTCGTCTTAGCCGTCACAGGAGGCGCACTAGGCGCGCTACTGGCGGCTTGGAGCCTGCGTGCCATCCCCCACCTCACGGCTTTCGAACTGCCGCGCTCCGGTGAGATTGGCTTGGATTGGGCGGTGCTCGGGTTCGCTGCCCTGCTTTCGGTGGCTATCGGTGTTCTCTTCGGATTGGCGCCGTCGCTCAGCGCCTCGCGGCCTGATCTCATGGGCGTCTTGCGAAGCAGCGGCGAGAGCGGCAACCTGGGAAGCTCGCGCGGAATTTTGGCTGGAGTCAATCTGCGCAGCCTTCTCTCCGTCGCTCAAGTCGCCCTCTCCGTCGTGCTCCTGATCGGCGCGGCGTTGCTGCTCGAGAGCGTCGCTCGCTTGCGCGGCGTCGAGCTTGGCTTCAACCCGGCGCGTCTGCTCACCCTGCGAGTTTCATTGCCGCCTGTGCGCTATGACACGGATTTGAAAAAGACGACATTCTTTCTGGAATTGGTTCAAAAGGTCAGCGCCTTGCCGGGCGTGCAATCCGCCACGGCAGCCCTGTCGCTTCCCATGACGGGCTACCCGGGAACGCCCGTGCAGGACGCGTCCAAGCCGCCTTTAAGACTTAACGAACGCCCGATTGCGAAAATCCTGCCCGTCACGCCCGGGTACTTCCACACTATGGGTATTCCCCTAAAACGCGGCCGTGATTTCACCGAACACGACAAGGAAAATACCGAACGCGTTGCTGTCATTGATGAGAATTTGGCTCACCATTTTTGGCCGGAGTACCCGGCGGGTCTCGACCCGGTCGGTCAACGCCTGCTGGTGGGAGGCGTCAACCCCAAGCCGGCAACCATCGTCGGCATCGTTGCCAATGTGCGTCAGAGCCTCGATGATTCGGCTTGGCCGGACAGCGTCTACGTAACCTTACCTCAGAGCCCTGTGCCTTGGGCGATCGTCGCCGTACGCGCCACCGGCGCCCCGCTCTCGCTCACCCGAGCCGTTCGCGCACAGGTGCAGGCCTTGGACCCCGATCAGACCGTTGCCTCTGTCGAAACCATGGACGATTTGGTGGAGTCGGAAGTTGGCCAGAGGCGTCTGCTGCTGATGCTGCTGGGATCGTTCGCGGCGGTGGCGCTGCTGCTGGCACTGGTTGGCATCTACGGAGTGATTGCTTATTCGGCGGCGCAGCGTACCCAGGAAGTCGCTATTCGGCGCGCCTTGGGCGCGCAGCAAGCCGACATCCTGCGGATGATCATTCGACAAGGGTTGGCCTTGGCACTGGCGGGAATCGGCATCGGGCTGGCCGGAGCCTTTGCCCTGACGCGACTGATGATAAGCCTGCTGTTCCACGTTAGCGCCACTGATCCGGCCACCTTTGTCGGCGTCGCAGCGCTCTTCCTGCTGGCTGCCTTTGTCGCCAGCTATCTTCCCGCCCGCCGTGCCACGCGGATCCACCCCATGAGCGCCCTGCGCGTTTGATTTTCAGAGATAGATGGTCCATCGCCGCTTTTTCGCATTTTCCGCTTGACAAGTGCGCGTTTTGCGCACCATTTATTGGGAAGCTGACCCCAAAAGGGGTCATGAAACGCCGCGATTTGCGAAAACGAACCGAATGTCAGGAGTTATAGAGTGAGGCCAAGACAGTGACAAGTAGTCGGCTACACTACACCCTCGTTATCGGAGGCGGGCCGGCGGGCGCCATGGCCGCGGAAGCGCTCGCTCGCGCCGGTCGGCGCGTCACTGTATTTGAGGAAAAGCTGGGCTGGGAGAAACCCTGCGGAGGCGGGGTCACGGACAAGGCTCTCGCCCGCTACCCATTCTTGTCGCCGGCGGCCGGGGAAGCCAAGCTGGTGCGGGAAGTTGAATTCGTGGCTGCCAATAGTGCCTCGCTTCGATTCCAGCTCCGTCAACCTCTGGCCATCTACTC
>JBELAJ010000462.1:0-6708 GCA_049508935.1 Terriglobia bacterium | reverse complement strand
TCTTGCGTCCACATAAATGCGTCCGGGGTTCCAGCGTGCGGCGCTCGCGAAACTGCTGGCGCACGCGCCGCACCGCCGCGATGCAGAAGCCAGAAAACTGCGCGATCTCTCGCGTGTTCCGGCCTCGTTCGTAGAGTTCCAAAATGCGCTTGCGGATCGGAATCGGTATGGCTCGCATGAGCACACTCTGCCATAAAAGTCCGCTCTACGCAAGCTACATTATTTATGGAAATGCTCTAGCGACCAGAGGTTCGACGGCGGCAGGCCGGATTCACGGCATTGCGGTTTCGCCGCCCGATTTGCAGAAAGGGTTTGTAGGGGCAACCCTGGTGGTTGCCCTACGCGGTAAGAGGGGCCGCCCCCAAAAAACGCTACTGCGGGTGCTCCGTGTGGCCGCGCAGCAGATCGATGGCGTGGGGAAGAAGTTCGATGACGCTTTCGAGTGACTCGCAGGCGCCGCGCGGGCTGCCCGGCAGATTGACGATCAGCTTGCCTTTACGTGCTCCCACAATCCCGCGCGAGAGCGCAGCCATGCGGGTTTTCTTAACGCCTTCGGCGCGCATCAACTCGGCGAGGCCGGGGATCTGCTTCTCAACCACCGCCTGCGTCGCCTCCGGAGTGACGTCGCGCGGCCCAAGCCCAGTGCCGCCAGTCGTGAAAATGGCGTCGCAATCGCCCCCTTCCGTCCAGGCCACGAGCGTGGCCTGAATGCGATCCGCATCATCAGGCAGCACTTCGAGCGCCTTGACCACCCAACCTCGGCTCTCAAGCAGGTTGCGCACCGCCGGCCCGGAGCGATCCTCACGCCTTCCGGCCGCCGTGGCGTCGCTGAGGACGAGAAGTTTGGCACGAAGTGGCATAGGAGCTTTCAGCTTTCAGCCGTCAGCTTTCAGCGATCTGAAAAGTTCCACCGCTGTCATGCTGAGCGCAGCGAAGCATCCCCGCAGTTGTCCGAAAGCGGCCGTTCAGAATCGTTTGCTGAAAGCTGATAGCTGACGACTGACAGCTACCTGGCCCGGTACGTGCCGCTCTCTCCCCCGCTCTTTTCGAGGAGCCTGATGTTATCGATCTCGATCCCCTTGTCGAGGGCCTTGCACATGTCATAAACGGTGAGGGCCGCGACGGCCACCGCGGTGAGCGCTTCCATCTCGACCCCGGTCGAGCCCGTTGAGCTCACCAGCGAGGAAACGAGCACGCCATGCTTGTTGAAAACTGCTTGCACATCAATATGGCTCAGCCAGAGCGGGTGGCAAAGCGGAATCAGTTCCGCAGTCCGCTTGGCCGCGCTGATGCCGGCGATACGCGCGATTTCGAGCGGGTTCCCTTTGGGATTTCGTTTTACAGCTCGAAGCGTGCGGGGATTCATCCTCACCAGCGCGCTCGCGGAAGCTTGTCGCAGCGTGGGAGGCTTGCCGGAAACATCCACCATGCGGATGCGCCCGGCGGAATCGTAGTGCGAGAGTTTCGTCCGCATGCTCGCAACTCCTCAAGGAGTCAGGAGTCAGAAGTCAGGAGTAAGAACACTCAGCTATCAGCTCTCAGCTCTCAGCTTTCAGCGATCCGCAGGAAGCCGCTTGCTGATAGCTAAGAGCTGAGAGCTGATGGCTTCATTCTGACTCCTGACTCCTGACTTCTGACTCCTGCTAATCACTCTTCACTGCTCTTTCGGCATTACGTCAACCCAATCCCCCGCCGTCAAATCCGTCTGGTCGGGACGAATCACCAAAAAGCAATTGGCTGCAGCAACGCCCACCAGATCCCCGGAGCCTTGCCAGCCGACGGGTTCCACAACCGGATCGCGATCCTGCATCCGGACGCGCGCCGGCAAGAACATGGTCAGGCCCGTTTTCTGGCGGTAGGGCCTTGCCAGGCGAGCGCGAAGAAAGGCCGGTGGCTCGAAAGCGGCTCCACTTACCAGCGCGAGGGCAGGGCGGACGAACAACTCGAACGTGACGAAAGTCGAAACCGGATTACCGGGAAGGCCAAAGAAGAACAGGTCGCGAATCCGGCCAAATACCAACGGCTTGCCGGGACGGATCGCCGTTCCCTGGAAATAAAACTCCGCTCCCAGTTCGGCCAGAACTGCTTCCACCAGATCGAACTTTCCCATCGATACTCCACCGCTCAAAAGCAGCAAATCCGACGCCAGCCCTCGTTCGATCATCTCTCGCAGAAGGTCCTTGCGATCAGGAGCAATGCCAAGTTCGAGCGGCACGCCCCCTGCCGATTTAACCTGGGCGGCCAGTGCGGCGGCATTGCTATTCCGAATTTGAAACCATTGCGGCGGCTGCTCGATGGGCACCACTTCATCGCCCGTCGGCAAAATAGCCACGCTAGGCTGACGGTAAACAGCGACTGCGGCCTTCCCCACACTAGCCAGCAACCCGATCTCTGCTGCCTGGAGGCGTCTTCCGCGCGCCAGGATGCACGCGCCCTGTGAGGCCTCTCTGCCGCGGAGCACGACGTTTTCCCAAGGCTGGACGCTCCGCTGGATTTCGATATCGCTACCACGCGATACGGTGTGTTCGACCATCACCACCGCGTCCGCACCCTCCGGTAAGGGCGCTCCGGTCATGATCGAAACGCACTGGCCAGCGCGCACTTCCCCTTCGAATGATCGTCCGGCAGCGACTTCGCCCACGCATCGAAGCACGGCGGGAAGGGCGGTCAATTCAGCAGCACGCAAGGCATAGCCATCACGAATGGCGCGGTTGAAAGGTGGCAGGTCGCGGTCCGCCGTCACATCCTCTGCCAAGACCCGGCAGAACGCCCGGTCCAAGGATACGGTCTCCGCTCCAGGCACGCGGTTTGAGCCGCCGATCCTGTCCTGGACAATAGATAGGGCTTGCTCGTAGGTGACAACCATGCAAGGTGCCTGCAAGAGGGCGATCCAACCAGAGCGGACGGCCACAAGTGCCGCCCTTACCTCTAGGGACCCGCGATGAGGGCCGCAAATCGGCTGTCGTCAAGCCAGAGCGCCTGGTCACGCTCCGGGCCGGTTGAGACCATGGCGATCTCCACACCGACCTGAGCGGAAAGGAATCGCAAATACTCTTTCGCCTTTTGCGGCAGTTTGGAAAAGTCCTTAATGCCGAAGGTTGATTCGAGCCAGCCCGGCAAGACGCAGTACTGGACTTGTACCTTCTCCAAGATATCAACGTCCTGGGGGAATTCCGTGAACCGCTTGCCCTCGTACTCGTAAGCCACACCCACGGGAAGCTCCGCGAGGTTATCCAGGATGTCGAGCTTGGTGATGATGAGCGCCTGAAGATGATTCAAACGGGCGCTGTAACGGGCCGCCGTCACGTCAAACCAACCGCAGCGGCGGGGCCGCCCGGTGACAGCGCCGAACTCGCCTCCACGTTCGCGGATCTTTTCACCCTCGGGGCCTTTGGCTTCAGTGGGAAACGGGCCGCTCCCCACACGCGTGGCATAAGCCTTCGACACGCCCAGGACGGACTGGATACGCGTTGGCCCCACGCCCGTGCCCGTGCAGGCCCCTCCGGCCGAAGCGCTGGACGAAGTCACGTAAGGATATGTACCGTGGTCCAGGTCCAACAGCGTTCCTTGCGCGCCCTCGAATAGCACTCGCTTTCCGCGATCCATCTCGGCATTCAAATACGCCTCGACATCGGCAAGAAACGGCACAATCTGCGGGGCGAGTTGTAGGCACTGGTCAGCCACCGCAACCGCATCAAGCGCTGTACCCCCAAACAACGCGGAGGCAATGCGGTTCTTTTCTGCGACGACCTCACTGCAGCGGCGGCGAAACAACTCCGGGTGGCGAAGGTCGCCCGCCCGCAACCCGCGGCGACCGGCCTTGTCCTCGTAAGCAGGGCCGATCCCTTTGGCCGTCGTGCCGATTTTCCCAACGCCTCGCGCCTCTTCCGCGGCGACTTCGTGAGCCCGGTGGTAGGGTAGAATCAGGTGCGCCCGGTCGCTGATCACCAAGCGTCCATCCACACGCACGCCGTTTCCCTCCACCGCCTTAATCTCACGCAACAGAGCTTCGGGATCGACCACCACCCCGTTTCCGATGACAGCGGTCTTATCGGGACGCACAATGCCTGTGGGGAGAAGTTGGAGAATAAACTTCTTGCCGCAAACGTAGACGGTGTGGCCCGCATTCGCGCCCCCCTGATATCGAGCCACGATGTCAAAGTGCTCCGCCAAAGTATCGACGACTTTGCCCTTGCCTTCGTCGCCCCATTGTGCGCCTACCACAACTACATTTGCTGGCATGTTGATCCCTTGAAAAACCAGAAAGCAGAAGTCAGAAATCAAAATTCAAGCGTGTGAACTCAGGTTCTTCCCTGAACCCTGACACCTGCCGTTCAGAGGTGCTTGTCGAGCATTTTGCTTATGGCCTCTTTGGATGTGGCGCCGGAGATTTGCTCCTTGATTTGACCGCTCTTGAATAGAAGCAGCGTGGGAACTCCCCGAATTCTGTACTGGCTGGTCAGCGAGAGGTTTTCGTCCACATTGAGTTTTCCAACCTTAGCTCGGCCCGCATACGCCTCGGCAACGGCGTTGACCGCCGGCTCCATCATGCGGCAGGGCGCGCACCACGTAGCCCAGAAATCCACCAGAACCGGCTGCTCGGATTTCAACACTTCCTGTTCAAAGTTCTTCTCGGAGAACTCCAAGATATTACCACCTGCCATCGTTTCAATCCTCCCCCAATGAGTGCTGCATGGACCACTACGCGTTCAACGTCTCAGCCACGGGTTCGAGAGCGGCCGTTCGCGTACGCAGCGTTTGATAGATCTCCAGATACTGCTCCGCCGACCTACCCCACGAGAAGTCTTTGCGCATCCCGTTATTCACCAGTTGGCGCCAGACCTCGGGCTGGTGATAGGCGGCGATGGCACGCTCGATGGTGCGGAGCAGCGCCGCGCCTGTGTACTCGGTAAACTTAAAGCCAGTGCCTGACTTGCCGTCAAAGGCTTCGATCGTATCATCCAGTCCACCCGTGGCTCGCACGATGGGCACCGTCCCGTACTTCAAGCTGTAAATCTGATTCAGTCCGCAGGGCTCGTATCGCGACGGCATCAGAAACATGTCTGACCCCGCCTCAATCTGGTGCGCCAGCGTGTTGTCGTAGGCGACTGCTACCAGGAACTTGTCGGGGTACCTGGAGGTCATGTGCCGGAAAAGATCCTCATACACAGGGTCGCCGGTGCCCAGCGCTACGATGTAGATATCCAGAGCCGCAAGCCGCTCTGCAATCTCCGCAATGAGGTCGAAGCCCTTCTGAGGCGCAAAGCGGGAGACGATGCCCAACACCGGCCGTTCGAGCACCGGCATTCTCACTCCCATTCTCTCCAGCAGCGCTTTCTTGCAAACCGACTTGCCGCTCATGTTCTCCGGGCTAAAGCGGGCCGGGATCAGCTTATCGGTGGCCGGATCCCAGAAGTCGTAATCCACACCGTTCAAGATACCTTGCAAGCGGTCTCTTCGCGAACGAAAGACTCCTTCCAAACCGCTGCCATACTCCTTCGTTTGGATCTCCTCGGCATACTTTCGGCTCACCGTGGTAATGAAATCCGAAAATACAATTCCACCTTTCAGGAGGTTGACCTTCCCGTAATATTCCAGGAAGTCCATCGTGAACAAATCTTTGCACAGCGAAATCCGGGGCAGGATTTGCGCGGGGAATAGTCCCGGGTACCCCACGTTATGAATGGTGAAGACCACGGAGGTGTTGCGGAAGAATTCGTCCTCGTGGAAAAGGTTGCGCAAATAGATGGGGACCAGGGCCGTCTGCCAGTCGTGGCAGTGAATGATATCCGGCGGCGTAGCCGAGCGCTTCACCAGTTCCAGGGCAGCAAGGCTAAAAGCGGCAAAACGCTGGGCATTGTCGGGATAATCCTCACCGTCCTCCTGGTACAAACCAGGGCGGTCGAATAAAGAGGGGCATTCGACGAGATAGGTTTGAACGCTGTCGGCCGCACCGGCGTTCTGAATCGAGGCAAATTTGAAACCGTCACCCAAGGGGAGAGTCAAACTCTGCATTGTGCCCTCGGGCTTGCCGGGCTTGGTCATCCGGTAGCGCGGCAGCACGACCTCGAGTTGATGCCCGAGCTTTGCCAGAGCCTTTGGCAGCGCCCCCACAACGTCGGCCAATCCGCCAGTCTTGGAGAAAGGCACACCTTCAGAAGCTACAAAAACGATACGCAATAGCTTACCCTCTCGATTAGTTTGGAGATTTCAGATCCTGCCGCGCCTCCCTCAGCTAAGTTAGAGGATGCTCTGCAAGGTTGTCAAGCGCCGACGGCACCGGTCATTTCTCGCTCTTCGGTACCGCACCTTCGCTGCGCACAAACAGCGCGATCATCCGGTCGGAGTAAACCCTCTTCCATTGCGCTGAGGCAGAGAGAAGCGTAGCTTGAGGCTCGTTACGCTCGATGAGGCACGACTGCACGTTATACGCCTGCAGCAGGGAAAGGGCCTTTGATCTCCCAGCAAGAATGGTACGAAGACCCGCTCAAGCAACAGCGTGTGGCCTATTGTCTTTTCAGGGGAGCTTTCAGGCATGGCAAGCGGCAAAGCTCAGAATTCCAAGATTTGAAATTTGACAATTGAGATCAGTGCTGTCCCAAGAAAGTTGGGGCACTTCGCCGTAACTGCTTGATTGAACCGAAGTAAGAGGTCGGGATGTTACTTTTCGATTTCAATTTTCTGCGGCTCTTTTGGCATCATTTTGCT
>JBELAJ010000461.1:0-6725 GCA_049508935.1 Terriglobia bacterium | reverse complement strand
CAACCTGCACTGTCAAGCAAAAAACGAATGCGAATCTGCTCGGTCAGCGGGGACCGGGCGAAGCCATTGGAATTTCAGAGGGTTAAATGAGGAAGGAAAGTACGAATGCGGAATCGCTGGAGATCGGGTGATCGGGTGAACATCCGATCGGGTAATGGCTGGTCCCCACCAAAATATGCCTGTCATTCTGAGCCCGCCGTCTTTTCGCGAGCGAAGAATCTATGCAGTTCTTAGTAATTCTCAGGGACCCTGCGAACTGTCGGGATGCTCTGATCGACATAACAGGATCTCATGTTGGGGTTCAAACCAACCGATGGAAAGTAGATGAGCGATTGGACTAACATTTTGTTCACCCGATCTCCCGATCACCCGATCACCCGATTACCGGATCTCCCGATTACAGATTTTGGCAACCCAAAGCCACTTCGGTTTGGTATTCTCTGATTCATATCCCTTTTGGAGCGACCAGCATGACGATACGGAAGCACGAAGCTGAAGAGACACTTTTAATGGCCTACCGGAACCACCATTTTCTGGAAAGCAGCGACGCACGTATGTTGCGGATTCTCAGCGAATACCTGGAACCACAGGCCAGGCTGCGGCGTTTGGGCGTCCATCACACGGTGGTGTTCTTCGGATCCGCTCGCATCAGGCCGCGCGCCGAAGTGCTTCAGCGAGTTCAGGACTTGGAGAGCAAGGGCGCAAACGGAGGCAAGGGCCCGTTTGCCGCAGCGCTCAAGAGAGCGCACACGGACCTCGAAATGTCGCAGTATTACGAGGACGCGCGAGAACTCTCTCGCCTTGTGACGGAATGGGCGCTTACCCTCCACCCGCTTTTCATGGTGGTTTGTTCGGGCGGCGGGCCGGGCATCATGGAGGCTGCCAATCGCGGCGCTGCCGAGGCCGGCGGCCAGTCCATTGGGCTTAACATCATGCTTCCTGCTGAACAACGGCCTAACCCTTACATCTCGCCAGAGCTCGGCTTCCTGTTCCGATACTTCTTCATGCGCAAGCTCTGGTTTGCCCAGCCCGCGCGAGCCCTCATCTCTTTTCCGGGCGGCTTCGGCACTTTGGACGAACTTTTCGAAATGCTGACTCTCCTTCAGACGCACAAGATGGGGCACCGCGTCTCGATTGTGCTCTACGGCTCGAGCTTTTGGAAACGCGCCATCAATTTCGAGTATTTCCTCGAGACCGGGACCATTTCGGAGGACGACTTGAAACTCATTCGCTTCGCGGACTCGCCGCAGGAGGGTTTCAACATAATTAAGGAAGACCTCACCCGCATCCTTCAAATCAGGCCCGTAGTCAAGCATCCGTTCATATGATTTTGGATTTTGGATTTGGGATTTTGGATTCAGCGGTCCGTCCGTAGTCCGTCGTCAGTTGTTCGGTGCCTGCTCGAGCCTTTTCTTGTTCGGCTAATCGGTGTCATTCCGAGTGCAGCGAGGAATCTCGCACTGGATCTTTGATCCGACACGCAGAGCGAGATTCCTCGCTGCGTTCGGAATGACAGTGCGGAAGGCTCCTGACTCCCGAATCCTGACTCCTGAATCCTGACGCCTGAATCCTGAATCCGCCCCTCTGTTCAGCGCTATAATTCTCACGGGAGGGCCCAATGCAATTCTTCAAAGAGAGCATGTTGGAACTGATCATTCAGACGTCCACGAACCTGCCGCCCGACGTACGCCAAGCTATGGGTGTGGCGATCAAAATCGAGAAGCCGACGACCCAGGCGGGCCAGGCGCTGGCCATTATTGGCCAAAACATTGATATGGCCTACGAGGATGAAGGAGCGATCTGCCAGGACACGGGCATGCCGACGTTCGAAATCAAAACGCCCGTGGGCGTCAACCAGATAGTGCTTAAGAAGCAGATCCAGGAAGCCATCGCGGAAGCGACGAAACGAGGTAAGCTGCGGCCCAATTCAGTAGACTCGATTACTGGGAAAAACAGCGGCAATAATCTCGGCCCCGGCACACCCGTCATCCACTTCGAGCAGTGGGAGGAACCTGATATCGAAGTGCGGCTCCTACTCAAGGGCGGCGGCTGCGAGAATATGAACATTCAGTATTCGGTGCCCTGCACGCTCGATCATTTGGGGCGCGCCGACCGCGACCCCGCGGGCGTCAAGAAATGCCTGCTGCACGCCGTGTGGCAGGCACAAGGACAGGGTTGCGCGCCCGGGGCTATCGGCGTTTGCATAGGAAGTGACCGGGCGGCGGGCTACCATCTGGCAAAGCTGCAACTGTTTCGCTCGCTCGATGATGTGAACCCGGAGCCCACGCTGGCCAAGCTCGAGCAGGAGGTTATGGACGAGGCTAACAAGATCGGCGTGGGTGCCATGGGCTTTGGCGGCAGGGCCTCCCTGATTGGCTGCAAGGTCACCGCTGCGAACCGCTTGCCCGCCAGTTTCTTCGTGTCGGTCGCCTACGATTGTTGGGCCTTTCGGCGGCTTGGGGTGATGCTCGATGCTGACTCCGGCGCCATCAAGCGGTGGCTGTATCGCGACCCGATGCGGCCCGTCGAAAAGTTGTTGGCAGGCGCCGGATTCCAGGTGTCGGGCAGGGAAATACGGTTGGAAACGCCGCTTAGCGAAGAGAAAGTCCGCGCCCTGAAGGTTGGAGACGTGGTTCTGATCAACGGCCCGATGGTTACGGGACGCGACGCCGCCCACACTTACCTGATGCACCATGACGCGCCTTGTGATCTTAACGGCGCCATCCTCTACCACTGCGGCCCGGTAATGATGAAAGAAGGAACGCCGCCTAATGTCCGCTGGCGCACCAATGCTGCCGGCCCCACCACCAGCATCCGCGAAGAGCCTTACGAGGCCGACGTGATCAAGCGCTTCGGCATCCGCGCCGTGATGGGCAAAGGCGGTATGGGCGCGAAAACCCTGGCCGGCTTGAAGGAACACGGCGCTGTCTACCTCCATGCCGTGGGCGGCGCGGCACAGTTCTACGCTCGCTGCCTGCCTAAGGTCCACGGCGTGTATCTGCTCGAGGAGTTGGGAGTCCCCGAAGCCATGTGGGTTTTCGAAGCCAAGGATTTTCCTGCCATCGTGACCATGGATTCGCACGGAAACTCGCTGCACGCGGACGTTGCCGCCGCTACAGGAGCGGAGTTGGAGAAGGTGGGGGCGAGCGCCTAGGCAGCTAGGCAGATGGGCAGGTAGGCAGGGGGGCATTCGGCGAGACGCAGAAAGCAGAAAGCAGAAAGCAGAAAGATCACCCTACTGGTTGAATTTTCCAAAGTCAGGAGGGCTGCCCTCAGCCGGAGCGGGCCGGAAAGCGTTCGCGTTCACCTCCAGGCGGACTCTTTGGCTCTGCCTTGACTGCCCGCATTCTGTTACAATGCCGCTCAAGCCCACAAGCTGTAGGGTGAGGCGCAAGACGGGATCAAGGCCCAGGTTTTGTTGGAATCGCTGAGGTGAGCCGCAGTGGAACAGGAACAGGAGTTGCTGGACCGTTGCCTCGCCGGTGAGGATTCCGCCTGGGAGGCTCTTCTCAAGTCATACAACCGAAAAATCTATAATCTCTGTTATCGCTTCACCGGCCGGGCGGAAGAAGCCGAAGATGTGACCCAAGAGGTTTTCATCAAGGTTTTCCAGACCTTGAAGAGTTATCATGCCGCTCAGGGCAGCTTTACAACTTGGCTAAACCGGGTGGCGCGCAACCATCTGGTAGACCACTACCGGCGCGCGCGGAAAGACCGCGTGACTTCCTCACTGGAGGACGAACTACCCGAGGCCGAGCAACACCCCAGCCCGCACATGGAGCCTACGGGCCAAGTGGAATCTCGGGAACGCAGGGAAGTATTGCAGCAAGCGCTGGATAAGCTCTCTCCTGATCTGAGGGAGGCCGTGATCTTGCGCGACCTGCACGACCTCGATTACGAGGAGATTGCCCAAGTCTTGAGTGTGCCCCAGGGAACTGTAAAATCTCGAATCAATCGCGGAAGATTGGAACTGGGGCGAGTTCTTAAACGTATGGAAGGTATGAGAGGCCTCGCAAAGGCGGGGAACGAGCCATGACGCACCTGGAAGTCGAAAATCTGACCAGCGATTACCTGGAAGGGCATCTCGAAGAGGGGCTGAGAAAGGAAATCGAAGCCCATTTGAACACCTGCGCTTCCTGCGGCGAACTGGTGGAAGACGTGCGCCGGGCCATGGCATTGTGCCATGCCGCCCCGGAGCTCGAGCCCTCTCCCTGGCTGGTGAAGAAAATCATGCTGGCCACGGTGGGCGAACGCAAGCCGGGCTGGTCGGAGCGGCTGGCGGCTTTCTTGCGGCCCACAGTTCAACCCAGGATTGCTTATACAGTGGCGATGGCCGTGTTTTCACTCTCCATCATCGTTAACGCGGCAGGAATTAATCTAAGCCACCTGACTGTCCGGGACCTGAACCCACGCACCTGGTGGGGCCGGGCGGATCGCGGCATACACTTCTACATCGCCCGTGGCGAGAGGCTTATTTACGACGTGCGAGTAGTCTACGAGATAGAGTCTCGACTGCGGCAACTCCGCTCTCACTCCACCGAAGAGCAGGAGGGGCCGAAGCCGGAACCGTCACCAGGGGGCTCGACCAACACCGCGCCGCCGCCATTCCCCGCGCTGGCAGCCAATCAGACTCGAATCGTCGAGATGGCTAGCACCCGCGCTACTCTTCACAATGGAACCGTACCGCCACCCTTGATTATCGAGTCAGTAAGGAGCCAAAACCCATGAAATGCGCCAACCATCCTGAAGTTGATTCCGTCGCCTATTGCGGCTTGTGCGGACGCGCTCTGTGCGCGGATTGCAAGCGTGACGTGCACGGAATGCTTTATTGCGAGACCTGCCTGGCAACCCGCCTGCAAACTCCCATCTTCGGCCCGCAGGCCGGTCCCAGTCCCGGAGTTGGATTGGCCTTGGGCTTCATCCCCGGCGTGGGGGCTATCTACAACGGCCAAATCGTCAAGGCCATGGTTCAGGTGCTGATCTTTGGCTCTCTCATTGCCCTGAGCGACAAAGTGGGCAGCCCTATGGACACCATTTTCGGCTTGGGCGCGGCGGCCTTTTACTTTTATATGGTCATTGACTCTTATCAAACCGCCAAGGCGAAGCAGTTTGGCCAGCCGGTCCCGGAATGGTTTGGGCTCGGCGACATGAAGATGAATGCGCCGGTGGGCGCCGCGCTGCTGATCGGCCTGGGGGCATTGTTCCTATTGGATAATCTCGGCATTCCGGTCTTTCGCCAAATCGGCAGATTTTGGCCGGTGTTGCTCATCGTAATCGGCGTGCTCCTGCTACAACGCAGGCTGGGTGGGGGCGGCGGAGGCGCAGCCACGGGCGGAGGTACACCTTTTCCCTCGCACTCCACTACAGATGCCCGCACCTTAAGGCAGGGGCCCGGAGGCGGTCAGGGTCCGTTAACACCGTAGGCAGCGAAGTAGCACAGCCACTCCTGGCTGTGATCGAGACGCACAGGCAAGAGTGCCTGTGCTACTCAAGGAAGCGCGCACGACACATCACTAGGCCGGAGGTTCTGCATGGAAAGCATCCTGACCAACCCGATCTTTATCCCGCTGGGAGCGTTCGTGATGGTCATTTTTATCGTGGGCATCACCGCCATGAGAAAAATGCGGGAGCGCGAGCTCCAGGCCCACCAGGAGTTGCGCATTCGGGAGATGGAGCACGAGCGAAAATTGAAGGAGATGGAAATCGAGAAAGCGAAGCTGGAGCTCGAAAAGGCCAGGGCGGTGAAGAGCGTGTAATGCGCGACTCGAGGCGCAATAGACGACGCACTGTGCTGGCCCAGCGTGGGAAGGAGACTCATGATACAACCGGTTCTGTTGATTCCCCTTTTGGCCATTGCCATGCCGTTGGGCATTGTTGGTATCGTGTTTTGGTACAAGTCGCGCGAGAAGGAACTCCAATTCCACCAGGACTTGCGCATTCGCGAAATGGAGCATCAGCGCAAGATGAAGGAGTTGGAACTGGAGATGGAAAAGGAGAAGAACCGCCGCGCATCTGAAAAGACGGTTTGAACTCGGTGGCGGGCTGGCTGGGGAGCAGCGTGAAGACGATCGAGAGGTTGCGGAGGTGATAGGGACATGGATTCGCCGGTAATTATCCCGCTGGCCGCGTTTGCTTTGGTGGTCGTCATCGTCGCGATCGTGCATCTGATGAAGATTCGCGATGTGGAAATCGATTGCCTCCAGCGATTGCGAATCGAGGAGATGGAGCACCAGCGCAAGATGCGTGAGTTGGACCTGGAATTGGAACGGGTGAAGCAAGGGAAGTAAGCGTGGTGGAAAAAGTGAACGGTGAGCAGAGCGAGAGAAGGGAGGGGCCGCGGCAGGATATGGACTATTCGCCAAGCACGCCGCTTTCGCGCAGACCGAGTTTGATGGGGCCGGTTTTTCTGATCGCTCTGGGCCTCGTTTTCCTCATCGGCGAGTTTGTTCCGGAGTGGGGCGTCAGGAAGACGTGGCCGGTTCTGCTGGTCGTCATCGGCGTTTTGAAACTTCTCGATTCTGCGAGGCCGCCGCGGCCGCCGGAGGGGCCCAGGCTCTAGGAATGAGGCAAGGGAGACTAACCGGTAAGCGAGACGCTAGGGTAAAGAGGAAACCATGAGCACTTATGGATATCGTCGAGGATCGATTTTCTGGGCGCTTACTCTGATCGGGGTGGGCGCGATCTTCCTCTGGGAGAACTTCAACCCTGCGATTCACCCTTGGCAG